>JBGQHM010000053.1:0-26088 GCA_041497995.1 Binatia bacterium | reverse complement strand
GACTCATACTCCGCCACCGACTCGCTGCCGGACACCAGCCGAAAGTACTTGCGTCGCACCGGTGCGTTGGTGACGAACGGGCCACCTTGTGCCTTGCGGCATGTCACGCAGTGGCAGTGACCCATCGGTCCCAGCTTGCCGTCGATCTCGTAGCGAACTCGTCCGCACAGACAGCTACCGCTCACCATTCGTGCTCCCTCCTTCGTCGGGCCGGCGCGCAAAGATATACGCGCGCCGACTTTGATGTTCTACATCCGGGTACGGATCTCTCTCGATGATCTCCTCGACCTCGAAGCCCGCCGACGTCAAGTAGCCTGCCATCTCGGCGGCGCGAAAAAAGAAGAAGTCGACATTCACCGACTGGCCCAACCATTCATCGAGATGGAGGACATCGTCGCCGATGTGAAACGCCAGCAGCAGCAACCCGCCGGGCCGCAGCACACGCCTCAGCTCACGCAACGCTGCGACCACCTCAGCGCGCGCAATGTGGATGATCGAGTAGAACGCTGCGATGCCAGCCCACGCGCCGTCTTGCGCGTCGAGGGCACGCATGTCGCCTTGCACGAATCCGATGCCTGGGTTCAAGCCGCGTGCACGCTCGACCATCTGGGGCGACAAGTCCACACCGCAGACCTGCGCGCCGCGCTCGTGCAGATATCGAGCGACGTGCCCAGGCCCGCAGCCCATGTCGCACGCCAGGCCGACCGGTCGTACGTCGTCAGCAAACCTGTCCAGCAGCTGGCGGTCGAGCGGCTTGTGCTGCAACTCGTCGTAGATGCGCCGGACATACTCGTCCGCCACGCGGTCGTAGCTGGACTGAACGTCGCTGCTTTTCAGGTCACCCATGGGGCGCCAGCTTTCCCGCGTGCTCACGCAGCCATCGATCGAAGGTCGAGACGGCCCGACGGTGGGTTTCCACAACGGCTTCACGACCCTCTGCTCTCTGCGCATGCGGACCCAGCGTCACGTAGATCGCGCCCTCCGTGAAGTACTGTTCCAGACATCCCCAGCGGTCGTCAATGAACGTCCGTTCGAAGGCGTCCGCGTAGGACACAAAGCGCTCGATCGAATTCATCTATCTGACTCCGGTTGCGATTTCGGATCGGCGCCGAGCGGACGGCTTGCATACAAGGTGGCGGATCGGCGAATCCCCTGGCGCGGGTCGACGAGGAGTCAGGGAGCCGCAAGACGTGATCTCTTGTCTGGCGTCTGTGTTCTGTGCTCTGTGTTCCGCTCGGGAGGTACGCGATGACGATTCACTTCGGTGTGACCCTGCCGCAGATCAAACGGACGTGGGAGGAGACGCGCGCCGTCGCGCAGGAGGTCGAATCTCTGGGCTTCGACTCCGTGTGGCTCAACGACCACCTCTACGGCATCCCCGGGCCGCAGATTCCCATCCTTGAAGCATGGACCACGTTATCGGCGGTCGGAGCGATCACGTCGCGCGTGCAGCTCGGCACGCTGGTGTCGCCCATCGGTTTCCGCAACCCCGCGCTGCTCGCAAAGATGGCCGCTACGCTCGACAACATCACCGGCGGCCGGCTCATCGTCGGCCTCGGCAGCGGCTGGTTCGAGATGGAGTTCAGCGGCTATGGGTTTGACTTTCCTCCGCTCGCGACGCGCCTCCGACAACTCGATGAGGCAGCCACGCTGATGAAACAGATGTGGACCGAGGAGCAGCCGACGTTCGCCGGGAAGACATTTCGCACGGCCGGCGTGTACTGTGAACCCAAGCCGGTCCGCAAACCGCATCCGCCGATTCTTATCGGCGGCGGCGGCGAGCGTGTCTTGCTGCGCATCGTCGCCCGTCATGCCGACATCTGGAACAACCTCGCCGTCCATCAGGGCCAGCTTGCACACAAGGTCGCGCTCCTGCGCGAGCACTGCGCCGCAGTCGGTCGTGACCCACAGTCGATCCAGGTGTCGCAGCAAACGATGGTCGTGATCGGCAAGGACAGCGCCGACGCGCAGGCCAAGGTGGAGAAGGCGCAGGCGATCTATGGCGGTCACCTCGGCCAAGGCATCGCCGGCACGCCGCAGGAGTGCATCGCCAAGATTCGTGCGCAGGTCGCTGCGGGCTGCACGATGTTCGTCATCGAGTTCTTCGGCCGCGACACCCGCGACCCGGCGCGACTGTTCGCGGAAACGGTGCTGCCGGCGTTCAGACAGTAGTGCGTTGCGGTCGGCGCAGCGGTCGCACGAGACCTACTTCAGCTTCTCGAAGAACGCCCTGATACGTGCGGCGTTTGCGCCGACATCGCCCTTGCCGTCACGCGACTTGGAGCGCATCTGCACGAGGCTGCCGCTGTTCTGCGGCCGCACTTCGATGACGAAATCGTCCTTGAACTGGAACAGCTGGGTTGTGTCCACGCCTTCGAGCGCATGCGCCGCGGCATCGGTGCGCGTGATCTGCCAGGTCGGCATCTGCTTCGCCACCACCTCAACGCGCGCGTAGACCTCATCGGGTGACGCGGCCAGTTGGAGCGGCGCGAGGTCGGGGTAGCCCCCGCGTTGTTGCTCGGCAAACGACGGACCGGGGTACTTCATGTCTCGGCCGCGGTTCACCTCAATCGAGCCCGCAGCCACAAACTGCGGCGGGGTCGACGTGTCCGTTGTGATGTCGTTGATTGGCGGCACCTTACCTGCCGGCACGGCGAAGACGAGGAAGATCGCCGCGACTAGCGCGCCAACAACCAAACCCGCACTCACGCCGCCACCGCGTAGCGCGCCGATGATGCCCAGAACCGCCGCGATGATGCCCAGCAGCCCTCCGAGGCCGAAGAGCAAGAATCCTACGCGTGGTGGTAGGACGCCGAGGTGCGCCAGCACCGGTCCCACGACAAACGCCACGACCGCCGCGATGCCCAGTCGAGTTGCCCACATGCCGCACCTCCTTGTCCACTGTATGGTGCGCTGTGCGTACACCGCCTGTTCAGTAACTGTCAACGGCGGACACGCCGCCGCGGATGCGCTATAGTCCGCGCATGCGCTGGCCCCTAGTGTTCGTGTTGATACTGGTGACGGGTTGCATTACCTCGACCTGGGAGAATCATCAGACGCAGCTCGCTGAAGATGAAGCGCACGGCGATTTTACCAAGGCGGTGTCCGAGCAACGCTGGATGATCGACAACGCCTTCGTCCATGCGCCGCGTGAAGAGCGCACGCCGGAGGCGGACGCCACGCGCTATCTGCATCTGGCGCAGTTGGCCGCGAAAGCCGGAAACTACCGCCTGGCCGTCGACTCGTTGCGGCAAGCGCTGCAGTCCGATCCGTCGCAGGCGGCGGCGATACGGCGCCAGCTCGCCGCGCTGCCACTCACTCCCAGTGAGCGCGCCCGATTGGATCGCGAGTTTTCGTGGAACATCGCGGCGCTCCAACCCGGTGACGATGCACTCTCGCCGGAGGTGGACGAGGAGGCATGCTGGTCGTACCGCGTCAGCGAGATCCACGTGCGGCACGAGCGCACCGTGACAACGGACAACGGAATGCAACGGCAAGTCACGTACGATGCACGCGCGTGGGTCTACGACGGCGATACGCAACAGTGGCGAGCCGACGGTGAGTGGAGGAGCGAGGCCGGCACCGAAACCGAATGGGTCAGCGGCCCAGGCCAACCGCGATACCGCGCACTCGTTGCGCCCGGCAGTCGCTTCTACACAGGTGGGAAGGTACCGCCGTGTCATCGCAGCGCATGGCACGGGCCATACGATCTCGACCGTGGAACCATCTTCGTCGCGGCACAATTGCCCGCCACATCGCCGCCGACATCTCACTGAAAGTTTTTTATTGCGATACCGAGTGACCGACGATATAGTCCGGTCATAGCCTCTGATCCCTGTTGTGGGGTGCTGAAAATCTTGGGGCGGGATGTGGCAGTCAAGACAGCTTGGCGGTCACCCTGCAGGGGCTAGTGTGCATGAATCGTCAGGTCAAGCATCAAGCAGCGCGCACGGCAGCCGCCAGTCGCCTGCGGCGCATGGGTCTCTTTGTGGAGGAAGCTCCACGCAACGGAAAATTCGATCTGCTGATCAACGGGGAGTTGCGCGTTGCTTTGCGCGTTGCCTTCCCCGGACGCTACGCGCATACCGTGAAGGTCAACGGTCGGCGCTACGCGTATGACTACCGCAGCTGGAATTTCAACTTCCACCGCCACGGGCGTTGGGAACGCAAGTACTGCGACGTCTTCGTATGCGTCGCCAAGCACCGGCGTGCCGCGGACGAGACGTTTATCATCCCCTCGAGCGCGATCACCGGTCCCACGTTCAGCTTGCACGGTGCCGGCAAGGCGTACCGCGGCCGCTATGCCGGGTATCGCAACCGCTGGAGCATCTTCGCAACGCTGCACGGTGAGACCGAATCGCGCTCGCAAGTCGCGTGAGGCGGACGCGCGGTCACGGGGCGCCACGTGCGCCCCGTGACCAAGTCACTGCTAGCAGCCTATCGGACTTGAGCAGTCTGCAGCGACCAACGGGAGCGGACCATAGAACAGACGCCGGCCGCAGGCCTTAATCGCGAAAATTGCTGAACTGCAGAGGCAGATCGAGTTCCTGCCCTTTCAGCAATTGGATCACTGCCTGCAGGTCGTCGCGCTTCTTCCCGCTGACCCGCAGCTGATCGCCCTGGATCTGCACCTGCACCTTGAGCTTGGCGTCCTTCACCAGCTTGACGATCTGGCGCGCATGGTCGGCATCGATCCCCTGCTGAACGGTGATCGTTTGCTTGGCGAGGGCGCCGGCGGCGGGCTCGATCTTGCCGTACACCAGCGCCTTCAGTGAAATCCCACGCCGCACGAACTTCGATTGCAGGACGTCAACGACGGCCTTCACTTTGAAGTCGTCGTCAGACACGATGTGAACCCCGTCCTTGTCGAGGTCGATGCTCGTCTTCGTGCCCTTGAAGTCGTAGCGCTGACCGATCTCCTTGCGGGTTTGATTGATGGCGTTGTCGACCTCCTGCGGGTCGACCTCTGACACCACGTCGAACGAAGGCATGGCGACCCCTCACTGCCCGATCGGCGCGCTAATCACATCGACGCCGGGTGGGACTTGAAATGCGAACTGGTCATCCTTGAGGCCAACGTTGCGTTTGATGTGATCGAAACGCAAACGGCTGACGTTGCCGAGCGGGTCGTGAATTTCCGCGCCGCGGATCTCGCCACTGTCACGTGCCACGGTGAGCCGCAGCTTGCCGACACTCGTGTTGTCGCGCCGCGGCGTGAGCATGAGGTGCATTTCCGCGCTGCCCTTGTCGTCCTCAGAGTCCAGGCTGACTTCAAAGTCCTGCGCGATCTTGCCCACACCGGTGAGGAACGAAATCGGCGTGGTGGCACGAAACGCCGCGTCGAACGGCGCCTTGAGCACCTGCTTCTCACCCGGCTGATACAACCACAACGTCTCGCCGTCAGCGATGATGACCTGTTCATCACCCTGGCTCAGGTCCCAGCGCATCTTGCCGGGGCGTTTGAACGCCACCGTGCCATGCGCTGTCGTCGTCTTACCAAGGCTGGCGATGGTCATTTCCTGTGTGACGTCGGCAGTGAAGTCGCGCGTTGCGTCGTAGCGCTCTTGCACCTTGTGCACGAGCCCGTCGAGGTCCGAAGCCGCCAGACTCACGCGTGGTACGACCGCCGCCAGGACGGCGCATATCCACACGCGGAACATCATCGCTATTCCTCGATGTGCCGCGCAATGACCTCGCGTGGACGGCCGTTCTCGCTGGTGGTCACCACGCCTTCGCGTTCCATGCGCTCGATCATTCGCGCGGCGCGATTGTAGCCGACGCGCAGCCGACGCTGCACCCAGGAGATGGACGCTTGCCGGCTCTCGGTGACCAAGCGGACGGCCTGGTCGTACATCACGTCGTCGTAGCCGTCGTCCACCATCGCGCCGTCCTCGTCTTCGGAATCATCCTCTAGCAGATCGAGCGCGTAGTTCGGCCGTGCCTGCCGCTTCGCGAAGTCGGTCACTTTGCGAATCTCGGCCTCGGACACGAAGGCACCGTGCAGACGCTGCACCTTCGCCGTCCCGGGTGGCAGGAAGAGCATGTCGCCGTGGCCCAACAGACGCTCGGCGCCGATGCAGTCGAGGATCGTGCGCGAGTCGACGCGTGCGGTCACCTGGCACGAGATGCGTGCAGGGAAGTTCGCCTTGATGAGGCCGGTGATGACGTCGACCGACGGGCGCTGCGTCGCCAGAATCAAGTGCATGCCGCAGGCACGTGCCTTCTGCGCCAAGCGCGTGATCGGCTCCTCGACGTCACGACCAACCGTCATCATCAAATCCGCCAGCTCATCGATGATGACCACGATCTTCGGCAGACGCTCGTGCCGCAGTCCATCGGCAGGCGTCTGCACGACCTCGTCCTCTTCGTCTTCGAGCACGTGAGTCAGCTCGATGACCCCGGCACGTCGCTCGTCCTCGTCATGTTCCATCAGCCGGTTGTAGCTGTCGATGTTGCGGACGCCCTTCTCCTTGAGCAGCCGATAGCGCTGATCCATCTGCTCGACGAGGTTCTTCAGCACGACCACGGCCTTCTTCGGGTCCGTCACCACCGGCACGAGCAGATGGGGCATCTCCTCGTACAGCGACAGCTCGAGCATCTTCAGATCGATCATCACAAAGCGTACGTCGCGCGGCGACGACTTGAAGAGGATGCTCATGATCATTGCGTTGAGCGACACCGACTTGCCCGTTCCGGTCGCGCCTGCCAGCAGCAGATGCGGCATGCGCGCCAGATCGGCGACCACCGGATACCCGGAGCTATCCTTGCCCAAGGCGAGCGTCAATGTCGATTGCGCCTCCGCAAACGGATCGCTCTCCAAAATCTCTTTGAGGAAGATCTGCTCGCGCTTGGTGTTCGCGACTTCGATGCCGACGACCGCCTTCCCCGGCACCGGTGCCAGGATGCGTACGCCGACGGCGCGTAGAGCCATGGCGAGATCGTCCTGCAGGGTGACGATGCGGTTGACCTTCACGCCCGGGGCGGGCTCGATCTCGAACGTCGTGATCACCGGCCCCGGACGGACCGCGACGACTTTTCCCTCGATGCCGAAATTCGCCAGCTTCGCCTCGAGGATCTCGGAGCTCTTGCGCAGTGCCTCTTCGTCCACGCGGACAACCGCGTGGCGCGGCGTGTCCAGCAGATCCAGCGTCGGCGTCTGATAGCCGCCGGCGAACGGCAGCACCGGCTGCGCGACCTGGCGACGCGGTTTCTTCCCCTCGCCGATAGCGGCGTCCTCGCTGAGAACAATGACCGGTCCCGATCCCAGGGACGCCGCATCACGCTTGCGATTCAGCGGCGTATGCTCGGCGGCCGGCTTCGCGGCGCGCCGCACGCGCCAGGTCGTGACGCGCTGCCGAGTGGTGGTGGCGACCGTGCTCGCACCGCTGCGCAACGACGAGCCGGTGGTGAACATCACCGCGAGCAACAGCAGAACGGCCGTAATCACCGACGCGCCCAGCGTACCGCACGCGTCGCGCAGCAACGTGCTGATGAAGCCACCGAACCAGCCGCCCGCGTGGACCACGTCGCTGTGTTGCCGGATGAGTCCGAGCAGGACAGCCAGGCTGAGGAGCAGCGTCAGCGACGCCATCGCACGGGCCGCGGAAATGTCGTCGAGCCGCGCACGAAAGAGCTGTACCCCCAGCATGGCCAGCAGGACCGGCAGCAGAAACACGGCCAAGCCGAAGGCCTGCATCAACACGCTCGACAGCCCATGCCCCACAGGGCCACCGAGATTGGTGCCCGTCTCTCCAGGCTGGAAGGAGACAAAGCTGACCAGTGCGAAGACCGCCGCCGCCAGAGTGATCAGGCCGGCCACCTCGTTCAGCAGCTGCGAGGCTTCCCGCTCGTCCGGCTCTTTGGCTGCCGGCTTGGTTGCCGCTCGAGTGCGTGCCACGTCACCTCTCCAATTACATTTCCATGATGAACGGCACGATCACCGGTCGCCGTTCCAAGGTGCGCGCGAAGAAGCGTTTCAGCGCCTTGCGTACCTCCTCTTTGACTTCCATCGAATCGGCGCGCGACTCGGGCGTGATCTGCTTCAAGGTCTCGAGCACGACCGCTTTGGCACGTTCCAGATAGTCCTGACCGTCCTCCTCGATGAAGCCGCGCGACACGAGATCCGGCCCCGAGATGATCTCTCCACTCTGTTGGTCGATGCCAAGGATGGCGAGCACCAGGCCGTCGGACGACAGATGTCGCCGGTCGCGCAGTACGACGTCTTCGACGTCGCCGATCCCTTTGCCATCAACGAAGACCCGCCCGGCGTGCACAGGCTCGGCGACGCGCGCGCCGCCAGCGTCGATCTCCAGAACGTTACCGTCTTCCAGCAGGAACGTTGACTCCGGCGTCATCCCGACCGACTGCGCCAGGCCGCGGTGGCGCACGAGGTGCCGGTACTCACCGTGGACGGGCACGAAGTAGCGCGGCCGCACGATGCGGAGCAGCAGCTTCAGCTCCTCTTGGCTCGCGTGGCCGGAGACGTGCACGTGGTCGGTGCCCGCGTGGTGCACGCGTGCGCCGCGCCGGCAGAAGTGGTTGATCATATTGCTGATCGACTTCTCGTTGCCCGGGATGATGCGCGATGAGAGGATCACGTCGTCGTCGGGTTCCATGCGCACCTGGCCGTGATCGCCGACCGCGATGCGGATGAGCGCCGACAGCGGCTCGCCTTGGCTGCCGGTGATCAGCAGCGTCACCTCCTGCGGATTGAGCTGGCGCAGCTCGCTGACGTCGGCGAACAACGCAGGAGGGCACTCCAGGTAACCAAGCTGCGAGGCGATCTTGAGGCTGTTGTGCATGCTGCGACCGACCGTTACCACCCGGCGCCCGTGGCGCTGCGAGAGCTGCAGCACCTGCGTCAGGCGGTGCACATGCGACGAGAACGTCGAGAAAAAGATCTTGCCAGGTGCCTCACTGAAGATGCGGTCGAGATCGCCACGCACCGTGCGCTCGGAGGGGGTGTACCCCTCGCGTTCCGAGTTGGTGGAGTCGGACAACAGCAGAAGGACACCGTTGGCGGCATAGTCCGCCAGGCGTTGCAGATCGGAGGCCGCCCCATCGATCGGGGTCTGATCGAGCTTGAAGTCGCCGCTGTGGATGACCGTGCCGACCGGCGTGCGGATGGCGAGCGCCACGGCGTCCACAATCGAGTGCGTCATGTGCACGGTCTCGATGGTGAACGGCCCCATCTCCCACGTCTGCCGCGGTCGCACTACGGTGAGCCGCGTCGAGTCGAGCAGGTTGTGCTCGCGCAGCTTCTCCGTGAGCAGCCCCGCCGCCATCGGCGTGGCGTACACCGGCGCCGGCAGATCGCGCAGGATGTATGGCAGCGCGCCGACGTGGTCTTCGTGTCCGTGCGTGATGACAAAGCCGAGGAAGCGGTCCCCGAGGCGCTGTAAGTAGGTGAGATCCGGGATGACCAGGTCGATCCCCAGCATGTGCAGCTCGGGGAACATGAGGCCGCAGTCGATGGCGATCGCCGCGTCGCCGTATTCGAGCACGAGGCAATTGAGGCCGATCTCACCGAGCCCGCCCAGCGGGATCACGCGGAGCAAGCCACTACCGTTGGCGCCGGACAATGATCGACCTCATCTGGTTCACGGGGAGAAGGTCCCCATTGGGGAAGGATCGGAACGTCCAACCATGGACCTCAGCCTCCGCAGCACCGCACAGCACGCGCGGATGATAGCCGCGCAGAGTCTGCCGAGTCAACGCGAGCTTGCTCTGCGCGCTTGCTCTGCGAGCGTAGCAACTAGGGTTCGGAGCGGCCGGGTGTGCCGCCATAAGATTCCGCTTGCAGCGAGCATTAGCCTTCGCTATAGAACCCGGCCAGTTATACCGGCAGGTTCGGCAAACGTCTTGTTAGGCCACGAGGTTTCGTGGGCATTTGGTTAGGCAACGCAGCACGCGTCCCTGGACATGCAGCGCCCCCGGTTGACGAGTCTAGAGCAAAGGAGGGAAGCGCATGGCGCAAGGGACCGTTAAGTGGTTTAACCCCGAAAAAGGATACGGCTTCATCCGGCAAGAGAACGGCGAAGATGTCTTCGTCCACTACTCTTCGATCTCAGGTGACGGCTTCAAGAGTCTCGAAGAAGGCCAGCAGGTGCAGTTCGATGTCACCCCTGGTCGCAAGGGACCGCAAGCCAGTAACGTCAGCAAGATCTAACTGATCTGACTTGACTGTGAGAGCGCCCCGCCGGCATCGCTGGCGGGGCGTTCGTGTCTGTGGAGCCCGCCGCCGTTGACTCTGTCCACCAGTGCCGCCAGGATGCATGCTCGTGTCGACCTTCGCCGTCATCTCTGATCCGCACGTCACCGTTGCCAACCCCGAGACCGGCTGGCAGGCGCCGCCGATCCCGTTGGAACCGACGATGTACGATCGCAGCGTCGAGTTGCTCGAAGCGGCGATCGCCGAGATCAATGCGCTGCCGGAGCTGGACTTCGTCCTCGTGCCCGGCGACCTCACTCGCGATTCCGAGCCATACAACCATGACAAGGCGCGCGACATCCTCACGCGCTTCCGCAAGCCCGTGTTCTGCGTGTCGGGTAACCACGATCAGCCACGCCCGGCCGGGCTGCGGCCACCTGAGTATCTGGACCCGCAGGTCACCCCTGTGCGTACGACAGACATACCTCGCCTCTACGGAGACTTTGGGTTTACGCACACCCAGCGCACGGCGTACAGCTGCGATCCGACACCAGACATCCATCTCGTCGGTATCTGCTCGGCCAAGCCCGACGAAGATCGCGGTTACATCTCCCCTGATGTCCTCGCGTGGCTCGAAGATGATCTGGCGAAGCAGCGCGACCCTGGACGGGAAACGATCGTCATGCTGCACCACAGCATCATCGAGCATGTCCCCGGTGAGGCAGTGAACCCGACCTTTTCATGGTTCCACGTCGAGAACGCCGAGGCAGTGAAGGCCGTCCTGCGCAAGCACGGTGTTCGCATCACGTTGACCGGCCACCTGCACATCCAGGACGTGAAGGAGGAAGACGGGCTGCACAACATCGTCACCGCGTCGCTGGCGGGGTATCCGCACGCCTACCGGATCATGACGTTGCGTGCCGGCGTCTTGGACATTCGCAGCCGGCGCCTCACGTCGATCGCGTCGCAACCGGATCTGCAGGGTTTCTCGCGCGACTTCACCGCCGACGCGTTCGTCAATGTGATCGCCGACGTCCTGATGGCCGAACCGTTCATCTACCCGCGCGCCCGTGCCGAGGTAACGGCGCGGCAGTTGCGCGACTGGTGGCCGTCGGTCGCCGACGGCGACGCGCAGTTCGCCTACACCGCCGAGGAGCTCGGCGACGCGGCGCTGGCCGCCTACGTCAACTCGTTCAGTGACCGCCCACCGGCCGACAACGATCTGGAGATCGCGCTTCATGACGCGTGATTCGTGGCTCGTGCGATGGGCCCGCGCCGGTCGTCCCGCGGTTTATCTTGAGTCCCTGCAACCGGTCGGCTAGCCTGCTTCCATGTCCATCGATGCCGCGCTGCCCCGACGGCAGACTCGCGCGGTGCGCATTGGCGCGTTGCAGATCGGAGCGGGCGCAGCGGTCGCCGTACAGAGCATGTGTGCGACCAAAACGCGCGACATCGACGCCACCGTCGCGCAGACCGCACAGTTGCAACGGGCTGGGGCCGGCGTCGTGCGCATCGCCGTCGACAACGACAAGGAAGTCGAAGCCCTGAAAGAAATTCGGCGCCAAACGACCGCGGCATTGGCCGTTGATCTACAGGAGAACTATCGCCTGGCGGCAAAGGTCGGCCCACACGTCGACAAGATCCGTTACAACCCCGGCCATCTGCATCACGTCGAGCGCGACAAATCGGTTGCCGACAAGGTTGCGTGGCTCGTCAACGTCGCCCGCGACACGGACTGCGCCATCCGCATTGGCGTCAACTGCGGGTCCGTCGCACCCGAGTTTCTCGAGCGCTACCCGTCCGACCAGCTCGAAGCCATCGTCCAGTCAGCGCTCTTTCACTGCGGCCTCGTGGAGGAGGAGGGCTTCGACCGTTTCGTCGTCTCGCTGAAAGATTCCGATCCGCAGAAGGTCGTCGCAGCCAACCGCCGCTTCGCACAGGCGCGGCCCGACGTCCCGCTGCATCTCGGAGTCACTGAGGCCGGCATGCCACCCGAGGGCATCATCAAGACACGGCTGGCCTTCGAGAAGCTGCTCGCCGAGGGGATCGGCGAGACGATTCGCGTCTCGCTGACCTTGCCCAACGACCGCAAGCACGAGGAGGTAGAGGTTGGGCACCACATCATCGACGACGTGGCGCACGGCCGCTTCATCTCGGTTCCCGATTTCGGGCAGGGGCTGAACATCATTTCCTGCCCGAGTTGCTCCCGCGTAGAGAACGAGAGCTTCGTCGAGCTTGCCGCGCACGTGCGCGAGCTCACACGCTACGCCCAGGAACACCGCGTCACTATTGCGGTGATGGGGTGCCGCGTGAATGGTCCCGGCGAGACCGACGACGCCGATTTGGGATTGTGGTGCGGTCCGTCTACCGTCAATCTCAAGCGCAAGGACGTGAAGATCGGCGCCTTTAGCTACCAGGCAGTGCTGCCCCGCCTGCGCGCCGAGCTCGATCGGATCATCGCCGAACGGGCTACCGAACGCGCGGCATCTTGACGGTGCGCTGGCTTTTGCGGCATGAAGCCACCCGCTATGGCCTCCGGACTCTCCGCACTGCCCAAGATGATGCTGGGCTTCGTCGTGCGCCGTTGCACGGTTGCCGTGGGGCATGAACCTTCGGCTGAAGAGTTCGCCACATGGGCGAACAGTCAGCAGGATGGTGAGCGCATTTTTTGCCTCTTCGGTCGCCCGATATCAGTCGCCGAGGCGCGTCTCATCCTGCGGCACCCTGGCCGGCCCGTGACCGCGCGAAACGCCGCACCGCACGAGCGCGTACCGGACGACGCTGACGGGCGACCAGCACGACCCATGTCCGCGAACGTGACCCTGTTCGCGCCCGCTGCAGCCCGCTTGAAGGCGCGCAGGAAGTGAAGTGTTCGGCCGTCAGGGCTCAGCTCGTTGTCTCGAGCTGATAACTGACGGTTGGATGCCGAGGGCTCATTGCCATGCGTCCGAGGGATCTCACCGCTCTCGAATTCGACCACGTCCGCAACCGGGTAGCCGACTTTGCCTGTTCGCCGGCTGGCAAGGAAGCGTGTCGGACATTGGCACCGAGCGCCGACCGCCTTGTCGTTGAGCGGGCACTCGCTGCGGCTTGGCAGTGCTTCCGGCTCATCGAGGAGCACGGCGAGCCGCCGCTGCGCGAGTTCGCCGACCTGCGCGCTGCTCTGCGCAGCGCAGCGCATGACGGGGCCGTGCTCGACGGATCGACGCTAGTCGCCGTCCGAACGGTCCTCTCCGTCGCCCACGCCACTCGTCCGTTCCTCAAGAAGCATCACGCCGCCTATCCGTTGCTGGCGGAGCTCGCGGACAAGCTTGTCCCGCTCCCAACGCTACAGGCCAGCCTGGTGCGGGCGCTCGACGACGATGGCGGGGTAACCGACGACGCCAGCGACGAGCTCGCCGACGTGCGGCGCACCCAGCGCCAGTTGCGCGACAAGCTGACGCGGCGATTGGACGAGCTGCTGGCACGACCAGGTCTCGCCGAGCTGATCTCCGACCGCTACGTCACCATTCGCAACAACCGCTTCGTGGTTCCGATCAGGACGGCGATGGCGGGACAGTTCGACGGCGTCGTGCAGGACCGGTCGGTTTCCGGCGAGACGACGTTCATCGAGCCACTGTTCGCTGTCGAACTGAACAACCGCCTCTTGATAGCGGCCAAGGAGGAAGAAGCACTCGTACGTCGCATCCTGGCTGATCTCACCGCGTTGGTGCGGACAGTTCATGTCGAGCTGAGCCAGACCTTCACCACGCTGGTAGAGATCGACGCCCTAGTCGCCCGCGCCCACTTCGCGCAGCGCTATCACTGCACACAACCGCAGCTCGACGACCATGAGTTGGCGATTCACCAGGCAAGACATCCGCTGCTGCTGTTCGGCGCGCGTACCGTGGTGCCCATCGACCTGCTGCTGCCAAGCGGCAAGCAGATCTTGGTCATCACTGGGCCGAACACGGGTGGCAAGACGGTTGCGTTGAAGACGCTCGGTCTCATGGCGCTGATGGCGCAGAGCGGCCTCCTGATTCCAGCGGCCGAAGGCAGCCGCCTGCCATGCTTCCAAGCCGTCTACACCGATGTGGGCGACGAACAGAGCATCGAACGGAATCTCTCGACCTTCTCCGCGCATGTCGCGAACCTCACAGAGATTCTCGAACGCCGCGAGGCACCGGCGCTGGTGTTGTTGGATGAGCCTGGTGTCGGTACCGACCCCGACGACGGCGCGGCGCTGGGTATTGGCATGATCCGCATGCTCGAAGCCGGCGGCGCCCGCGTCGCGCTGAGTACCCACTATGCGCCGATAAAGGTCTTCGCGTTGAGCCACGATACCTGCGCGACAGCCGCCGTGGAGTTCGACCTCAACGCGATGGCGCCATGCTATCGTCTGGTCTACCACTCCATCGGCGAAAGCCAGGCGCTGCCGATTGCGCGCCGCTTAGGACTCCCGGCCTCTGTCCTGGAGATTGCCGAGGCAGCCCGATCCGAGCAGGCGAAGACGCTGGCCACGGCAGTAGCACGCCTCGAGGAGGTACGCCGTCGCTACGAGGAGCGCCTCGCCGACGTTGAGGAGCACGTACGCGCCGCCGCGCACGCGCAGCAGGAAGCGCAGCACTTGCTCGAGGAATTGCAAGCGAAGCGCCGCCAGCGCTGGACGGAGGAGCTGGCGGCGGCACGCGACTTCGTGCGCACGGTGCGCGAGCAAGGGCGAGAGCTGTTGGACGCCGTGCAGCGCGGCACCGCCGACCGCCGCACCCTCACACGCTGGGTGCAGCAGCACGAAGCCACTATCCACGAGCAGGCGGCGGCGATGGCTGAACAGCCGGCCCCGTCTGGGCCACCCCGCATCGGTGACCTCGTCGAGGTCAGTCAGAACGGCTTGCGCGGCCAGCTGCTCTCTGTCGAAGGTGAGCGCGCCTGGATGCAACGCGGCAGCTTGCGCTTTGAGGTGCCGGTCGCACAGCTGCGCCGTGTCGACAGTGGTCCCAAGGTCAGCGTCGAGGTCCACGTCGCCGCCGCGCCCGAGGGCACAGCGCAAGAGATCAGCCTGCTGGGCCTGCGCGCGCGCGAAGCGGTTTCCGCACTGGAAGACTTCCTCGATCGCGCCGCACGGGCCCGCTATCCTTCCGTGCGGATCATCCATGGCATCGGCAGCGGTGCGCTGCGGCGCGCGGTCGAGGACTACCTGTCGCGATCCCCGTACTGTGAGGGCTTCCACGCCGGTGCACCAGCCGAGGGCGGCGCTGGGGTAACCGTGGCTGAGCTCGCGGGTGGCCGTTGAGCTGCCGCAAACGCCTGCTCAAGAGCCGGAAAAAGCAGAGGGGCCACGGGTTGATTCCCGCAGCCCCTCTATCAGTTCAACGAGAGGTGGTCACCCTCGTGTCACTTGCTCAGCCGCAGGCGCGCGAGGCCTATGAGACCGACCAATCCGAGGCTGGCAACCAACACGATGATCATCTGCGGTGACAACAGTGGGGCCACTGGCACCGCCTGGACAACCGTGTCGGGACCAATGCGGCTCGGGTCATAGCAACCGTCCGTAGCATAGATGATCTGGCCGGGCTGCAGTGGCGTTGCCGAAAACAGGGGGCAACTGAACGTACCGTTCAAACACTTCTGGCACGTGCCGATCGCCGGATCGTTATTGTCAGAATGGCAGACAGGCGGAGCTTCGGGGCCGCAGTCGAATATCGTGATGACGTTCGGCGCGGTGCAAGAGCCGCCGGGACAGTCGCTCATACACCCGCAGGCTTGCCCATTCTTGGAGCCGCCGCTGCAGACACCCGTGAAGTTCGGACAGTCGTTCCCCGAGTCGCCGCCCACAGAAGTCGAGCCTCCGTGTGGATCGGGCGTAATCACGGGCGGCATCGGCGTCGGCGTAGGCGTTTGCGACGGCGTCGGTGTTTCAGTCGGTGTGTTGGTCGCAGTCGGGGTAATGGTCGCCGTCGGCGTAATGGTCGGTGACGGAGGTATGGGCGTAAACGTTCGTGTGTTGGTCGGCGTGTTAGTCGGCGGTACGGGCGTGAAGGTCCGTGTGTTAGTCGCGGTCGGCGTGTTGGTTGGGGTGCCGACAACCACGCACCCAGTGGCAGGGTTACATGCGCCAGGACACACCGTGTCCATCCGATTGCACGCCGAGCCAATGCAGGTGAATGTCACGCAGGCATCGCTCACCCCGCAGTCGGCGTTGGTGCTGCAACCAGGCGTCGCGGTCAGCGTTTGAGTGGCCGTTGGGGTTGGGGTCGGCGTCGCGGTCGCCCCACCACATGGTACGCAGCCACAAGCTGGATCGCAGGCGCCAGGACAGACCAGCGGGCTGTGGGTGCATCCCACCATATTGTTCAAGCCATTTGGGGTGGTGCAGGTTTCGTTGATCGTGCACGCATCCGTGTCAATGCAGTCGGCATTGGTAATGCAGGCCAACGCTCGGTCCGGAACACTCGCTTGAAGAAGCAACGCCCCAAGGACGATGGGCCCCAGAAGCAGGAACCTGTCAACTAACTCGTTGCGCATTTTCATTTCGTCCCTCCGCTCAGGCGTTCCATCATTTCTGTGACTCCCACAGGCTTCTCCGCCATGTACGCCCCATTCAACAGGAGCGCGGTATATGGGAAAAACGTGGTCTTGTCAATCGAAAATACTTGTATTCCCGTGCTTGTCATGGACTCGGTGGCGGTGGCAACCACCGCGCGTCCGGGCTCCCCCATGCACGTTGACCAGTCGCCTCTGCCCATGATACAGCTGACCGGTCAAATGGGAAGCGGCAACCTGAACGGCCGTGGTCGGACAACCCGGGGTCGCCACACGGAGGTCGATTTTCGAGCGCGCCATCGGCGCTAGCCAAGCGGTCGGCGGGGTAATCCTTATGGCTCGTGCGGCAACTTTTTCAATAATCCGTCGCGCGGGCGTTGCGATGGTCGCTATCCTGCTTGCCTGCATGGTTGCAGCATGCGGAGCGACCCGGCAGGTCACGCCGATCGGAGAGGGTGGTCCGATCGACCCTTGCGCGAACCCCACGTACCAGCAACAGATCCAAGACTTGGTGGCGGCGCGCCAACAGGCGATGGGTGCCGACGCCAGTTACACCCTCTCTCCTGGTGATCTCTTGGTCGTCACCGTGTACAACTACCGCCCCGAGGGTGGCGATTTCTCGTCTGATCTGCGGGTTGACGACCGCGGATATATCAGCTTGCCCATGATGGACCCCGTGCAGGTTTCTGGCCTGAGCGTAGGTCAGGTGCATCGTGCCATCGTCGCCGGACTCCGGCGCGCAGAGGTGCTGAACGAGCCGCTGGTCAGCGTCTTCGTCAAGGACTACCAAGGGCAAGAGGTCGTGATCCTCGGCGCGGTCGCGCGCCCAGGAATGTACCATCTCTCCCGCGGGAAGCAGACGTTGGTCGACGTCGTCTCAATGGCTGGGGGCCTCGCTCAGAGCGCTGGGAACTTCGTGCTGGTGCGACCGGCAGGCGCGAACGCAGCCACAACGCAACCGGTGGCGCAGGCATATTCCATCCATTCGGACGCCGACACCGTACCTCCCCTCGCGGCGGACAGCGGCAACATTCCGATCTGCCTCGACACCGCCAGCGGCCAACCCGATCCTGCGATCCTCATGCTGCAAGTCCGCGGCGGAGACTTGGTTATTGTCCCAGAAGCCGGTAAGGCATTCGTCGACGGAGAGGTCGACAAGCCGGGTCCATACCCGCTGACCCGTGGAATGACGCTGACACAGCTGATCTCGAGCGCCGGGGGACTCACGTTCCCGGCCGATGCAACCCACGTCCGTCTCGTTCGTAGGACGGTCGGCGGCGACAGTATGGAGTGGCAAGTTAACCTGGAACACACCGAGACAGATCTCCAACCCGACGTCCGGCTCGCCCGCGACTACCGGGTTGTGGTTCCCTACACGCTGGGGCGCAAAGGCGTGTACGGCGTCTACCAGTTTATCACCGCCATCGTGCGCATCACCGTCGGCGGAGCTGCGACAATTTTTTGAGCCAGAGCTATGCATTCTTGGCACCCACCTCGCCTGGGCCACCACGAGGAGCCCCCCCACGACCGGAACGTTGTCCCGGCCACCGACGCACCCGATTGGCGCCATGCCTCCACATCAAGCGAGAGCGAGTTCCACTACTACTGGCGCATCTTCTACGGTCGACGCTGGCTGTTGGCTGCCACCAGCCTCATCGGACTCACCATCGCGGCCGTGTATACGGTGCGTCAGCCGCGGCTGTATCAAGCCCAAGCGACGGTGGAGTTCAAAGCGGCGCTGCCCCCGGGCAAAGACCTTGAAATGGTCAAGTCTGAGTTCGTCATCTCCCCGGCCTTGGTGGTGCGCCTGCTCACCACCAAGGTGCTGGCTGCCAGAGTCATCCGACAAGCCCACGAGAGAGGAACCGAGTGGCTCGGTCACACCGAGTCAGCAGAGCCGCCTGCGGCGGGCTGGCGCGGTGCTTGGGACGGTGTGCGCGCTGTTCCCGGCAAGCTACTCACCGCTGTCCGCGTCGCGATCGGCGGCGCTGAACCCACCCCACCGGACGGCAAGCAGACCGGCCCGCAGCTGTGGGAAGGCGTCGATATCGCCACCATCAACGCATATTACGGTCTCATTTCCATCCGTCCCGAACCCATGACCTCATTGGCGGACATCGTCGTCACGCATCCTGATCCGTCCATTGGCGCCACCATCGCCAACGCGCACGCCCAAGCCCTCGTCGACATGGATCTGGAAACCAAAGTCACCTCGCTGAGTGACGCGCAGAGCGTGGTCCGGCAGCAACTCGATGAGGTGAAGGGTAAGCTCGAGGCGTCGCGCAAGGCCTTGAGCGAGTACCAGAGCTCACATGGCATTCTCAGTCTGCCCAAGGACAACACAACGATCACCCGCGAGGCGCTGCAGCAGCTGAACAAGCTCCTCACCGAGGCGCAAGGCGAACGCATCGTCGCGGAGGCCTCGTATCGCAACGCGGCCGCCATGAGCCCTGATGAAGTGGCAGCGACGCTGCCCGAGCCGTCGCTGAAGGCCCTGCGTGACGAGCTCCTGTCGCTCAAAGCCAAGTACGCCGCGCGGCTGAACGAGTACGGACGCCACCACCCCGACATGGTGACGATGCGGGCGCGCATGGATGCCTTACACGACCAGCTGCGCGCCGCGGGCGCCCAAGCCCGCGAGCAGCTGCGCGCCGCTTTCGAAGCGGCCCAAGCAAAGGAGCTCGGCTTGCGTACCAACTTCGGGCAGCTGAGCAAAGTGGCGAGCGCCGAAGACCGCGGCCTCGTGCAGTTGCTGATTCTGCAGCGTGAAGTCGAAACCAACCAAGAACTCTACGCCACCTTGCTGCAGGAGGCGAAGCAAGCCGACTTGAACTCGGGCGTCTTCCGTTGGACCAGCGTGAAGCTCGTGGATCGCGCCGTAGCGGCCGACATACCCAGCTATCCGCGTACGCGCCGGAACATCGAGTTCGGCTTGTTCTTCGGCCTGCTCGTCGGTGTCCTTGCCTGCCTGCTCGTCGAGCGGCTCGACACCCGCATTCACACCCCCGAGGACGTCGCCGCGCTCCTGCGCTTGCCGACCTTCGGTGTGGTCCCCGACTTCCGGCGCTTGCCAGCCAACGGCAATGGAGGCCCACCGGCAACCACCGGCAGCTCCAACGGGCGCGATCTGGTCACCCTGCTGCACCCCGCCTCCATCGTGAGCGAAGCGTACCGCAGCATCCGCACCAACGTCCTGTTCTCGTCGCCGGGTAGTCCGCCAAAAACCATTTTGGTCACGAGCAGCCAGGCTGGCGAGGGCAAGACCGTCACCACCGTCAATTTGGCCGTGAGTCTCGCATTGTCCGGCTCGCGCGTGTTGATCGTCGACGCCGACCTGCGCAAACCCGGCTGCCACCGGCAGATGCGCGTCGTGCGCGAGCCGGGCCTCAGCAGTGTGCTGACCGGCCAGTGCGACCTGCCGGAAGCACTGGTGCTGTCGCCGCTCTTCTCGAACGGCAATGGCCAGGCGCTCAGCGCTAGCGCGGTGTACGTGCTCCCTGCCGGCGCCAGCCCGCCGAACCCGGCGGAGCTGCTGGGCTCGCGACTGATGACGCAGCTGCTCAATACCCTCAAGGAGCAGTTCGATTTCGTGTTGATCGATTCGCCACCAGTCCTGCCCGTAACCGACAGCGTGGTGATGGCCACCAAGGCTGACGGCGTGCTGCTCGTCGTCAAGGGCGGCGAGTGGGGCCGTGATGTCGTGCAGAAGGCACTGGGACACCTCGACGCCGTGCGCTCGCACGTGCTCGGCGTCGTGCTCAACTGCGTTGACGTTACCCGCGGCGGCTCACCCTACTACTACTATCGCCACTACTACGGCGGGTACTATGGAAAGCGTCGAACGGAGGACGAGCACCCGACGTGAGGGGCGGCACGGGCAGCGGCAGCCGTAGCCACCCTGCCGAAGGCACGCGTCGCTGGTGAGTGAGCGGTTGCCGGAGACGCGGGCTCGTCGCGTCATGCCACATGTTGCCAGCCAATTCGCTCCAGAAGCTGTGTGATCGCACCGTCCTCTGCGCGGTCGCGGGACTCCTCACCTTTCCCGTACTGGCAGGCGGTGGCCTCTCGTACTGGAGCCGTGCCCTCATCCAACTTACCAGCGCTGCCGTACTGGGGCTGTGGAGCATGCGGGCTCTGCTGCGCCGGCCGCAGCCGATCCGACCGCCCATCACATCGGGCGTGATGCCCTACGGCCTAGTAGTGCTCGCGTTGGTCACTGCGCCGCTCGTGCCCCTGCCGCCCACGTTGGTGGGCTGGCTCTCGCCGCACGCCTTCGACGTGTACCACACCGCGCTGCCCGACTGGCCTGGGCGCCCGCCCTTCGGTGACCTGTTCGCCGCGCTGCACGCCACTCCGCCGTTGCTGCATCTGCCGGCGTTCCTGCCGCTCCCCGCTTCGTGGCGCGCGCTCAGTCTGGTACCGTACGATTCGTGGGCGACGCTGTGGATGGGTATGAGCTACGCGGTGCTGGGCGCGGTGGTGGCGTTGTATCCCTGGGGGCATGAGCTACGCGCGTTGCGGTGGTTGGTGATCGCGGTCATCGTCGTCGCTGTTTTCGAGGCCGCATACGCTTTCGTGCAGCAGTCGAATGGTGATAGCCGCATCCTGTGGTTCGAATGCCCTGCACACGCGACTTGCACTGGTACCTATCTCAACCGCAATCACTTCGCCGGCTTGCTCGAAATGGCCTTGCCGCTCCTGGTGGCGCGCGCCGTGGCGACCTGGCGGAAACGTCACCACACTTTCGGCAGCGACCTGGTGCACGGCGGGTGGTTGACGCGTGGGGCACACATGCTGGCACAGCTGTCCGAACCCGCCGCCGGGCGCGCCGCGAGTCTGTGGTGCCTCGCGCTCCTCGTGGTGGTGGCACTCGCAGCGTCGGGATCGCGATCGGCATTCGTTGCGACGGTGGTTGCCATCGCCCTCACCACGGCAGGCCGCATCCGTATGGTCAATGGTCGTAGCCGCGCTGCGACCGCTGTCGCGGTGGTGATCGGCGCCGCCGTTTGGCTGCTGTTCCCGCAGTTCACGGAACGCGTTGGGTCCGGCGACATCGCGCGCACGTCCATAGCGGCGGACACGCTGGACATGACTAGAGCCTTCCCGTTGTTCGGAGTCGGCATCGGCAACTTCGGCGCGGGCTTCCAGCTCTACCGTCGCCGGACCATCCAGAGTTGGGCGTATGGCGTCGATGTCGACCACGCGCACAATGATTATCTCGAGTGGCTGTCCGAGGTGGGGCTACCGGCAGCAGCCGCCAGCTTGGCGCTGCTCGGCATTCTGGCCGCAAGAGTGATACGCGCAGACCACGAGCACCGCGCGACACCGGACGAGGCCCTGCTCTTCTGGGGCTTCGCAACCGGCGCCCTGGCGTTGCTGGTGCACGCGTTCACGGACTTCAATCTGCATATTCCGGCAAACGCTTTGGTGTTCACGTTTCTCGCCGGCGCGCTGGTACGGTTGGCGCGGCGCAGGACCGCTGCGACGGCAGACCACGGCCAACGACGACTGAGAGTCGTGCGCGCCCGCACCCCCGCGCTGGTCGCGCTCGCAGTCAGCGCGGCGTGGACGGTGTTCGTGTGGCAGCGCTGGGACGCCGAGGCGATGCTGCACCGCGTCAATCCCGGCAGTGCCCTGCGCAGTCTGATGACGCCCGCAGAAACTCCAGCCGGCGCACCGGCGTTGGCACTGGCGCAAGAGGCCGCGGCGCGTCTGCCGAACGCGCCGGACGCACAGCTCGAACTGGCACACCAGTTGGCCGGTATGTCAGCTGCACCCTCTGCCGCTGCTGATGCGTTTGTTCGGTCACTATGGGCCGCCCCCGTGCAGCCACGGGCGCTGCTCGGCCTGGCCCGCACAACCGAGGCGGCGACCACGGCGCCGGTGGTGTATGACCTCCTCGACCGCGCCGCGGCCATGGCTCCGTACGACCCTCGAGTGCGGCTCGACGTCGCGGATTGGTACCTCCAGCACTGGGCCAGCTTGCCCGCGGATGTCCGCGTCCATGCCACCACCGTTGTCGATGCGGCGCTCACGTTGACCGCGCGTCTGCCGGGCTCGGGCACACCGCGCCAACGCACACTCGATGCGTACCTGCGCGTCGCGGGCGCGGCAGCCCCGCTCGCGCCGGCGGCCTTCTCGACGGAATGAAGTGATGCTGCACGCCCTGCAGGCCGCGGACAGCGAGCTCGTCCCCGACACCACCACCCATCCCTGGTTCGCGGTGCACACCCAAGCGGGGCGCGAGCAGGTGGCCGAGATCCATCTGCAGCGGCAGTGCCAGCGCGTCTTCTGCCCGCGCTACCGTCAACGCGTCATCCTGCACGGCTACCGGCGTGAGGTGATACGGCCGCTCTTCCCTGGCTATTTGTTCGCAGCGTTTGACCCGCTGCGAGATTTCAAAGCCGTGCACTATGCGCGCGGCGTGCGCGGCGTGGTCGTGCTCGGTGGCGGCCCGGCCGAAGTGCCGGGCGAGTTGCTGCACACCATTCGGGCCGGCATGCAGGATGGGTTCGTCGTGTTGCACCCGCCTTCACTGCCGCTTGGACAGCGAGTGGAAATCACCGCCGGGCCGTTCAAGGGATACACGGGCATCCTCGCGGCGTGCAGCGGCACGGAACGCGTGGCGATCCTCCTCGATGCGTTGAAATACAACGGCCGGGCCATCATCGACCGTGCGGCGGTCCGCGCCGTAGGATGACGGTTGGGCAGTGCGCACCGTGACGGCGGTGCACGACAGCATGAGTACCCAAGAAACGCAGGGCGCTTCGGCCCACCTGGATGGCGGTAGCTCGCCCACGTTCCTGAAAGCTCCCTTCAATCCGAAATCCGCAATCCGAAATCCGCACTTCCCGCATGCCTGATCTCGCGATTCGCATCGACGGTCTGAGCAAGCAATACCGCATTGGCAGCGGCGGCGGCGGGTACTCCACGTTGCGCGACACGTTGGTGCGCTTTGCGGGCATGGCCGTTCGTCGGAGCGCACATCCGCGCTCCGCATCGCATGCCGGGGTCGAGACGATCTGGGCGCTGCGCCACGTGTCGTTCGAGGTGCGCCGCGGCGAGGTGGTCGGCGTCATCGGTCGTAACGGCGCGGGGAAGTCCACACTGCTCAAGATCCTCTCACGCATCACGGAGCCAACCGAAGGTACGGCGGAGATTCAAGGACGTGTCGGATCCTTGCTCGAGGTCGGTACGGGTTTTCACGCCGAGCTGACCGGCCGCGAGAATGTCTACCTGAATGGTGCGATCCTCGGGATGAAGAAGGCGGAGATCGACCGCCGGTTTGATGAGATCATCGCGTTTGCCGAAGTCGAGCAGTTCGTCGACACGCCCGTGAAGCACTACTCCAGTGGCATGTACCTACGCCTGGCCTTCAGCGTGGCAGCGCACTTGGAGCCGGAAATCCTCCTGGTCGACGAGGTGCTGGCAGTGGGCGATCTGGAGTTTCAGAAAAAGTGCATCGGTAAGATCAGCGACGTGGCGCGCGGCGGGCGTACGGTGCTGTTCGTGAGTCACAACATGGTTGCGGTGCAGCGGCTGTGCAGCCGTGCGCTGCTCTTAGAGCGCGGCCGCTTGGCCGCCGTTGGATCGGTCGGCGAAGTCAGCGATCGCTATCTGGCCGCAGCGGATGCTGCCGCGACCGTGCCTGTGTTCCAATCCAGCAATCGCAGCGGCACGGGGTGGGCGCGTGTTATCGGTATGCGCATGCTCGATGAGGGCGGGCAGGTGGTTGGAGCGCTGCCGTGCGACGCCGACCTGCAGTTCGAGGTCGACCTCGCGGTCCAGCAACCAGATTCGACCGGCACGAGCTTGCGTGGGTTGGTCCTCGAGCTGAGTGTGTGTTCCGCACTTGGCCAGCCACTCCTCAGCCTGATGAACGTCGATGACGACGGCGTGGAGCTGCCGGCAACTCGCGCGTGCCGAGTGCGCATCCGCCTTCCGGGTCCAACGTTCATCCCCGGGCGCTACACCGTGAATGTGTTTCTCGGCATCCCGTTCGTGCAGCACGTCGACGAAGTTCCCGACGCGCTATGCTTCGAGCTGCTGCCACCGCGCCGGCCGTGGCGACCGTACGAGCTCTATGAGAGCCGCGGGCTGGTATGCCGTCGTGCCGATTGGCAGCGCGTCGATTTGGTCCCTGAAGCAACGGCAAGCGCCCCGAGGGAGTTGTGAGGGCCCGGCTTCTTCAGTCCCTCCGGCGCGTTGCGGGCAACGCCAAGCGACAGCTCTTCCCCAGCCCGGAAGTCGCGGCTTGGCGACAAGCCTGCCGCGTCGCCAGTCGCACACCGCGCTTCACTCCGGGACGCATCCGCCTGATGCAGTACGATCTGCAGTACACCGACCTGCTGACACTCTGCCCGCAGTGGGACGATCTGTTCGTCAAACAGACGCTGCGTTTCGCCTGTAGCCATCCCACGCCGCGCATCCTCGACATCGGGGCAAACGTGGGATTGGCCACGCTCTACTTCAAGCGGCTCTACCCACAGGCACGGGTGACGGCCTACGAGGCGGACCCCACGTTGCACGCCTTGTTGGTGGAGAATCTGCGGCGTAACGGCGCCGCGGACGTCGAAGCCGTCCATGCTGCCGTGTGGACGGACAACGGCACGGTAAGCTTTCGCTGCGAAGGCGCGGACTCGGGAACGATCGACCAGTTCGCCGGCGAGCTCGGGGGGACGGCGCGCAGTGTGCGCAGTGTGCGCTTGCGCCAACTCCTCGAAGCGGAACCGATCGACCTCCTCAAGCTCGACATCGAAGGCGCAGAGTTGGACGTCCTCACCGACTGCCGTCCCGCGCTGGGGGCCGTGCACACGCTGCTGCTCGATATCCACGAGTTCGATCCTAAGCAGCGCCGGCTGCCTGCGGTGCTCGATATTCTGTCCGCGACGGGGTTTACGTACACTCTCGACGCACTCACACCGCTTCCCTGGCGTCCGCCCGTCGCCCCACCTGCGTCGCCGTTTGCCGGGCAAGCGTTGTGCTGGGCGCTCTTGGCACGCGCGTGGAGAACAACGCCTTGAGCCACATGCGCACAACGCAGCCCAGCATCGTCTACGTGCTCCCCGACAAGCTCGGCGGTGTGCTGAGTAACACTGCCGATGTCCTCACCCAGCTCCGCGGCGAGGATTTCCTGCAGCATACGATCTTGACTCACAACCGGCGGAGCACCGATGCGCGGTCGGCAGGCGGCCTCGAGGCCGACGGTCACGCTACGGTGGAGTACAGCCTCCCCCCCGAGAATCTCTATGCGGTGTTGCGCCGGTTGGCACGCGCCGTTCCACCCGGTGCGGGTGTCTTGGTGGCCAACGACTGGATTGAGTTGGCGATGGCGTCGGTCTTCGATCCACAACGGATGCTCGTGCAGATCCTGCACGGCGACTACGACTACTACTATGATCTGGCGCTCAAGCACG
>JBGQHM010000052.1:0-26098 GCA_041497995.1 Binatia bacterium | reverse complement strand
GTCGGGCTGCAGCGGACGAATGGCGCGGAACACCTTCACCTGCTCATCGCGGATCGCTTCATGATACGTGCTGACCGGCGGCTCCATGGCGAGGAAGCCCACCACTTGCATCATGTGATTCTGAATGACGTCGCGGATCGCACCGGTCTCTTCATAGAAACGTCCGCGGCCCTGGACCCCGAAGTTCTCTGCCATGGTGATCTGGACGTTCTCCACGTAGTTGCGGTTCCAGATGGGTTCCAGAAACGTGTTGCCGAAGCGGAAGAAGAGGATGTTCTGCACCGGGCTCTTGCCGAGGTAGTGGTCGATGCGAAAGACCGACGACTCGTCGAAGACGCTGTGCAGTGTCTGGTTGAGCGCCTCCGCCGAGGCCAGGTCGCGGCCGAACGGTTTCTCGATCACGACGCGAGCGTTCTTCGCGCAGCCCGAGCGGCCGAGCGCCGCGACGACGGTTGGAAACATGCTGGGGGGGATGGCCAGGTAGTGCGCCGGCCGTGCCGCACCATCGAGCTGCTTGCGGAGCTCCTTGAAGGTGGCGTCGTCGGAGTAGTCGCCGTCGACGTAACGCAGCAACCCGGAGAGCTTCGCGAACGCTTTCTCGTCAACGCCGCCGCCGTGCTCGGCGAGGCTGGCGCGCGCGCGGGCGCGGAGCTGATCGAGGTTCCATCCCGCCTTCGCGACGCCGATCACCGGCACGTCCAAGTGCCCACGCCGCACCATCGCCTGCAACGCGGGGAAGATTTTTTTGTAGGCGAGATCGCCGGTGGCGCCGAAGAAGACCAGGGCGTCTGAACGCGCCGCTGTCATTTGCCTGCACCCTCTTCGGGGTGGCCACCGAACTCGACGCGCATCTGTCCCTCCTCGTTGTTGTGCACCCGTCGCACCGACGGCCGCGCCGGTTCCCAGCAACGGTCAACGGCGTGTGCGGGTGTGACGACGCGACCGCCACCTCATACCATCTTTCGGATCGGGCGTCGCCGGGGTGCCGGATTCTCGCAAAGCAGCTTTGGCAGAGTCAGGCAGCGCTGGGAATCGAGCTGCCGGCCACTCCCCATCCTCACGAATGTGAATGGCCTCCGCAGAAAGCGAGAAAGCGCTATCGGGTTCGGCAAACGACGCACCAGTCGGCTACGCGGCACGGCCATTGCTGCCGTTCCAGTGACAATGAAAAGGTCGGTCCTGCAGCCGGGGTGGGGACTCGCCACCATGCTCCTGGCAGTCGTCCTAGGAGTCGGGGCGGTCTCGGCAGACGATGCGCCAGCGCTACGCCTGCCGCCCGACGCCACGTATGGCAGCGCCGACGGGTCTCCGGGGCCCGTGACCTTTCGCCACGCGACCCACCTTCCGCTGAGCGACAACCGCTGCGTGGCCTGCCATCCCCAGACGTTCTCGATTCTCAAACCCACCCGCACGATTACCCATGAGGAGATGAACGCCGGACAGAAGTGCGGCGCCTGCCACGACGGGACGAAGGCGGCCGGTGTGCAGGACGCTTGCGACCATTGCCATCGTATGGGAGGCGGCTCATGAGCGTCGGGTTGCTCTTCGACTCGACCCGCTGCATCGGCTGTGGCGCGTGCAGCGCGGGATGCAAAGAAGCGAACGGCTTGCCGCTGCCGATCGAGGACCACACGACTGCGTACACGTGGACCGTGGTCGAGAAGGTGGGAGGAGCGCACGTGCGCCGGCTGTGCTTCCACTGCGCGGAGCCGACGTGCGTGTCGGTCTGCCCGGTGAGCGCGTTGCAGAAGACCGCCGACGGACCGGTGACCTACGACGCGTCGCGCTGCATTGGTTGCCGTTACTGCATCATGGCGTGCCCCTTCGGTGTCCCCAAGTATCAGTGGGACCAGGCCGTCCCGATCGTGGGCAAGTGCATCCTCTGCGCGGGGCGAGTGGCGCGGGGGTTGCCGACCGCGTGCGCCGCTGTGTGTCCAACCGGCGCGACGCTCTTCGGCGACCGCGACACGCTGGTGCGCGAGGCGTACCGGCGGATCGCGGAGAGTCCCGACACCTACGTGGATCACGTCTACGGCGTCAGCGAAGCGGGCGGTACGTCAGTGCTGATGCTCTCCGGCGTGCCGTTCGAAACGCTCGGCATGAAGACCAACGTGCCGCGGCAACCCTTGCCAATGCTCACGTGGGAGGTGCTGTCGAAGATACCGTCCTTCGTCAGCGTCTGGGGCGTCTTCCTGTTCGGCATTCATTGGATCACCAAGCGGCGCGACGAGGTACGCACCTACGAGGCAGCGGAGAAGGAGAAGCCGTCATGAGCAGCGTGGCGGCACTACGGCAGGTCGCCCGGCGCATGGGGTTTTGGGAAGCGGTGCTTGCGGTCGTACTCCTGCTCTTCGCGGCGATCACGGTGCTGCGCTTCACGCGCGGGCTCGGTGCGGTTACCAATCTGAACGATCAGTTCCCGTGGGGCCTGTGGATCGGCTTCGACGTCCTGTGCGGCGTCGGGCTGGCCGCCGGCGCGTTCACCCTGACGGCCATCGTGCACATCTTCAACCTGCATCGCTTCGAGCCCATCATCCGGCCCACCGTGCTCACCGGCTTCCTCGGGTATCTCCTGGTCATCGCCGGCCTGATGTTCGACCTCGGGCAACCGTGGCGTATCTGGCACGCGCTGGTCTTTTGGAACCCGCACTCCGTGATGTTCGAAGTGGCGTGGTGCGTGATGCTGTACACGACCGTGTTGGCTCTCGAGTTCGCGCCGGTCGTTCTCGAGCGCCTGCAGCTGGAGCGCCCCCGGCGCATCCTCCGCGCCCTCGCCACGCCGCTGGTCATTGTCGGCGTGATCCTCTCCACGTTGCACCAATCGTCGCTCGGCTCGCTGTACTTGATCGTGCCGGAGAAGTTGCATCCGCTCTGGTACACGCCGTTGCTGCCGTACCTCTTTCTGATCTCGGCGATCGGTGCGGGTATCGGGATGACGATCCTCGAGTCGTATCTCAGTGAGCGGGCGTTCGGGCGGCGGTTGGAGATGGATCTCCTGGAACCGCTGGCGCGCGGCATGGTCGTCGTGCTCGGCGTCTACGGCCTGCTGCGGCTCATCATCATTTCGAAGAACGGCGCCGCCGCCTTGTTGCCGCATCCGGGGTATGAAGCGCGGATGTTTCTTTTCGAGATGACCGTCGGTGTGGTGCTGCCGGTGGGGATGTTGCTCATCGAGCGCGTCAGGACCAACCGCACGGGCCTGGTCATCGCGGCGTTCTGCGCCGTGCTGGGGTTCGTCATCAACCGGTTGAACGTCAGCGTGAGCGGCATGGAGGGGGCGGCAGGCCTGCAATACGTGCCGTCGTGGATGGAGGTGACCGTCTCTCTCGGGCTCGTCGCCATCGGCTTTGCTCTCTTTGCGCTGGCCGTCCGCTTCCTGCCCGTATTTCCGGAACCCGCCACGGGCCCGCCCACTGCGGGCGACGCGAGGTGAGCTGTGCACACACGCATCGGGCTCCAGATCGTCGCGGCGGTCGGGCTCGTCACGGCCCTGGGCATCGGTATCCTCGCCACCGTCACGCTGCGCACGCATCGGCGCGAGATGATCGCGCAGCTCACACGCAGCGCCGACCTCCTCAGCGAAACGGTCAAGCGCAGCACCGAGGACTACATGCTCGAGAATCGGCGCGAGCACATTCGGCGACAGATCGAGACGATCGGCCAACAGGAGCGCATCGAGCGCGTCCGCGTGTTCAACAAACAGGGGCGCATCGTGTTCTCCTCCGACCCGACGGAGGTGGGGCACATCCTCGATAAGCGTGGCGAGTCGTGCTTCGCGTGCCACGCTCAAGACCACCCCCTCGAAAAGCCGCCGGTGCAAGACCGCGCCCGCATTTTCACGAACGCGTCCGGCCACCGCGTGCTCGGTATCGTCAATCCCATTCAGAACGAGTCGGCGTGCAACACCGCCGCATGCCACGCGCACGGTGCTGAGGAGACGGTGCTCGGTGTGCTCGACGTGACCATGTCGCTCGCCGACGTCGATCGACAGATCGTCGCCGGCCGCACGCGGATTGTCGCTCTGGCAATGGGCTGCATCGCCGTGGGAGGACTGCTGCTGTGGTGGCTGAGCCGGCGTCTCGTCAGTCGACCGGTGGAAGCGCTCGCGGCCGGCACCCGCCGCGTCGCCGCCGGCGATCTCACCGCTACGATCCCCGCCGGCGCTCGCAACGAGCTGGGCGAGCTGGCGCGTGCCTTCAACGCCATGACGGCGCGGCTTGCCGAAGACCAGCGCCAGCTCGCGCAGGCCGACAAGCTGGCGTCGGTCGGGCGCCTCGCTGCCGGCGTGGCCCACGAGATCAACAACCCGCTGACGGGCGTGCTCACCTACGCCTCGTTCCTGCTCGACCGCGCGCAGGACAATCCAGAGCAGCACGCCGACCTCGAGGTGATCGTGCGCGAGACCAAGCGCTGTCGTGAGATCGTTCGCGGGCTGCTCGACTTCGCACGGCAGACGCCGCCGCGCCGGCAGTCGACCGACCTCAACGCCGTCGCCCGGCGAGCGGTGGCGGTGGTGATGAATCAGCTGCAGCTCGGCCATGTCGCGCTCACGCTTGATTTGGCCACGGACCTGCCGGCGGTCCATGCCGACCCGAACCAGATGCAGCAGGTCCTGGTCAATCTGCTGCTGAACGCCGCCGATGCGATCGGTGAACGCGGCGGGACCATTCGGCTCGCCAGCCGACACGCGCAGCTCGAGGCCCGTGGGCACGAGCCCATCCGCCGCGCCGCGTGCACCAAGGGTTGCGATCTCCTCGATCCGGGAACCCGCGTTGGCGGGCTGCATGCCATTCGCGTGTTGCGTGAGGATCGCGGGCGCGAGTGGGGATACTGCCTCGACCCGGTGTACGGGCGCTTCAACCACGTCGCGCCGGAGCCCTGTGAGGAAGGCGTGATCGCACCAGCCGCGTGCCCACGCTGCCGAACGACACTCGTCGAGCCGGACCGCACGTGTGAACGCTGTCACGCGCCCACCTTCGCCGTCCTCGGCCCCAACGACGAGCCGATCCAGTGGTGCACGCGGACGGGCTGCCACTTCACGCGGTGGGAAGCGCGCGAACGGCGCGGCCCAGCGCCGGTGGTGGAGGTCAGCGTCGAAGACAACGGTCGCGGCATCGCGCGCGACGATCTGCCGAAGCTGTTCGAGCCCTTCTTCACGACAAAAGGCGTGCGTGGCACCGGTCTGGGGCTGGCGATCACCTGGGGCATCGTCGAGAGCCACGGCGGAACGATCGAGGTGGAGAGCGCGAAGGACGTGGGATCTCGCTTCATGGTCCGGCTGCCACTCGCAGTATCCGAGCAGGTACGGAGCGCGGCATGACGGAGTACGACGTGTTGGTCATCGATGACGAGCCGGTGGTACGTGAAGGCGTGCGCCGTGTCCTCGAAGCGAGCGGCTTACGCGTCGCCACGGCCGATGACGCCACATCCGGCTTGCAGCATCCGGCGCTCGCGGCCTGCCGCCTCGTGCTGTGCGACATCATGCTGCCGGACCGCTCGGGCATCGACGTGTTGTGCGAGCTGGCGCGCGCGCGGCCCGGCCTGCCGGTCGTCTTGATTACCGGTTACGCGACGCCCGACCTGGCGGAGCGCGCGCAGGAGGCGGGCGCCGCCGCCTTCCTCGCCAAGCCTTTCGAGGCCAGTGAGCTGACGGACTGTGTGCGCGGCGTCTTGCGGGTGCCGGCGGTCGCGAAGGAGGAAGCATGGCGGTTCTAGTCGTTGTCTTGATGTTCGTGGGCTTCGTGATTGTGGACATCGTCGTCCGCGCGGTGACGCAGCGTATCGGAGAGCGCCGCTTGCGCCGCGAACGCGAAGCGGCACTGGCCACGGCCGTCCGCTTGGATTTCACCGACGAGGCTCGCAGCTTGAAGCGCGCCGAGGTGCCGCAGCCGGCGGCGCGTATCCTGGCCGTAGACGACGAGCCCGTCGTACTCGACGCCTTCCGTAAGATTCTCGTGCTCGAAGGCTACAGCGTCGACACCGTCGCGAGCGGGCCGGAGGCACTCGGGCTCGTGCAGCGGCGCGACTACGACTTCGTGTTCACCGACCTGAAGATGCCGGGCATGGACGGCGTCGAGGTGGTCAAAGCGGTCAAACATCTGCGCCCCGACATCGACGTCGCCGTCATCACGGGTTACGCGACCATCGAGTCGGCCGTGGAAACGATGCGCGACGGGGCGATGGACTACGTGCAGAAGCCCTTCACCGCCCAGGAGCTGGCGACTTTTGTCCGACGTCTTGCTCTGAAGCGCCAGGCGCGGCTGGAAGCGCAGCGGCTGCCGCAAGTCCGCATCGTCAGCCCAGGGCTCGCAGAGGCCGTGCACGACGGTGAGTTCTGCGTCCCCGGCGGCGCGTTTCTCTCCGCGGCGCACGCCTGGGCGCGCATCGAGCCGTCCGGCCAGGTGCGTGTGGGGGTCGACGACTTTGCCGGCAAGGCGCTCGGCACGGTCGAACGCGTCGAGCTGCCGGCGATCGGAACGGCGGTCCGGCGCGGTGAGTCGATCTGCACCGTGCACCGCGGCGCCACCGCGGTCGGCATTCTCGCCCCGCTCTCCGGCCGCGTGGCGCAGGTGAACGGCAATCTGCAGGCGCACCCCGGTTGGATGGCGCAGAGCCCCTACGACGGAGGCTGGGTCTGCGTCATCGAGCCAGCGGATCTCGGGAAGGAGCTGACCTCCTTGCGCATCGGGACGCCGGTCGTCGACTGGTACCAAGCCGAGATCGTGCGCTTGCGGCAGCTGGGTGGGCCCGCCGATCACGGTGCACCGCAGGTCGATTGGCCGAAGTTGCAGCAGGAGTTCTTCGCCACGTCGGCCGCGGCGTAGCTCGGCGATCGGTTAATCTACAGGAGCGGCCGCAGCCTTCACTGGGCCGCTCGCGTCGCGCGCGGGTACCTGCGCCGGCGGGTGCATAGTCTCGAGGAACGCGACGATGGCTGTGACCTCCGGCGGGCTGAGGTTCTTGCCGTACGCCGGCATGTTGCCCCCACCTTGCACGATCTGACGAATCAACTGATCGTGCGTCAGTCGCGTCGCGGTGTCGTCGAGCGCCGGACCACGCATGCCGCCTTCGCCTCCCAGTGAGTGGCAGTTGCGGCACTGCTTGCTCTGGATCAGCAGCGCGCCCTGCAGCGCGAGCGGCGTGCGACCTTTGACGTACTCGATCGGTGTCGGCGCGCCGCTCCACGCTTCCATGACCGGCGACCACGGCGAGTAGGTACCGAGCCACGTGAGCGAGCCGATGGTGAGGAATGTGAGCACAACGATCAACACCGACACCGGCCGGCGTCGATAGCTCTTCTCGCCGGTCCCGGAGAGGAACGGCAACGCGAAGAGCACACCGATCGCCAACACCGGTCCCGTCAGCATGAGAAAGGTCTCCGTCCATGCAGGCAGAAGCGCAAAGACGGAGAACAACCACAGAAAGAAAAAATCCGGACGCGGTACGGTGCGGATGATAGTCGGATCAGGTTGACCGTTGGGGCCGATGGGTCCGACGACTGCGGCGACGACCACCAAGCTCATGATGATGAGCCCGGCGAAGACCAGGTCTTTCTGCGCCGCGTACGGAAAGAACGGCTCACCGTCTTGCTTCACCAGGTCGTGGTACTGCCCGATGTATGTCTCGCGCCGGACGATACGCCCCGGCATGGGCCATTCATTGATACCGAGTCTGAGTACCAGGAAGAGGTGGAGGCCGACGAAGGCGAGCAGCAAGCCGGGAATGACGAAGACGTGGAGGGCGAAGAAGCGCGACAGCGTCTCGCCCGCGATGATCGGTCCGCCGAGCAACAGGTGCACGACTTTGAAACCGATGACGGGCGTTCGACCGGCGATCGATGCACCGATGCCGAGTCCCCAGTAGGCGTCTTGATCGAAGCGCATGATTTGCCCAGTGAACGCCATGCCGAGCGTGCACAGCAGCAGCACGACGCCGGCGAGCCAGGTGAGCTCGCGCGGATACTTGTAGGCGCCGAACAGGAACACCTGCGCCATGTGGATGGCCATCAACGCAACCATGAAGTTCGATCCCCAACCATGCAGCGCGCGCAGGAACCAGCCGAGCGGCTGCTGGTAGTTGAGGTAGATCAGGCTGGCCCACGCCCCTTCGGCGGAGGGCACGTACACCGTGGCGAGACAGTTGCCGGTAACCACTTGCAGCATGAAGACGACGAGCGTCGCGCTGCCGAAGATGTACCACCAGCTCGCCGAGCTACGCGGGACCGGGTGCTCGGCGACCTCGGTGATCGACGAGCCGAGCTGTAGGCGGTGGTCCAACCACGCGCCGATCGACTTGATCACCTGTAGCACGGGTCACACCTCCGGTTGCCCCAGCGTCGGCAACTGGCCGGCACGGACCCAGAGCTGCCCGTTCTCGACCTTGTACTCGTACTGATACAGCGACCGGGGTGGCGGCCCCGACGCGTGTCGCCCGTCGGCGTAGAACGCGCCGCCGTGACACGGACACATGAACAGCCCGGACTCCTGGAACCAGCGCACCGGACAACCGAGATGCGTGCAGTTGATGGCGAACACTTGGAACGAGTCGCCCGTGAGTCGCCGCACCCAGCAGGGAATCTTTGCGGTCTCGCCATCCCACGGCTTGACGAAGGGATTCTCGTAGCTCGCGAGTCGCGTCTGATTCTCCGGGAAGCTCGCAAGCGGTCCGAGCGGCATCCACGCCAGCCACGCGAAACGGCGCACCGGTGAGAGCAAGTAGCCGACGACCGGAATCGCAAACAGCGCGGCGGCGAAAGCATTGAGCGCCACGCCGAGGCCGAAGAGAAAACTCCGCCGCGATGGTCCTGTAGGTGCGTGTTCACCCGCACTCATTGCTTGCTCTCCCCTTGAAGCTGCCGCGGATAGGGTTGGCCGGGAAACTCGGTTCGTTGCGTGGCGAGCCACGCGACAACATCTGTCACCTGCTGCGCCGCAAGCGGTTGCCCAGGCGTATCCCCGCGCCAATCCGGGTGCTCGAGATCGGGCCGCCCGGCGATCACCAGCGTGCGCAGCGCCTGGTTGCTGATCAGCGCGAGATAGGACGCATCGACGATCGAACCGACCTTTGCGGTGCCTGCACCGTCCGGCCCGTGACACGACTTGCACGATGCGGCGTACACATCGCGACCGCGCGTCGCGTCACCGCCGCCGTCGGACGCATACGGCGGCAACGAGGCGCCCGCTACGACATCGGGTCGCGCCCACCGTTGGCGCATGCCGCCGATCAGCAGGTCGATCTGCTCGTCAGTCAGAACCCCGCCCGCACTGCGCGCGAACGGGGGCATCGCAGTGCCCGGTACCCCCTCGGCGATCACGTGGCGCAACGCAACGTCGTCGACCAACGCCAAGTAGACGGGGTGCTGCAACGGCAGCGCCGCACCGAACTTCCCATCGATGCCGTGACAGCCGGAGCAGTTCTCGCCGTACAGTTTGGCGAAGTCCTTTACCTCAGATGGGCGTAGCGGGCGGTCGGCTTCCTGCGGTTTGCCGGGCAGCTTGTCGCACGCCGCCAGCGCAGACAGGAAGCACAGAGTCGTCACGATCGCGCCGGCTGGGAACGATCTCACGTGCGCTCCTCGGGTTCGCCAACGCCGGGCGCTTCGATGCCGGCGCGCACGAGGAACGGCAGGTGCTGGATCGTGGCGATGCGTTCGGAGCGCGCGACCACGAAGCCGGCGGTCAATCCGAAGGCGATCTGGCAGAGGATGAACCAGCGCCATTCGATGCGCGCATCGAGCACCGGATTGATGACGTCGAGCGTGGCCCAGAGGAGGCCGGTCCAAAGGAGCGGTGCGACGAACCCGCCGAGGAACATCGGGTGACGCGGCAGCATCGGCAGCAGGACCCCATAGAGCAGCCCCACCAGGATCGACACCACGCCGTGGATCACGACCGCCGCCATAAAGGCGGTGGCGTTGAAGGTCGAGAGCGTTGCAGCGTCGGCATTCGCGAGCTGCGCCATCACGGTCGCGGCGAGGATGTTGATGGTGTACCAGGGACTCCCGTGCAGCAGCATTCCGTGGAGCCCCGCCAGTGCCGCCATCGCGGCGCCGCCGGCGATGCCGCCCTTGATGCCCGCCGAGTACGGATAGATCTCGAGGGGCAGCTGCGCACGATGGCCTTGCTCACCCACCTGGAGGTGCGCAACCGCTACCCGTGCCCGGCCAACGATCGCTTCAGGACGCTCGATATCTACCGCCTCATGATGCGCGTGCGGTAGAACCTCTCTGAACCACCCGACCGCGCCTGCGAAGAACAACGCGATACCGACCACACTGACTGCCGCGGTGGTTACCAGACCGGCGCAGGCGAGGGTGATGCCGGCGGCAGCGATCATCGGCCACGCCGTCGACGCCGGCATCTCGACCTTCTCGACCTCGTGTGCCATCGGACCGCTCAGCGACCCGCCACGTACACGGTGAGGAAGACGACAACCCACACCGCATCGACGAAGTGCCAGTACCAGGAGAGGACCTCCGTACGCTCCGCGTGCCGCTCGTTCATGTATCCGAGCGCGGTGAGGATCATCACCAGCGTCATCAAGATCAAGCCCACGATGACGTGCGTCGCATGCAGACCGACGAGCGAGTAGTAGGTCGTGCCAAAGAGGTTCGTATGGATCGTCAAGCCGTGCCGGTAGATCAAGGTGTGCCACTCCATGCCGGTGCCGATGATGAACTCGAGCCCGAGCAACACGGTCGCCAGCCACCACAACGCGAAGGTCTGTACCCGACCGCTGCGCAGCGCACGGACGGCGAAGACGATGGTCACGCTACTCGAGAGCAGGCAGATCGAGTTGAAAATGGGCGGCTCGATCACGTCCTTCGGAAACGGCCCGCTCAGGCTTTTGCCAATGTAGAACACGTAGGCCGCGACGAAGATCGAGAAGAACGCACTCTCGGTGAGGATGACGCCGAGGATGCCGACGCGGCCACGCGGCGGTGTCGCAACGGCCGCGAGCGGCGGCGGTGTAATGGCTGCCGCGGCACTCATTCGTACTGCCAGTCGGGATCGTCCGGGTGTTTCAGATCCCACAGTGGCCGGCGGCTATGGACGACCGGCGGGGTCGCGAAGTTGTATTCCGGTGGTGGCGAGCTCGTCGACCACTCGAGGGTCCAGGCGTCCCACGGGTCGTCGCCCGCCGGTTCACCTGAGCGCAGCGAGCGCAGCACGTTGATGACGAAGCACAGTATGCCTGCCCCCTGGAAAATGACGCCGACCGACGCAATCAAATTGAGCGTCTCGAGCCCGCGGCCCGGCTGGTACGTATAGATGCGCCGCGGCATGCCCATGAGCCCGGCGAAGTGCAGCGTGTCGAACGTGATGTGGAAGCCGATCAGCAGCAGCCAGAAGTGCCACTTTCCCAGAGTCTCGCTCAACATGCGTCCGGTGGCCTTCGGGAACCAGTAGTAGATGGCCGCGAAGATCGTGAACAGCAGACCGCCGATCAACACGTAGTGAAAGTGCGCGACCACGAAGTACGTGTCGCTGAGCTGCCAGTCGAACGGCGCGACGGACAGATGGATGCCCGTCAGGCCGGCGATCAGAAACTGAAAGAGAAAGCCGAGGCAGAACAGCATCGGCACTTTGAAACGGATCTTCCCACCCCAGATCGTGCCCATCCAGTTGAAGATCTTGATGCCGGTGGGAATGCCGACAATCATCGTCGACGTCGCGAAGAAGGCGTTGCCCGCCGGCGTCATGCCGACGGTAAACATGTGGTGTGCCCAGACACCCAGGCTGATGACCCCGATGGCACAGCTCGCCGCCACCATCACCTGGTAGCCGAAGATGACTTTGCGCGAGAACACCGGAATGATCTCCGACGCGAACGCGAACCCCGGAATGATCAGCACGTACACCTCCGGGTGACCGAAGATCCAAAAGAAGTGCTGCCACAGCACGGCCGAGCCGCCGGCTTGCGTGTCGAAGAAGTGCGCACCGAAGAAGCGGTCGAGGAGGAGCATCATCTGCGCGGCGCCCAGCGGCGGCAGCACGATCATGATCATCAACGACACCACCAACGCGAGCCAGACGAGCACCGGCATCTTGCGCAACGTCATGCCCTCGCACCGCATGCAGAAGACCGTGGTCATCAGATTGATCGCCGTGGCGATCGAGCCGATGCTGGTGATGAAGATGCTGAGGATCCAGTAGTCGGTGCTGTTGCCGCGCGAGAACGGCCGTTCGGTGAGCGGTGCGTATGCAAACCAGCCGACGTCGGGTGCGCTGCCGGCACCGTAGAGCCCTTCCGCGCCGACGTAGCTGAAGTAGAGCAGCAGGCTACCGAAGAACCAGAGCCAGAAGCCGAACGCGTTGAGGCGCGGGAACGCGAGATCGCGCGCACCGATCATCAGCGGCACGAGGTAGTTGAAGAAGCCGGTCAGGATCGGCATGCCGACGAGGAAGACCATCGCGGTGCCGTGCATCGTCAAGAGTCGGTTGAAGACCTGGGGTGGGATGATACCGGCGTTCGGAAAGGCGAGTTGCAGGCGCATCGTTGCTGCCTGGAGGCCGGCAACGACGAAGAACAGCAGCCCACCCCCGATGTACATGATGCCCAGCCGCTTGTGATCGACGGTGACGACCCACTCGTGCAGCTTGCCGAGGAGCGGCAGGTCGGCGGCGGTCGGAGCAAGTGCGATGTCCTGTTCGATGGCAGCCATGCGGTCCGCTAGTGCAGCGTCGCCATGTACGCGACAAGGTCGTCGAGGTCGTTCTCAGCCAGGTTCATCGCCGGCATCAGCGCGCCCGGTTTCATCACACTGGGGTCGTGGAGCCAAGTCTTCAGGTGCCCTGGCGTGTTCAGCGCGACGCCCGCGCCCAGCGTCTCGCGACTCATCAGATGCGTGAGATCCGGCCCGAACTGGCCGTTCGCCACCGTGCCGCGCACGGTGTGGCAGTTGATGCACGCCGTCGATTCGAACACCGAGCGCCCGCGCGCGACGGAGGCTTCCTGCACTGCTGGTTGTCGTTGTGCCGCCACCCAGCGCTCCCACTCGTCGCGCGGGTGCACGACGACGCGCAGCAGCATGAGCGCGTGCTCCGTACCGCAATACTCGGCGCACTGGCCGAGATACGTGCCGGGCTCGCGCGGGTCGATCCACATCGAGTTCTTCTTGTTCGGGATCAGGTCGGTCTTGCCGGCGAGACGTGGGACCCAAAAGCTATGAGCCACGTCGGCGGATTCGAGATCGAGAAACGTCGGCGTCGGATGCTGCGCATCACTGACTGGGATATGGAGCTCGTTCGCAGTGACGATACCGAGGCCGGGGTACTGGAACTCCCACCACCACTGATGGCCGACGACGCGCACGCCGAGCGCATCCGGCGGCCGCGGTGCGGCTTGGACGGTGTAGATGGTGCGCGCCGTCGTCAGGATGAGGACGAACACGATGAGAATCGGCACCGTGGTCCAGGCGAACTCGACCGGGTTACTGCCGTACACCTGCGGCGGCTCGCGGCCGTCATCGCCGGGCGCGCTGCGGAAACGCACGACGCTGTAGGCGAGCAGCCCACCGACGATGATGAAGATCACCCCGGTGATCCCGAGGACAAACATGGCGATCGTGTAGACCTCGTCGCCAGGCGTGGAGACGGTCGTGAAGATGCTCGTTTGAGCGATCTTGCGGTTGGCCGCTCCCATCCCCCAATCGTCTGCCAGGGCGGGCAGCGCCATGCCGGTGAGGGTGGCGAGTATCGAAACGACCCGCCTCATACGTCCGCCCGGCGTCCTTGCGCGTACTCAACGGCCACGAGGTCCCTCCCACCAGCTGCCGAGGCGCGAAGTGTGTCCCGAGCGGGGTCAGAAGTCCAGTAGCGCCCGCTCAGATGCGAATCCCTTGGGAGGATTGTCTAGAACGGCACGGGCACCACCGTCGGATTGTGTGGCGACACCGAACCTAAACTCGTAGGCGCTGAAGTTGTTCGGATCGAGTACGATGCCGCGCGCCTGGATCTCATCGAAACTCGCGATGATTGGCGTTCCAGAGCCATGGGGACGTAGTTCCGAGTGTTCCGAGTTGGTGGCTTTCGTCTTCAAGGTTCACTCGGGGACGAAGTCGGCGCAAGGACGCCGATGCGCAGCCGTCACGCGGCGGCGCGGGTGATCCGCCACCGCATTGGCGCCCGCTTGATCCCGCCGACGAAGCTCGAGCGCACACGCGCTACCGGACCGGCCAGTGCGCATTCATCGAGCCGCTCACGCAGCTGCCGGAAGGCGTGACGCAGTTCGAGACGCGCGAGGTGCGCCCCGAGGCACACGTGCTCGCCCATGCCGAAGCCGATGTGCGGATTGGGTTCGCGGTCGATGCGGAAACGGAATGGCTCGTCGAACACCTCTTCGTCGCGATTCCCAGAACCGTAGAAGAGGCACACCGACTGCCCCGCGCGGATGGTCTTGCCGCGCAGCGCGTAGTCACGCGTCGCGGTGCGGGAGAACTGGATCACCGGCGTCGTCCAGCGCACGATCTCCTCGACGGCGCCGTCGAGGCGTGCCGGATCGCGGCGGAGCTTGTCCCACTCCCCCGGGTTGTCGAGGAACGCCAGCATCCCTCCCGTCATGGCGTTCCGCGTTGTCTCGTTGCCGGCGACGACGAGCAGGAAGAAGTACGAGAGCAGCTCGACCGGCGGCAGGGGTTCGCCGTTCAGCTGCCCGTTGGCAACGACGCTAACGATGTCATTCGACGGCGTCGCACGCCGCTGCATGGCGAGATCGTTGAAGTAGGAGAAGAGCTCGAGGCGCGACCGCTCGATGGTCTCCTGCGGCGTTGCGCCGTGCTGGAACTCGGGATCTTGCGGCGCGATGATCTCGTTCGTCCAGCGGAACAGCAGCTCCCAATCCTTGCGCGGTACACCGAGCATCTCCGCGATCACGGCGATGGTGATCTGTGCCGACACGTCGCGCACGAAGTCTCCCGCCTCCTTCTCGGCGGCCGCATCAAGCACCTCGCGGGTGACGCGCGCAACCTTGGCGTCCATCGCGCGGATGGCCCGTGGCGTGAACCACCCGCTGGTGATGCGGCGGTAGCGGCCGTGATCCGGCGGATCCATGTTGAGCAGGTGTCGTGACTGCCCCTCGGGGGGCGGTGGCAGGTCGTTGGTGAAGACAGCGAGGCGTGGCGCGTTCAGGAAGATCTCGGGCTGCTTGCCGATCGCGATGATGTCGGCGTGCTTGGTGATCGCCCAGAACGGATCGACATTGGCCCGCTCGTACCAGAACACCGGGTCATGCCGGCGCAGCCAGGTCCACTCGCCGTGCGGGTAGCCGTTGCGCTCGTAGTGCTCCGGGGTGGCGAGGTCGAGTGTGGCGGGATCGAAATCATGTGCGGGTGTCTGCATGGCCGTTGGATCTCCTCATGTCGCTGCGACGCGGAAGGATATTAGCCCGGTCGAAGGGGCTATGTCACGGAGGGCACTACAGGTTACGGGCAGCCGTCCAGCGCATTCTCCACCGACATCACGATCTCGTTCACTACGATCTGGCCATCCCCATTTGGATCACCGACGCGGCACGTTGAAACCGGCGTGTTCCCCAGGGCGACGTTCACCATCGTCAGCAGATCGCCCACGGTGACCGTGCCGTCACCACCGCAGTCGCCGACGCATGAGACCGCAGTCGGAGCGACGGTGTGACTGGCGGTTGCCGTTGGTATCGGCGTGAGCGTGTCGGTCGGGCTCGGCGTCGCGGTGGCCTTTCGTGTGTCGGTCGGAGTCGGTGTCGCCGTGATGGTCGGCGTGTGGCTCGGCGTAGAAGTAGCTGTAGACCTGGCTGTAGTGGTCGATGTCGGCGTGGGCGTACGGGTCGGGGTGACCGTACTCGTCGCAGTCAGCGAGCGGGTGGGCGTCGGTGTGGGGGTTGCCGTCGGAACAAGGGTGGCAGTGGGCGTTGGCGTACGCGTCGGCGAGATCGTGGCAGTGAGCGTCGGGGTGAGGGCCGACGTCGATGTTGCCGTGACTGTGCGCGTTGGCGTTGGGCTGGCGGTGGCTGTCGGCGTACGCGTCGGTGAGACTGTGGCGGTGAACGTCGGGGTGGCGGTCGATGTCGATGTCACGGTCACCGTGCGTGTCGGTGTTGAGCTGGCGGTGGCCGTGGGTGTGCGCGTCGGCGACGCGGTTGGAGTGTGGGTGCGTGTCCCCGTGGCCGTCGCCGAGGGCAGTGCTGTCGGTGTGTAGGTGGCTGTTGGCGATGCGGCCGCTGCGGATACGACCACACGCACGCGCGCACCATCCGCCTGGGCGATGTACAAGCTATCCGAGGCACCAACCGCCAGTCCTGTAGCACCGTACAAGTTCGCCAGAATGGCTGGGCCGCCATCCCCTTCCACTCCGGCCATCCCGGTGCCGGCCACAGTGGTAATGATGCCGGTCGTGACATCGATTCGCCGCAGGCGGTCGTTGGCGAAGTCAGACATAAACAGGTTCCCTTGCGCATCGAGTGCTAGACGATACGGACCATTGAGGAGCGCGTTCACCGCGAGGCCGCCATCGCCGCTTGAACCGTAGTTGCCGTTGCCGGCAATCGTGACAATGATGCCGTTCGATCGCACCTTGCGCACTCGATGGCTGCCGAACTCGGCGATGTAGAGGCTGCCGTCCGGCGCGGCGACGACGTCGGTGGGAACGCCGAGCTGTACTTGCGTCGCCTGGCTGCCATCACCTGGAGGCGCCGACGGGTTGAACGTACCGTCGCCGGCAAAGGTGGTGATGACTCCCTGGGGCGTCACTTTGCGAATGCGGTAGTTGTAACGATCGGCAATGTAAAGGTTGCCGCCGTCGTCAACACCGATACCGGTGGGGTACGAGATCGCCGCGTCGATGGCGGCGCCGCCGTCGCCGCTGTACCCGAAGGTGCCATTGCCGGCCACGGTCGTGATGGAGCCCCGCGTGTCGATGCGCCGCACTCGGGAACTGTTTTGGTCGCCGATGAAGACGTTGCCGGCACGGTCGAGTGCGACCGCCACCGGGTCGGAGAGCTGCGCGTTGAGGGCCGGGCCGTTGTCTCCCGAGAAGCCGGCAACGCCGGTGCCGGCAATTCTCGTGATGGTACCGGTGATGGCATCGACCCTGCGTACCTGATTGTTCCGGCCGTCGGCGATGTACAGGTTCCGCGGGCCGGCCACGCGTTCGGTCGCCAGCCCTTGGGGATCCACGATGGCGTCAAGTGCGGGCCCGCCGTCACCGGTGTGACTGATACCGGCGAACGTACTGATGATCCCTGCGGCGTTCAGCTTGCGCACACGGTTGTCGGTCGACCACACGTCCGACGTGGAGACCGAGGTGGCGATATACAGGTTGCCGAGCTGATCGGCCGCGATGGCGTGCAACGGGAACAAGCTCGCCTGTGTGCCGGGGCCGCCGTCTCCCGTGGAACCGATCGAGCCGTTGCCGGCAATGCTCGTGATAATACCGGTGATGGCATCGACACGGCGCACACGGTTGTTGCCCTGGTCCGAGATGTAGACGTTGCCACTCACATCGAGCGCGACGCGGTTGGGAAACAGCAAGGACGCATTGAGTGCCGGGCCGCCATCGCCATCAAACCTCGGAATGTAGTTGCCGGCAATCGTATTGATCAGCCCGTTGGCGACCCTGTAGACGACCTTGTTATTGTAGTCGACGATGTACAGCCGCCCCTGCGTATCGACGGCGACGCCGGAGGGGAACCCGAGCTCAGCTTGTACGGCAGTCTGCCCTTCGCGCGCGTATCCGTAGACGCCGGTTCCGGCGACGGTCGTGATGATTCCTTGTGTGTCGACCTTGCGGACGCGACGATTGTCGGCGTCTGCGATGTAGAGATTGCCGCTCGCGTCGAGGGCCACCGCATACGGGGTGATCCCAGCCTGGGTCGCAGGGCCGTCATCTCCGGAGAAGCCAGAGCTTCCATTGCCGGCGACGGTCGTGATCCCTCCCGCCGTGTCGAGTTTTCGGACGCGGCGGCTACTGCCTCCGTCGACGATGTAAAGGTTGCCGTTTGAATCACAAGCCACATCGGCGGGGAATGCGAGTTGCGCCTCTACACCCAGACCGCCGTCACCGGAGAATCCCGCTACGCCGGTGCCCGCCATCGTGCTGACCACGCCGGTGAGCCCATCGATTTTGCGGACACGGTTGCCCTTGGTGTCGGCGACATACAGATTCGGAGGCACGCCCGGCAGCCCGGCGCACACGGCGACGCCGTGCGGGTCGACAACGGCATCCGTCGCCGGTCCGCCGTCACCGTTGGCGCCGCCGACGGTCGTATAGATGAGACCGGTCGTGGCTTGTGCCGCCGTCGGACGCGATCGGCAGATCAGAACGATGCAGAGGGCGGCGAGAACCGCGGGGCCGCATGTCTTCAAGATTCCGCGCGCGCCGTTACCCTTTTGAAACAATGCGCTGTCCCATCTGAAGTCGAGTTTGGTCCCTACCCCTAGCACCGTTGGCAACGTTATGCCCATTCGAAGCGTTGATGCTACGGAGCGACACGCGTATGGTCGCGCTTCATTCTGGAAAAACTTTCATTGGAGGAATTTCAAAATGACGGAGTATCCGGTTCGGGTCGGGAGCATGTTGTTTACGATGGTGGACCCGCACAAAGGGTGCGAGGTCGCCTACAATCGCTGGTACGAGCGCGACCACTTCTATGCAGGCTGTCTGGTCGGCCCGTGGTTGTTTGCGGGGCGCCGATGGGTTGCGACGCGCGAGCTCAAGGACCTGCGCTTTCCGGAGCCGAGCCCGATCGCTCGGCCATCGATCAAGGCGGGTTCATACGTCGCGATATACTGGATCCACGCCGGACGTCACGACGAGCACCACGAGTGGGCGATCAACCAGGTGCGCTGGCTCTATCGCAACGGCCGCGGCTTCGCCGAGCGTACCCACATTCATACGTTGCTGTACACGTACGATTGGACCTTCTATCGCGACGCCGATCCGGTGCCGATCGAGCTCTCGCTCGACCACGGTTTTGCAGGGATGGTGTCGATTGCCATCGAGCGCGAAGCGGGCGTCTTGCAGAGCGACCTCGACCGTTGGTTGCGCGAGTCGCAACTGCCGGGGATGCTGGCCGGCTCGCCGATCGCGTCGTGTTCGGCGTGGTCGCCGATTCCGCAGGAGACCACGCCGCCGATGGATATCCCGCGGGTCGAGCGCACCGACCGGCTCGACCTACAGCTCTACTTCCTCGACGACCCGCCGCAGGCGGCGTGGGGGCAGTTCGTGGCGCTCGGGAAAGCCCTCGCGGAAACCGGGCTCGGCCGAGTGGTGTTCGCTTCGCCCTGGCTGCCAACGATCGTCGGTACAGATACCTACACTGACTGCCTCTGGTAGGACGCGTCGAATCTCCACGTCAACGGCGATGGAAACGTCTTCGTCACCGACGAAAATCATCATGCCCAGAGGTTCGCGTGTCCGTAGGTGAGAGCCGCCGCTAAGACCGCCGCACCGCCGCACGCGGGCGCAGCACCTCGCACTGCGAAGCATGCTCCGAGAGCGATAGGCGGAGCGCGTGCTCCGGCGGCAAGGAATCGGCCAGCTGGTTCACGAGGGCGGCGGACCGCAGCCGAGCGGCCTGCGCGTCGGCGCGCCGGCGTTGCCGGTCATGCACGCTGGCGGCGGTGGCGGCGATGCGCCATTCGACGAGCGGCACCTCGCACGCCTGGATAGCGGCGCGCGCCTCGCGGAGATGCGCTTCGGCGTCCGACACGTGCCCGCTCTGCAGGGCGATCTCCGCCAGCAGCCGCGCGACGTCCGCCCGCGGCCTCGGTTCGTCGGCAGTGGCGACCAGCGTCTGTAGTACTTCGGCCTCGCCGCGAGCGCGGTCGAGGTCGCCACGCGCCAACCACACCCGCGCTAGCCCTTGGCGGAGGCGGAGTTGCCCGGACCACGGCATTGCCGGCCCTTCGGCCGCAGTTGCAAGCTGCGGCGCGGTGAACGTCGCGGATGCTTCGTCGAGTTTTCCGAGGCCGAGCAGCGCGAACGCCAGCTCGAACATTGCGCCCTGACGGGCGGAATCGGTCAACCCCTCCTGCAGCAGCTCTTCGCGTGCGATGGCTGCTGCACCAGCGAAATCGAACGCTTCGGCATGCAGCGCGGCGGCCTCCGACCTCAGGAGGCTGGAAAAGTGCTGATGGCTGATCGGGGCACCAACGCGCAATCCCTCGTCGATCGCTGCGAGGGCCATACCCCAATCCCCGAGCTGCAGGAGGGCCCCAACCCGCACGTGGTACGACCACAGGCACATGTAGGCGTTACCGGCGTCGCGGGCGATCTCGATACCCCGCGCGGCTGTTTGTGCTGCCGCCCGCAAGTCTGAAAGGGCAAGTTGAAGGAGGGCGAGCATGACCACACTCTGCGCGAGCAGGTCGCGATCGCCTGCGGTCCGCGCGGCCGCGACGATCGCCTCTGCGATTGGCACATCCGCTATTCGGGCACCGTGAAGGCGAAGCTGCCAGTACGCTGCATGTCCCTGGGCGTTGGCGCGCAGCAGCGGGTCATCGACGCGTTGGCTGAGCGCCATCCCTTCCATGGATGCGACGCGGCTGCCCTCGGAATCAACCCACGCGAGCACTGTCGCACGGTGGAGCGCGGCGCTCGCCTCCCATCCGATCTCGCCGTGATCGCGCGCCCACGCCGCCAGTGTGTCGCATGTCTGCAGCGTGCCGGGCAAGTCACCGAGCCCGCGGCGCACACGGCCGAGCTGATCGAGGAGGAGGGGATACACCGCCGCGGCATCCGCTGGGGGGAGATGATTGATAAGCGCGACGGCGCGCGTGAGTCGTGCAGCCGCCTCCTGATGCGCCCAGCGCCGCACGTCGCGGTCGGCGGCACGGCGCAGGTGCTCGATCGCACGCCCGTAGTCGCCGGCTTCCTCGAAGTGGTGCGCCATCTGCGTTTCGATCACCCCCGCATGAGCGCCATAGGTCTGCTCGAGCCATTCGCCGAGTCGCTGGTGCAAGCGCAGGCGGCGCGCCGCTGACACGCGCTCGGTGAGGACGCTTGGATACAGACTGTGGGTGAAATGGTAACGGGCCACCTGCGTCCCGTCGGGCCGTGTGAACAGCGCCGATGCGGTCAAGAACTGCCCCTGTCGCGCCAGTTCATCGCAGCACTCTTCGACCGCCAGCGACTCCTTGGCGAGGCCGGCCGCGACTGACGCCACAGTGAAATCGCCCCCGAGAACACTCGCCACCTCGAGCACGCGCTGCGCCTCAGGCTCCAAGCGCGCAATCTGCTTCTCGACCAGCAGGCGGAGGCTCTCCGGAACGGCGCGCGCAATTTCGTCGAGGGGATTCCTCAGCCGCCAGCGCCCGTCCTCCGCCTCCAGCACGCGAAGGGCAACGAGCTCGTCCACCACACGCACCATGAACAGCGGATTCCCGTCCGTCCGCTGCTTGACGGCGCGCGCGAGCTCGGGCGGAAAGGCATGCCCGCCGAAGCGCTGCGCCAGATACGCAGCGACATGCGGCTCCCGCAGGAACGACAGCTCGATGTCCTCGCACTGGCGGCGCACCCCCAAGTCCTGGATAAGCGCCCGTAGCGAGTGTCCCGCCAAGATGACGTCCACCGAGCGATAGCTCCCGACCACGAGGAGGCGCGCCGACTCCTGGCGCCGCGCGAGCATCGCCAGCAGATCGAGTGTCGAATTGTCACTCCAGTGCAGATCCTCGAGCACCAAGACAAGTGGTGTCGTCGTGGTCAGCACTTCGAGGGCCTCCGCCATCTCGCGCAACATGCGCTCCTTGGTGACCCCGAGCAGCTCCCGGCGCAACGCCTCGCGATCGCCCGAGCGCTCGAGCCACGGCAGCTGGACGAGCCACGTCGGGGCATGGGTCTCAAGAACGCGGATGACCCGGTCGGCCCCGGGCTCGCGCAGCAGTCGCCCAAACGCCTCGAGGACTGGCAGATACGCCTCCGCCGACCCGTAGTGCTCCAGGCACGCGCCGCGCGCAATCAACAAATCCGGATCGGACGCGGCGCGGGCCAGAAATGCGTCGAGCACCGTGGTCTTGCCGATGCCGGCTTCACCGGAGAGGAACACGAGCTGACGCTGGCCGGCGAGGGCGCTCGTGAGCCGGTCCTTGAGTTGCGCGAGCACTCTGTCCCGGCCGACCAGTGCGCCGCGCGGATCAAGCGCCGCCGGCACCTTGGTCTGACGGGCACGGGGGGCGATGAAGCGGTAGCCTCGGCGCGGCACGGTCTCGATGAAGGATGGTGCTGCCGGATCGTCCCCGAGCGCGCGACGAATCTCCAGGATGATCACCTTGAGCACACCGTCGCTGACGTGGGTCTTTGCCCACCCGGCTCGCAGCAGATCCTCCTTCGAGACCAGCTGCCCGCCGTCTTCGACCAGCCGGCGCAGGACCGCAAATGCCTTGGGAGTGAGGGCGACGAGCTCGCCACCGCACCAGAGCCGCCCGCTGGCGAGATCCAGGCCGAAACCACCGAACGTTAGGCGTCGATCCGCTTCCATCGTGTCATGGAACCGTTTTCTTACCGCCTTCTAACCCCAATCTCACGTCCGTTTCATCGTCAATGCCTGCGGCGTGCCGTATCTTCGCGTGCATGGAACGGAACCGCAAGCGCCGATCAACCATGCAACCGGCCTGGTCGAACTGGCCAGAACCGAAAAACGAAAAGGAGAGTCGTATGAAATATCTGTTAGTCGCAGCCACGGTGACCGCCGGGGTGTGGCTCGCGACGCCCGCCTGGGCAGATTCTTTCTTCTTCAGCACCGGTACCCCCGATGGGCTACTCGGAACGTTGTCCCAGCCTGCCAGCACCGGCAACCTCGATACCGAGACCGCGGATGACTTCATCCTGACCGAGACCACAAGCATCGCTCAGACCACCATTACCGGGTTGATCCCATCGGGAACGCCCTTGGCGAATATCGGGAACGTCGAGATCGAGGTGTATCACGTCTTCCCCAAGGACTCGAATCCTCCCTCGGGAAACGTGACCTCGCGGGTCAACTCTCCCGCGGATGTCGAAATCGACGACGCCACGCGCGATGGGAGCCTGGGCACGCTCGACTTTACCGCAAGTCTGCTGAGTCCGAGCTTCTCGGTCGCGAACACCGTGGTGAACGGCATCAACAAGAAGCCCAACAGCACGACACTTGGCGAGGGGCCAGCGACGGGCGAAGTGGTGCAGATCACCATCACCTTCACCCCCCCGATCCTTCTGCCGGCAGATCACTATTTCTTCCGTCCGGAAGTCCTGGTGACCGGCGGCGATTTTCTGTACCTGTCGGCGCCGAAGCCGATCGTGTCGCCCGGAACGCCATTCACGGGAGACTTGCAAGCTTGGATCCGCAACTCGGACTTGGCGCCGGACTGGTTGCGAATCGGTACCGACATCATTGGCGGCACCCCCCTACACACGTTCAATGAGACATTTTCGCTGACTGGCGAGACCGTTCCTCAGGCCGGAACGCCCGGGCGGGCGAACTGTCACGGCAAAAGCGTCTCGGCCCTGGCCCACCAGTTCGGGGACCTTGATGCCGCTGCGTCAGCCCTGGGGTTTTCCAGCGTGGAGGCGCTACACGCTACCTTCAAGGCGTTTTGCGAGTAAGCAAACCACCAAGGAGGGAATCATGAGCAACGAAAACGTTTACAAAGGCAGCTGCTTTTGCGGCGCTGTTCAGTTCACAGTCAGTGGTGAGCCAGCCGGAATGGGCTATTGCCATTGTGAGTCATGTCGAAGCTGGTCAGCTGGGCCTGTCAACGCCTTCACTCTATGGGAACCCAAAGCGGTGCAGATTGCGCAGGGAGCAGACAACATCGGCACTTACAACAAGACGCCGCACAGTTATCGCAAATGGTGCAAGACGTGCGGAGGCCACATCTTCACTGAGCACCCCGGCATGGGACTCACCGACGTGTATGCAGCGGTCGTCCCGGACTTCCCGTACCGCGCCGGCGTCCACGTCCACTATCAGGAGACCAAGCTGCGCATGAAGGACGGGTTGCCGAAGATGAAGGACCTCGCCAAGGAAATGGGTGGCTCGGGCATCAGTGTAGCGGAATGAACACATTTGGCCTCTTCAATCTCCACTCAGGCGATCGACAGGAAGGGACGATGATGAAGCGACATATGATGAAGGTTTCTCTTGCGGTGGGGCTGGTGATCGGTGTGGCAAGTGCAGCGGTCGCGGACTTTCCCACGTTCCCCGTGAGGAGGTGCGCGGCTGACGCGGTGCTGGCGGGGACGGTGTGCCTGGACACGTACGAAGCGAGCGTGTGGCGGGTGCCCAGTCCGACCACGACGAACGCGAGCCTGGTGAGGAAGATCCAGCTGGGCCGGGCAACCCGGGACGATCTGACGGCGGGCGGGGCGACGCAGTTGGGCACGACAGTCGACTATGTGCCGTGCACGAAAAACGGCCAGAACTGCGCCAACGACATCTATGCCGTGAGCCTGCCGTCGGAGACCCCCTCGGCGCGCATCACGTGGTTCCAGGCGCAGGAGGCGTGCGCCAACTCCGGCAAGCGGCTGCCGACGAACGCGGAGTGGCAGGTGGGAGCGAACGGGACGCCGGACCCGGGGCCGGACAACGGGACGACAGACTGCAACAGCGCCACGGGCTCAGTGTCCCTTACCGGCGCGCGCAGCAGTTGCGTATCGGCGCGCGGGGCCTTCGATATGGTGGGCAACCTGACCGAGTGGGTGGCGGACTGGGTGCCGCTGTCGACGGCGTGCCCGGGCTGGGGCTCCTTCAGCGACGACGCCATGTGCCTCGCTGGGGCGAGTGAGACCGCAACCGGGCCTGGTGCGCTGCTGCGCGGCGGTTCCTTCTCCTTCTCCTTCGGCGCTACAAGTGCCGGACCGCTCAGTATCAATGGCAGCTTCGTCCCGGCCGGCTCGAGCGTCTTCATCGGCTTTCGCTGCGCCCGTTAGGGAGGGAAACGGTCATGGCTCATCGCAAGCAGCACCGGGTCGGCAAACCTTTCGTCTCATCCAACTGTGGCGTGAACGTCGTTCGCCACGCGTTCACTCTCCTGTGCCTCGCGGTCGTGCTCAGCTCTGGTTTCGTGTCGGTGTCCGACGCCGCCCTCCCTGTTGGCAGCGCGGCTCCGACGTGCGTCGGCGATTGCAACAACAGTGGTGCGGTCACCGTCGACGAGATCGTGCTTGGGGTAGGCATCGCCCTCGGCACGCAGTCGCTCGACCAGTGCCGGCGATTCGACTGCAACGGGACCGGTCAGGTCACGATCGACTGCATCATCAGCGCCGTCTCGGCGGCGTTGAACGGATGCCAATCGACGCCAACGGATACACCCGCTCCAACGCTGACGCCTACACTCACGGCCACCCCAACACGCACACCCACGGCGACCAACACCCCAGCTACCACGCCAACCACCGCGACGGCTGCGTGCGGAACCTTCCTCGGCAAGTTCGGCCGCCAAGGCAGCGGGGACGGGCAGTTCCTCGATCCGGAAGCAGTGGCGGTGGATCAGAGCGGAAACGTTTTCGTCGCCGACACCGGCAACCACCGCATCGAGAAGTTCACTAGCACCGGGACCTTTGTGCGCCAGTGGGGCAGCATGGGTAGCGCGGACGGGCAGTTCCACAGCCCGGAAGGTATCGCCGTGGACGGAGCGGGGAACGTCTTTGTCACCGACTTGAACAACAACCGCATCGAGAAGTTCGACAACGATGGGACCTTCCTTACCACCTGGGGCGATGCCGGCAACGGCGACGGGCAGTTCAGCGGCCCGGTGGGCGTTGCCGTCGATGCGACCGGCAACGTGTTTGTCGCCGACCGCTTCAACAATCGTATCCAGAAGTTCACGAACACCGGCACCTTCCTCACCAAGTGGGGCACCGTCGGCAACGGCGATGGCCAGTTCGGAAATCCCGTCGGCGTTGCGGTGGATCGGAACCTGAACGTATTCGTCGCCGACTTCTTCAACGACCGCATTCAGAAGTTCACCGACACCGGCACCTTTCTCACCAAGTGGGGCAGCACAGGAAGCGGGAACGCACAGTTCATCGGCGCCCGTGCCGTAGCCGTAGATGGCAGCGCCAACGTTTTCGCAGTCGACGACGGCAACGAGCGCATCGAGGTGTTCACAGACACTGGGACCTTTCTCACCACGTGGGGCAGCCCGGGG
>JBGQHM010000051.1:0-26276 GCA_041497995.1 Binatia bacterium | reverse complement strand
GGAAGTAGATTGCCGCGTCGCCGAGCGTCGCCGGGAAGGTGTACGTGTAGCACCCGACCAGCGTTAGCATCCCCAGGGCAACGTAAACCGTGCGCGCCGAGATCGACACCGCGTACACCGGCGACGCGACGCGCACCTCGCCGCCGATCGTATCGAGCTCGTGACTGTTGGGCGAAACCGCGAGTTTCAAGAGCCTACGGAGACTGGCGCCGGCAGCGCCACGGCTTGGGCGCGCCGTTTCCAGATGATCCCGTCCACGATGTAGTGGTGATAGTTGAGGGCTTGGCCAACGATGAACGCGAGCGACACGGTCTGGAACGCCACCAGCTGCGACACCTGATAGACCAGACCGTAAACTACGGTCGAAATCACCAGGCACGTGAGCACGTACCACGCGACGTTCTGTCGCTGACTGAGCCGCGAGATGAAGCGCCGCTGCGGATCAATGCGCTCGCCGAACCGCTTGTTGTTGAAGTGCCAGACGAAGAACAGATACTGCGCGTTGTGCCAGATGTTCACCACCAGCCAACCGCTATCCATGCTCGGCATTAGCACGTAGCCGACGGTGAAGATCAGGATGTGGGAGTACATGTAGACTGCGTGCGGTACCGGGAGCTGCCCCTGCCGGAGGAGCCGGAGCTGCGTCACCATCCACACGCCAACCAATCCGAGACATAGCACTCCGGCGGCGCGGACAAGGAGCTCCGGAACCGGCACACACCAGACCGGAAGACCGAGAAAGAACGCCGGGTCCTGATGCGAGCGGTACAACATTCCCCACAGCGGTACGCTGTACAGTACCCACCGGCTCAGGTCTTGGTTGATCGCGGGGGCGTTCTGCGGCATGCGCGCATACATCTGCGCAATGCCGTAACTCTGGCGGGCGTAGTGAAAGGATTGCCAATAGAGGTAGATGGTCACCAAGCTCCACCGCCCGACGCCGAACCCGAGAGCCACAACGGCGAGCAGAACGACGGGCGGCAGACCCACGAGGAGGGGGCGATACTGGGACACGCTCGGCCGGTCAAAGGCGATCCGCGTGAACGTGGCAACGACGTGATGCAGCCCGAGCGCCCACAGGTTCGCCACGAATATGAACGGGAAGAGCGCCGGCTCGATCGACAGCACGAGCCCACACCCCAAAGCCAGTGCCGCGATGCCACCAATGAACGTCAGATCAAATGCAGGCGCGCGCAGCCAACCGATTGGGCGAGCGTCGCCGGTATCGACTCGCGTCCAACTCCGCAAGGCGGCTGCACTCGACATCACCCTTCACCGGGCCTGCGGCCAGCGCCATTTCTATGGCCCGCTCCCCGATGGGTCGCTAGGGGCTGCCAAGTACGACGGGCTGCGAGGGAATGGACCGTGCTCATGGACGCATTCAGGCGAAGCAAATGCTTTGCCATGTCGAACGCCTGTGCGCGGCGATTGTCCGGGTCCGCGAATCGGGGTCGAACGTCGGCACGAAACTGGACGCGCGTCGGTACGGCCACCCCACGTGACACGCTGGGGTGGCGAAGGGATTCGAAGTGAAATGGTGGTGGCAGCAGGCGTCCCTGCCTCCTCACCTTGAAGGTGGGGCGGCTCGGGGCTCCAGACTAGACTAGCAGGCTGTCGGACTTGGCAGCCCCTAGCGACCCAACGGGAGCGGGCCATAGAAATGACGCCGGCCGCAGGCCCTAGTAGAATCCCTTGGGGATGATGTTGCACTCGCGTGCCTCGCGTCCGAGGGATTCGCGGAAGTCTGGGTGTGCAATTCCGATCAGCGCCGTGGCGCGCTCGGCGACCGACTTGCCCTTCAGGTTGACCATGCCGTACTCGGTGACGACGTACATGACGTCGGTGCGTGGTGTGGTGACGATGTTCCCCGGCGTCAGCGTCGACACGATCCGGCTGCGCCGGTCGCCGTCTTTCTCGTAGGTCGACGCCAGGCAGATGAATGACTTGCCGCCGTGCGAGGCGTAGGCGCCGCGCACGAACTGCAGCTGGCCACCGGTGCCGCTGATGTGCCGATGCCCGGACGACTCCGACGCCGCCTGCCCCTGCAGATCCATCTGCGTCGTGTTGTTTACCGACACCACGCGGTTGTTCTGCATGATGTGGTGCGGCAGGTTGGTGTAGTCCACCGGACAGCTGCGCGTGCGCGGGTTGCGATGGATGAAGTCGTACTGGCGGCGTGACCCGGCCGCGAAGGTGTATACCATCTGGTACCGATCGATCGCCTTGCGCGCGCCGGTGACCTTGCCGGCCTCCCACAAGTCGATCATGCCGTCGACGAACATCTCCGAATGGATACCGAGGTTCTGCACCGTGCTCTCGCCCAAGAGCGTGCACACCGCGTTCGGCATGCCGCCGATGCCGATCTGCAGGCAGGCGCCGTCTTCGATCTCCGCCGCGATGAGGGTCGCGACTGTGTGATCGATCGCAGTCACCTGGGCGTTGGCGAGCTCGGCCGGAGCGGGCGACTCACCGTCGATGACGTGGGCGACATCGCTGATATGTACCGCTTCCTCCGCGCCGTACACGTACGGCATCGTCGGACAAGTCTCGACGATCAACGTCGTTGCGCGCTCGGCCATCGCCTTCTGGTACGAGACGGCGCCGCCGAAGTTGAAGAAGCCGTGGTCGTCCATCGGACACGTCTTGATGCACGCGACGTCGACGCGATCGATGAAACGCCGGTAGTAGTCCGGTGCTTCGCCAAAGTTCATCGGGATATAGTTGCTACGGCCGGCGTCGTGCCACTTCCGGTCGAGACCGGAGAAGTGCCAGTTGAACCACAGGAAGTGCTCGCCCTGCGGATCGCACTCGACGACCGCGCGCGGCCGCAGCGTCAGCGCCGCACGAATCTTCACGCTCCGCAGCTGCTCTTTGCGCGCTGCGAGCGCCTGGTCGAACAAATCCGGCTGCCCCACGCCGAAGCCGTAATCCACCCAATCGCCCGACTGCACCAGCGCCGCCGCACCCTCGGCGCTGATCCGTTTGCGTTCGTACTCCGCGCTCTTCATTTCCTGCTGACAGCTGAACGCTGATAGCTGACAGCTTCCTCTCAGTGAATCGTCGGCAGCGCCTGCGCCGGCCGCGCCGCCACGGCGTCGACCACTTGCTGCGCAATGGCGCGGAACGCGATGCTCTGCGGATGCTCCGGGCTGGCCGCGACCAGCGGCTTGCCGTTGTCGCCCGCCTCGCGCAGCTCACGCACCAACGGGATCTCACCGAGGAACGGAATATTGAACTGCTTGGCCACCGCGGCGCCGCCGCCGTGACCAAACAGCTCGGCGCGGTCGCCGCAACTGCAGAGGTAGTAGCTCATGTTCTCGACCACACCGAGCACCGGGGCGTGCACCTGCTGGAACATCTTGACGCCCCGCTTCACATCTTCGAGCGCCACGTCTTGCGGCGTGGTGACGATCACCCCGCCATCGAGCGGCACCTGCTGAGTGATGGTGAGCTGCGCGTCGCCGGTCCCTGGTGGCAGGTCGAGAACCAGGTAGTCCAGCTCGCCCCATTCGACCTCGCGCAGGAACTGCGTGAGCAGCTTGTTGATCATCGGCCCGCGCCAGATCACCGGCGTCCCCTCGGCGATGAAGAGCCCGAGGGAAACCACCTTCAGACCGAAGCGCTCCAGCGGAATGATGCGCTTGTCCTCCGTCGACTGTGGTCGTTCGGTGAGGCCGAGCATCAGCGGCACGCTCGGTCCGTAGACGTCGGCGTCGAGCAGGCCAACGCGATGGCCGAGCTGCGACAACGCCAGTGCCAGGTTGACCGCGACGGTCGATTTGCCGACGCCGCCTTTGCCGCTGGCAACGGCGACGATGTGCGCCACGCCGGGCACGCCGGCGGGACCTTGCTGTACGCGCCGCGCCGGTTGCTCGGGAGCTGTGACGGTCACGTCGACCGCGGCGACGCCCGGCATCTGCAACACGGTGGCCGCCACCGCCTCACGGATCTGTTGGACGATCTCTTCCTTCGCCGTTGTCGGCGCGAGGATCACATTGACGCCGTGCGAACCAACTTCAATGTCCTTCACCATGCCGAATGACACGATGTCACGGGCGAAGCCTGGGTACTTCACCTGCTTCAACGCTTCGAGCACCTGTTGCGGCGTTACCATCCGTTCTCCTTCGAGCCAACGATCGGAATTGGGGCCTGCGGCGTGTATCCAGGCTGGAAAAGTAGCGGGAAAGGAAGTCGGAAGCGAGAGCGGAACGGTGCCGGTCAGCCGGCGCCCGCGCCGACTTTGTGACCCGGCTGCTCGTCCCAGTCGGATATCAGCGCGCTGCTCGGCGCCACTTCCTCGAGCGCGATGCGGAAGCGGCGCAGCTGCACGCCGCCCAAGCGGCACGCGGTGGCGACTTTGTCCATGTGCTCGTGATCCACGTTTGGTGTGGAGACGATGACTTCACGGATACCGTGTTGCGCGATCAGTGCACCGAGGTCGTCAACCGAACCGAGAACGGGGACACCGTTAATCGACCGGCCGAGAAGTCCCAGCGAATCATCGACGAAACCGATGGCGCGGTAGCCGAGCTTGGGGTTCTGCTCGATCTCGCGCAACAACGCCGTACCGCCCGAGCCCGAGCCGTAGATCAACACCGGTGAAGCTGCCGCCTCGCCGTGACCTTGGGCGATGGCCTCCAACAACTTGAACGACACGCGCGCGCCGATGACCAGCGTGGCGGTGAAGTACCAGTCGAGCAGCAACGCCGGCAGCTCGTGCCGCGGCAGGCCGTACAGGAGCCCCACCGCCGCCACCGCGGCGCACTCGGCAAGCACCACCGCCTTTAGTAACGCGATGACGTCTGTCAGGCCGGTGTAGCGGTAGGAGCGCTGGTACAGGCCAATGGCGACGAAGACGGCGAGCTTCAGCGTGACGAAGACGATGACGCTGCGCAGCAGGTAGTCGCGCACTCCGCGGTCCCATCCACCCTGGCTGGTGATCAGCAGCGCGGCGGCGTAGGCCGTGGCGACGAAGCCGGCGTCGACACAGGCGTGAAACAGGCGCCGGCTGAACACCGGCAGCTCGAACAGCGGCAGCAGCGTGCCGCGCCGCAGCACTTCGACTTCGCGATACCCCAATTTGCGGACGCCGACGTAGCTGGCAACCGCGACCAGCGCGACCATGATCGCTGTGTTGGCACCGCGCGCGCTGACGGCGAGGAACGCGAGGCCACTGAGGCCCAGGCACACGCTGTAAAGGAGGAACACGGCGCGGCGATGCGTCAGCCCCATAGCCAGTAGCCGATGGTGAATGTGATCGCGGTCGGCACGGAACATCGACGTCGGTCCGAGGACCAGGAAGCGGTACTCGTTGCGCTCTTCATCCGGCCGCACCACGCGCAACGCGCGCAGCAAGCGGCGGATCATCGCCAGCAGTGCGTCCATGATCGGCAGCCCAAGCGCCAGGATCGGCACCAGAATGACCACGGCCGTGGCGCCCTTCTGCGACGCTTGGATCGAGAGCACCGACAGCAGATAGCCAACCAGCAGGCTGCCGCAGTCACCCAGAAATACGGATGCGGGATTGAAGTTGTAGTAGAGAAAGCCTGCGAGGGCGCCGGCGAGAGTCGCAGCGAGGAGGGCAACTTCGACGCGGCCGCCGGCGAGCGAGACGAAAAAGAGGGTGCCCGACGCAATCAGTGCCACACCCACCGCCAGCCCATCGAGCCCGTCGATGAGATTGAAGGCATTGGTGATGCCCACCACCCACAAGATGGTCAACGGCATTGCCAGCAGACCGAGCTCGATGCTCGCACCGCTCAGCGGGTTCGTGATCAGGGTGATGCCGCGACCGGCGGCGAGCACCATCGTACCGGCAACGATCTGAAAGCAGAGCTTGGGCAGCGGGCCCAGAGTCCATACGTCGTCGGCGGCGCCGCACGCCACCACGACCAACGCGCCACCCAGCAGCCATCCCCACGGCCACTTGTTGCCCCAGAAGACATCGAACAACAGGCGATCGGCGAGCAGACCAATCCCGATCGCTCCGACGAAGGCGGCGACCACCGCGAGGCCGCCCAGCCGCGGGATGCGACCGCTGTGCACGCGCCGCAGCTCGGGCTCGTCCACCGCGCCCACCCAGCGTGCCAGCGCCGCCGTCAGCGGCGTCAGCAACAACGCTAACCCCGCAGCGGTCAAACCCAGCACCCAGTACTTCAGCATCGTCCTCTACCGTTGACTGCGCCGAACTGCGCGCAGCGTAGGTGAGAAGGCGCGTCAACGCAAATCGTGCGGGCGGCTACGTGACTGGCCGCAGCTCTTCCAGCAGCGCCGCGAAGCGCCGCGTCAGAATGGGCCGGTGAAACTCGCGCTCCGCCAGCGCCCGCGCGCGTGCGCCCATGGCCTGCAGCTCGGACGGCTGTGCAAGTGCGTGGTGAATGACGCGTACCAACCCGTCGGCGTCGCCCGGCGCGCTGACAAAGCCGACGCGCTGCGCTTGCGCTAGTGTCGCGACCTCGGCGTCCGCGTCCATCAGCGCCACGAATGGCCGGCCGGCGGCGAGGATGCCGTATACTTTGCTTGGTACGAGGCAGCCCGCCAGCCCGGCTTGCAACGGGATGACATGCAAGTCCGCCGCGCCCAACGACTGCGCCAACTGCTCTTTGGGCTGATACGGGAAGAAGTGTACGTTTCGCAGCTGGTCGCGCCGCGCGCGCTCTTCCAGCCACGCCTTGCGGGCGCCTTCACCGATGAGCACGAACCGGATGCGCGCATCGTCGCGCAGCTGGCGCGCGGCAGCGAGGATCGTTTCGAGCTGCTGCGACAGTCCCAGGTTGCCGGAATACATCACAACGAACGTATCGCCGAACTGTGCGCGGAACGGATTCGCTGCGAGCGGCCGAACGGCGTCGCAATCGACCCAATTGGGCAGCACGACGATCTTGTCCGCGGGTACGCCCTTGCCCAACAAACGCCGGCGCATGTCGTCGCCGAGGACGACGACCCGATCGGCGCGCCGGTAGGCGCGCGCGTTGGCGCGCGCCAGCAACGCCAGCAACGCCCGGTTGCGCAGCATGCCCGTGGCCTCGCCGACGTCCGGGTAGATATCCTGGCAATAGTAGACGAACGCGCACTGCCAGTGTGCCTTCAAGACTGCCGCCAGCGCACCGAGCAGCGGCGGGTCGGTCTCCGCAATCACCACGTCGGGCCGCGACAAACGCAGTGCGCCGAGCGCGGCGAGCGCGTAGTAGCTGCCGAGGTTTAGCAGGCGCGCCGCCAGCCGCGCCTTTGGCAGCCGCGTCCCCCAGGTGCGCACGATCCGCACCGCACCCAGCGTATCGTGCTGCCACAGTCCACTGTGCGCTGTCCGCACGTGATACGACGGGCCGGCCACGACGCAGACCTCATGCTGCTGGCTGAGGTCCACGCACAGCTCAGTCAGCAATTGGCCTGTGGCCTCGGGGTCGGGCCAGAAGGAGCGATTAAGAAACAGCAGCCGCATGCGCCGCCTGCCGTTCGAGGACCCAATGGCCGAGCACCAACACGTCCATCCGGGTGCGGATAAAACAGTCGATCGCCTCGTCCGGTGTACACACCACCGGCTCGTTTTCGTTGAACGAGGTGTTGAGCAACACCGGCACGCCCGTTTGCCGGCCAAACTCGGTGAGCAAGGCGTGATAGAGCGCATTCTGGCGCGCGTTCACCGTTTGCGGCCGACCCGTGCCGTCGACGTGCGTCGTCGCCGGGATGATCGCCTGCTTCTCCGGTCGCACCCGGTAGGCCATGAGCATGAAGGGCGAAGGGTACGACGGCTCGAAGTACTCCGCCGCCGCGTCTTCGCGCAGCGATGGAGCGAATGGGCGGAACATCTCGCGGCGTTTGATCTTCTCGTTGAGCACGTCACGCATCGCCGCACGCCGCGGGTCGGCGAGGATGCTGCGGTTGCCGAGGGCACGCGGGCCCCACTCCATGCGCCCTTGAAACCAACCGACGACCTTGCCGTCAGCGAGGCACGCCGCGGTGGACCGACACAGCTCAGCCGCGTGGTCGACCGCACGCACGACTACGGACTCGTGCTCCAGGGCGGCGCGGCGTGCGTCAATCGCGGCGCGCATCTCGGCGTCCCTGAACTCCGGACCCCAGTACGCATGCTCCATCACAAAGCTGCGGCGGCTGCCGGTCTGTTGGTGCCAGACGTCCATGGCGGCGCCGATGGCGAGACCCGCGTCGCCGGCTGCCGACTGCACGTACACCTCTTCGAAGCCGGTGTGCTCGAGGATCTTGCCGTTGGCGACGCAGTTGAATGCCACGCCGCCGGCGAGGCACAGCCGGCGCATGCCGGTACGACGCTGCAGGGCGCTCAAGCAGTCGAGCACGACCTCTTCGAGCCTTCGCTGCATCGATGCCGCCACATTCTGATGGTGTGCTTCAATCGCGGCGCCCGGTGCGCGCGCAGGGCCGAGTCGCTGTTCGAGATGGGCCGAGTACAGGCGGCCGATGACCGGCTCACCCGCGTCCCAGGTCATCGCGACGCCGTCGCGGTGATGCACGAAATAGTCGAGGCCGAGGCGGAAGCCGATGTCCCCGTTCGTCGCAAGCAAGACAATGCGGCGAAACTCGTCGAGAAACTCGGGCGCGCCGTACGACGCGAGTCCCATCACCTTGTACTCATCGCCGTACTTCGGGAAGCCGAGGTATTGTGTGAGCGCGGTGTAGAAGATGCCGAGCGAGTGCGGGAAGACCACGGCGCCACCGGGCGTCATGTCGTGGCCATTTCCTACGCCCCACATGGCGCTGGCGAAGTCGCCGAATCCGTCGATGGAGAGCAGCGCGGCTGCATCGAAGGGTGAGACCAGAAAGGCGCTGGCCAGATGTGCGCGATGGTGCTCGACGCGTTGGATTGTGGCCGGCACTTCGGTGCGTCCGACGTCGAGCGCACGGGCCAGGTCGTCCTGCAGCGCACCGACCTTGCGTTGGACGCGCAACCGTTCGACGGCGCGTCCGGGCATGCGCGCGGCATACAAGAGCTTGTGCATCAGCCGGGCACGCGGGTCGCGGGCGATCGCCACGTGGTCGACGTCGCGGGCGCGCACGCCGGCAGCGCCTAGGCAATACTGAACGGCGCGCACCGGAAAGCCGGCGCTGTGCTTGATGCGGTTGAAGCGTTCCTCCTCGGCCGCAGCCACCAAGGCGCCGTCGATGACCAGCGCTGCGGCCGCGTCACCGTGGTAGGCGTTGAGGCCAAGGATCACCACGACGCATCCTCCGATTGCAGCCCCAGCAGCGAGCGGAAGCGCCGCTGAAAGCAGGCTTCGGTGAACTCGCGCGCGCAGCGCTCGGCGCCGGCCCGCCCCATCCGTTCGCGCGTCTCGACCTCACCAAACAGGCGCAGCAAGGCGCCGAGCACGCTTGCGGGCTGCTGTGGATCCACGACCAGGCCCGTCACGCCGTCTTCGATGATCTCCTCCGCCGCACCCACGCCGCCGATGCACGCCTTGCCGGCACGCATGGCTTCGAGAAACACCAACCCGAATCCCTCATCGCGGCTCGGCATAACGAAGAAGGAGCACTCGCGATAGAGCTGCGCCAGCCGCGCGTCGGAGACACGCCCGAGAAACAACACGTGCTCCCGCAACTTCATCTCGGCGGCACGCGCCTCCAGCCGCGCGCGATCATCGCCGTCGCCCACGACAATCAATCGCGCCTCGTCAACCTGTGTGAGCACCCGTGGCCAGAGATCGAGCAAGAGGTCGTGGCCCTTGTACCGTTCTTCAGCCACCATTCGCCCGACGATCAAAGCCGTTGGATAGCGAGTGACAGGTGCCGTGGACGCGTCAGCGGCACGAACGTCTGCAGGGATAGCAGGATGGCAGATCTGCACCGCACTACCATCGAAGGCAGGGTTGGCCTCTCGAAAACGACGCGCGGTGTGTGCCGAGATCGCCATCATGACATCGGCGCGGCGTGCCGCATGCGCTTGCGGACGACTGAGCGCTTTCCACGCCTCGATGCCACACAAGATGATGGCCAGACGCGCGCCGCGCCAGCGGAGCGGCAACGCCAGAGGGCTGAGGTGCAAGTGCAGGCAGATAGCTTGCGTGTTCGGACCGACGCGCATCGCCGCCCGCAGCGCGGCAGCGGCTAGGCTCGCCTTGCTCCCGCCGGCGCCGAAGAAGCGGACACGCATTGCACTGTCCCCGTAGGAGAGTGCCGATACACGCCGAGACAGCCCTTCGAGACGGCCCCGAAGAGATGGGGCCTCCTCAGGGCGAACGGTAATGTTCTTTGAAATTGAAGAGCCAACCGTTCGCCCTGAGGAGCCGCCTTCTCCTGGCGGCGTCTCGAAGCCTGTCCTGAGCACCGTCGAAGGAGGCGTGTTCGCGAGAAAATCGACACTCTCGTAGTCCGGAGGCGTCGAGTCGAGCAGCGACAACACATCGACCGTCGCTGACGTGGGTTGTGCCAACGCACGCACGACGAGCCGCGATAAGGCGGCGATGCCGTCTGCGCCGCTTATGCCCGGAGTGATCACCACGTAGCGGTTCATGATGCTGGGCGGCGGCGAGCGACGATCGATGTGTAGTGATTGGCCATGGAACGAGCGATGGCCGGCCACGAGTACTTGTCGCGGATGAGCGCACGGCCGCGCACACCCATCGCCTGCGCCCGCTGCGGGTCGTCGAGGATAGTGACGACGCCGTCGGCAATTGCCTGTGCGTCGGATGCGACCCACAAGCCGCAATCGTGTGTCTCGACGTCTTGCCAGGGACACGTACGCGTCACGACGACCGGCACACCCACGGCCATGGCCTCAGCGGCGCTCATGCCGAAATTCTCGGAGGCCGAACACAACACGAGCACGTCGGCGTCGGCCAGCAGCTGCCACTTCTGCACCTGATCAACTTCATCGATCCAGTGCACGTGATCGCGGGTGCGGGCAAACAACGGCTCCACAACGCTGCGGTGACCGCCCTCGTTTGGACCAGCGAGAATCAGGTGAACCTCTGGGCGTATCGCGTGGACGCGATCGAACGCCGCAGCCAACAAGTCGAGACGTTTGATGGGATGGATACGGCCGAGGAACACGACCAGCGGCGCATGCTCCAAGCCCAAGCGGCGGCGCACGCTCCCGCGCGCCGGAGCGTGCGCGAGCACGTCGACGCCGTTGGGCAGAGTCACGATCTGTACACCGAGCTGCCGTTGCGCCAAACGCTCCGCTTCCGGTGCACCGGTGGCGTGGAGCAGCGCGGCGCCTGCCAGGTTCCTGCGCTCGATCAGCGGATACACCAGACGCTTGCGCAGCGCGTGCAAGGCGAGCGCGCCGGGTTCGAGCATGCCGCGGGGCGACAGCACGTAGGGAACACCGGCCCGCCGCGCCAGCTGCGCCGCCGACCATGCGGGCACGTTCCACAAGCCGTGAATGTGCAGCACGTCGTACCCGGCGAGTGCGTGCGTGAGCGCGTCACGTAGACCGGCGGCAGCGAAGAAGCGGCGCGGGAAGGTGCGCGGAAAGTACCACACGGGCACGCCCTCGTAGTCGCGGCCCTGCGGCCCCGACGGCGGCAGATCGGATGCGCCGTCGGCGGTCGTCGTGAACACCTGGACGTTCACTCCGGCCGCTTGCAGCCCGTGGCACAAGCCCAGAATGCTGCGCGGCGGGCCGCCATAGCCAAACGCAGGAGCAAAGTACGGCGTCACATGGAGGACACGCACCGGATCACTGCGGTCCTTGGCCTGCGGCCAGCGTCATTTCTATGGTCCGCTCCCCGATGGGTCGCTGCGGGCTGCCAAGTCCGACAGGCTGCTGGCGAACCCATCGTCGAGCAGCTTCATGACCTCGCCCGCAACCAGGCGATGTCCGGCGGGCGTGAAGTGGTAGTCGTAGAAGTTCCACAGCTTCTCGCGTGGCGCTGCCTGCTTTGCCGCCAGCAGTGCGTCGAACGGATCGTGGTATCGGATACCCTCGGCGTCGAGGAACTGGTGCATGAACTCGCGGTACGGACGCGCGCTGCCGCGCAAGCATCCCATCGAGTCGATGGTCTGCTGCATCGTCGGATAGCGCGGCGTGAAGAAGGGTTCGTCCGGGAAGGTCCACATGTACTGGATCAGAAAGATCCCGAAGCGCGCGCCGCTCGCTTCGGTCATGCGTTTCAGCTCGCGGATGTAGCGAGCGGTCTTCTTCGAAAACCACTCGCGCTCGCGCGGACCATCATTGCACAGCATGGCCCACCAATCCGGCCGGTCCGCACCGGGCAGCCGTTCGGGCCACAGCCGATCATAGAGTCCGGGGAATTGTTTCTGCGCCGCAACGTCGAGATAGCGCAGCGTCCACCACTTTTGCAGGAGCCAGAGCCGGGCGCGCGTCTGCGGGCGCACGGGAATGCCGTGCTCGTCGAGCTCGAAGCCGAAGCGGTCCTCGAAGTTGAAGTCGTCGGCTCCGTCGTTCGGTGCGATGAAGGCGAGCACTACGTCTGGATGAAACTCCGCCAGGTATCGGCGCAGCTGCAGGATGTACTGTGATGGTGCGCCGTTCTGGATGCCGGCATTGAGCACGCGCCAGCGCCGGCCGCCATCGTGGCGCTGGTCGAGGTCGTGCTGCACCAACGCGTAGAAGCGTTGCTCGTCGGGCACCTCTTCGGCTTCCACGAACGAGTCGCCTAGGAGGAGAATGCGCCGCTCGTCGCGTGCACCTGCGATGACATCATCCTTCATCCGCAGACCGACGTTGTTGGTGTAATCCATTCCCAGGTAGGCGGGTGCGTTCGCGGGCTGCAGGGACTGCAGCACCTCAGGGCTGTCGAGCGAGTAGATCTTGCGTGTCACGTGAGTGCGCAGTGAGCGGATCAACTGCGGGTCGGGTTGAAAGGCGACGTCGCGCTTCCACAGGCGGATCGCGCCTTCCAGAAGTGCGCACGGCAGCAGCACACCGAGAGCGACGGCAACGGTGGCGCCGATCCAGAATGGCAACCGCGCTCGGGCTTGCATACGGAGCGGCCGGCGGGATCTACGGGTCGCGTCGTCCGACGACCAAGGCGCGCGGTAAGGGCCGGCGGCGCCGCAGCCGACGCGTCGAGAGATACCGGTCGAGCAGCACGGCCGTGCCGCCGAGGTAGATCAACATCGTGCCCGCCAATCCAAGCGTCTTCAGCCACGAGCGGTCATACTGATAGAGGGACACCCAGAAGACGACGCTCACCAGGGCCACCGCTAGCTCGCGGTGTCGGATGACCCGCAAGAACCAGTGGTACGCCACTCCCATCACCAACCCGTAGACGAACACCGGAAGGAACATCCACGGGATGCCGAAGTCGACGTACGACTCCGCAGCGTACCCGAAGGCGATCGTCGTTCCTTGCTCCGGCCCGGCCACCCAGACCCCAGAGTACTTGCGCACCATTTCACTCTCCGACGGCGGCACGGGCTTGTTGGGAAAGAACAGGCGTGGCGTCAGAACGTGCCAGACCGCGGCGCCGAGGATCGCGCCGTTCTCATGAGGGAGGACGGTGGGTACACGTTGCACCGCCAACGCGCCGAAGTGCACCGCCCACAGGCGCTCGATCAGCCGATCCGTATCGACCCCCATCGCCGCGAGGTCGGTCGCCAGCCACTGCGACGTCAACGCACCGACTCGATCCAAGCGATCGAGGCGCGAGTCCGAGAGCACCCCGGTCGACATCTCGGCGCGGTATTCGTTTTTGATCGCCATCCAGGTGAGGCCGGTAAAGAACAGCAGCACACCCATCGCGCCTACCCCGACCCAATGCAGAACTTGGCGGCGATCGAACACTTCAAGCAAGGCCAGCGCGGCGATGACCAGCGCCTCGCGGAACTCCGCGAAGTAGCCGGTGAACCCGAGGAGGACTTCTCCGGTCAGGATCAGGCCGATCCACCCCCAGCGCAGGCGCGGCGCGCTCAGCCGGCGAAACATGAGGAACAGCAGCCCATAGCGACACAAGCTGAGAATGAGGATCGGCTGGCTGAGCTGCGGGATGCTCCACGCCACATCCCGCAGCAAACCATTCAGCACGACCGACGCGACATACATCTGTACCAGCGTGGGCCAACTGAAGGCCGCATCCAGCGTGCTGCCGCTGGCGCGCCCGCGCAACAGGCGCGTGCCTGACCACAAGCCAATGAGCAGCGCCGTCAAGCACCCGAGACCGATGAGGACCATCGGCCGATAGTCCACCTCATAGATGGTGGGGAGCAGGCGGCCGGTGAGGGCTGAGTAGAAGATCCCACCCGTCACTTGCACCCACTGGAAGGAAAACGCCATCGGCAGCACGGGCGGGCCCACCTCCGGCTGCAGGAAGTGCCAGGCTGCCCACAACAACACCACCGCGACGCCGGCGATCCAGTCACTTGCGATCAGCGTCGCCAACGCGGCGGCGCCGAGCACCAACACCGGCAACAACGACGGTCGTCGGACGCCACGCCACATGAACGATGCCCCCACTTATGCCGGCCTCTCGAGCAACACGAGCTGCATCATGAACAGCCGGGGACGAAGCCGCAACCACGTGAGCGCATTGATGCCGCCGTAGATCGACAGCAGGTTGCAGAGCAATCGGAAGACGGGAAGACGTAGAAAGATGGGCGGTCGCCAGAAGTACACCTCGGCCGCCGCCGCCGGAATGATCTGCTCGTGTCGCAGCAGGCGCAGCAGGCCGTCCGCAAACAGCGCGGCGAACTCGTCTGGAAACCACTCACGAATGTGATTCGGATCCTGCGGTGATTCGGTCAGCCGCACCGGTGTCGTCAGCACGGCGCGGCCGCCCGGTTTGAGGACGCGGGTGACGTGCGCCAGCAGCGCCGGCACGTCATGGACGTGCTCGATGACCTCGGCGCACGACACCGCATCGAAGTGGCCGTCGGGTAGCTGCGCAATATCTGCATGGACCGCGGCGTTGAGCCGATGCTGGCTCAGCATCTGCCGCGCCAGCTGGACAGCCTGCGGGTTCGGATCAAAGCCATGCGCTTCGCCCTTCGGCCCGACCGCGCGGCTGATCCACCCCAAGAGGGCGCCATCGCCGCAGCCGTAGTCCAGCACGCGGCACCCGGAAAGAGACCCGAGCACGGCCAGGGTTCGACGATAGCGCTCAACCGTGAACGCGTGATGATGCAGCCAGTGGCGGCTCACTTCCCGCCAATGATACGCGCCATCCTCGGCATACTTTGCGAATGCCGCGTCGTGCGGTGCGGCAGTCATCGGGCGCCAACGTCATGAAGGAGGGTCCACCATGCCTCTGCAAAACGTGGCCGCGTGAAGCGTTCCGCCGAGGCGCGCGCGGCCTGGCCCGCCTGCGCTTGCCGGCACGGATCGGTCAGAAAGTACGCCAGGCCTTCCGCCAGCGCCTGAGCGCTGATGTCCGCGCAGATGAACCCGTCCTTGCCATGTTCGATCAGTTCGGGAAACGGACCGACAGGAAAGGCGACCGACGGGATGCCGGCGTACTTGGCCTCCAGGGTGACCAGAGGGAACCCTTCCAGCATCTCCGGACGTGACGGACAGCAGTGCACCGCCGCAGCGGCAATGAGCGCCGGGACATCGTCGCGCCAACCCAGGAATCGGACGCGCGAGATGAGGTCAGGCGCACTTGCCCGCGCCAACAAGCGCTCCCTGTAGCCCGCATAGTTGGGTGCAACCCAACCGTCGATCTGTCCGACGACCTCGAGACTGACATCGTGTCCGCGTGCCGCGAGTACGCCGACCGCGTCCAGGAGAAGGTCGAGCCCCTTCTCTGGAATCACCTGGCCGACGTAGATGATTTTGTGAGAGTCTGGTCGCGTTCCGTTGAGCTGTGGTACTGCCCGCGTGGGTAGCGTGTTGTAGATGAGCCTCACCTTCGTCGAAGCGATGCCTCGCGCCAACAGCTCGCTCTGTGTAAAGCGCGAGTTGCAGACGATGCGATCGACGAACGGACTAACGCCCCAGCGCCAGACGCGCCGATAAAACGGTCCGGGCGGTGGGGCATTGCCGACGCGCAGAATCACCGCCACACGCAGGAGCCGGAGCAGGGCCAAGGCCGGGGCGTTGCGCAACACGCTGGCAAATTCTGGAAGGAGCACGTGGGTCGCGCGAAAGCGGCGGGCAGCACGCATGAGGTCGAGGCTGGTCATCAACACGTCCCACGCGAACTGCGCCCACTTGATGGGATTCCGCGTGTGCCGCTCGAATATGTACCAGTGGTACGCGGTCGACCAACTCGCGCCGACGTCCTCGGCGAGCGCGACGATGCGCTGATTCTCCCAGCTGTTGACGAGGCAATGCACTGCAGCTCCCTGTTCGCGAAGGACGCGGAGGGCCTCGAAGGTCGACCGCTCGAGGCCGGACACGATGACCATTCCGCTGCAGCAGGCGATGACACGCGGAGCGCCGGATTTCTGCGTCATCGGCCGAGCGACGGCACGACACGCAGCCAACAAGCCGCGCGTCGCGACGGCGAAGGAGTGCGTCGCTGCGATCGCCCGACAGGCCGGCGCAAAGTCATGGCCGTCTGCCTGTCGCCGGCGGATCCGTTCAAGCGCTGCAGCGCACGCGGGGATCTCTGCGACCGGGAAGACTTCGCCGCTTTCGCCCGCGCGGACGAGGTCGGGCGCGCATCCGACCTGATCACTCACGACGCAGGGCAGCCCGGTTGCGAGCGCCTCATTGACCACCAACCCCCACGTTTCACGCCCGTCGCTCGGCAACGCGAGACAGTCAGCCGCGGCGTACGCTTGTCCCAACGCCGACTGATTGAGGAAGCCGACCCACGCAACTCGCACACCGAGGCGGTGTGCTTCAGCCCGACAGACGGGCTCCAGCGGCCCGGCACCGACCATCAGCAGACTCGTGCTGGCGCCCATGCCGGCGACCGCGCGCAGAAGGTCTAGCGGCCGCTTCTTCTGCTCCAACTTGCCGACGAACAAAACGACGAAGTCCTCGCTACCGAGTCCAAAGCGCGCGCGCGCCGCACTGCGCCCTTCTGCCGTCTGATGCGGTGTGGCCGCGGCTGCAAAGAACTCGTTGTCGACACAGTGTGGCGTGTCAAAGATACGCCCGGACGCTGCGCCGAAACATCCGAGATACTCTCGCGACCGCTGGCCAACGCTGAGATACCCATCAAAGAGGCGGAGCAGCAGCCGGGTACGGATCGCCCAGGACCGTCGACGCCATCCGACCGGCGCCGTGCTGAGAGTGGTGTCGCCCCGATACAGCACCGGGATCCCCAGCCTGCGACACGCCCACAGAGAACGGACGAGCGTGATCGAATGCCAGCCCGGAACCAGCACGACATCGGGTCGTGAGTTGCGAATCGCGGCCGTCATCTCGGGCACGTTCAGTCCCCAGAAGCGTTCGCTGCTGACGCTATCGCCCGTCTTTGCCGGCGCGATCACACGGCTGCAGTACCCCTCGAGAAGCGGAACGTCCCATTTGAATGGTCGCTGAAAGCCCACGCCTTGCTGGTCGGGGGTTGGCTCCGTCGCATACAGAACCGTCAACGCAATCTCGGGCGCACACGCGGCCACATAGCGGAACCAGGCCGCCGCGTACTGCACCGGGTGTGTCATCACCGCCGTGAGACGGATGGCGGATGTCGTCTTAGTGCTCATCGCGCTGCGACAGCCAGTAGCCGTACTGTGGAGTATCGCCAATCCTGAACCAGCCCTCGGTTGTTGCCCATCCGGGCGCGCGGTCGGCAACTGCCAATTGCGCTCCGCTGGTCGCCAGCGCGGCGATGACGCGCTGCCGAGTTGCCGGATCGCCGTCCCAAAACCGATCCAAGTACCACTGCGGCATGTCACCGACGATGCGCACGCGCGCTGGTCGCGCCCAGTAGGCGACAAACGAGTCGCCGAGTATGGCCACTCGGCTCCCTTCGTGTACACCCATCTTTCCCAATTGTGTTGCGACTTCCCAAGCCGGATTCTCTGCCGTTCCCTTCAGCGCGTCGCTGACCATTTGTTGAGTGAGAGACAACAGGCACGAGAACCAGACTGCGCCAGTCGCTGCAACAACGCCTCGTACGAATCCCGCGCCAACCGTGGTGGATACCTGCAGCGCAGCCATGATCCCCAATATCAGTACCGCCACGAACGGGGCGATGTAGCGCGGCTCTACGTACACCAACCAGAACAGTCCGAGCGCCGCCACCGCAGGAAGCAAGATGAACGCGAAGCTGGAGAGACGACTGAGTGTCTGAACCCGCCCACATAGCAGCAGCGCGCACAGTCCGAGCATCCAGTTCCCGCTGCGGCCGAGGTGCCCGCTTCCGTTCAAGAGAATCCGCAGGTAGGCGTTCGTCGTGCGCACGAGCCGCCCGGCTTGCTGGTGCAGATCTACGTGTGTGCGAAATCCCGCATGCCAGTACGACGGATTGAACCACAGCGGAAACGTTCCCCCCACAGGTTCTTTGAACTCGTAAACCGGCGGGCTGTCCAATACGCGACGCGGCGGGTGCAGTGCAGTCCCACCGACCTCTCCTTCCCAATGCGCAAACAGTGGCGCGCCGTTCACGAACCACGCGTAGTTCAATGGGCCGACATCGCCTGCCGTCGGTCGTCCGTTAGCCGACGAGATTGCTCCGATGAACAACAGGCTGATGACCGCGAACCCAATGAGACCGACCCCGGCACGGACCACACGGTCTTTCGCTCGCGGCGTCGTGAGTGCCCCTGCTGCGATGAAGACGAGACCCAGCGGCAGCATGGCGGCCCTGGCGAGATAGCCCACGCCCAGGGTGATTCCATACATCAGAGCGCGCGCCGGCAGGGGCGCAGAGTGAGCGCGGAGGAGGATTCCGGTCGCTGCAAACACGACGACGGGCAAGCACATGTCGGGTGTGGTGGAGCCCAGGGAAATCCAATCCAGCGATGTCCAGATGAACAGCATGTAACCGACAGCGCGCAGCACCCAGTCTGGGAGTGGCGCTACGGAGCTGTCAGCAGGCTGCGGTTGGTGACGCTGCCGGTAGACGATGAATCCGCTGACGAAGTATTCGAAAGCCGAGAGCGCGCCCAGGTAGAGGCAGAAGTTGACCACGTGCATCAGGGCGAACTCCGACTGCGGGGCCGGCCGCACCAGCGCCATGGCCGCGGCCAAGAGTGCCGGATAGAGCGGGCTCCAGTAGGGGCTCAGCGCGGCGTGCCAGTCGCCGCGTAGATACGCGTCGGCAAGGTCGAGATACGCGACGCCGTCGGAGTTGATCGTGTTCCGATACGTCCATGCTTGCAGCGCACCAAGCGCGACCGCAGTGGCCCAGAAGAAGACTGGCCACGCCCTCTTCATGGTTCCTCGATGCGCGCCGCGGGTTCGCGGTGTCGAACCAGGTCGAACAGCGCGGCGAGTTTTCCGGCGAGCGCGTCCGCGGAGAAGTCCGCGAACGCATCGATCGCCTCAACCGGCAGATCCACTCGCGGCGCTTCAACTAGCGCGCACAGCTGCTGATAGATGGCTTCGACACATGACTCGGCGCGATGCTCGTCGTTGTAGGTCACAAGGCGGGCAGCTGAGGCGTGCCGCAAGGCTGCCACGACGGTGCTGGCATCGTGATAGATCGCCAGCAGGGGCCGGCGTGCCAACAGCGCCGGGTAGAGCTTGCTCGCGGTGTAGTGGCGTTCACTACTCCCGAGCAGCAGGATCGCAGACGCTTGGGTCAGAACCGTCAGCGCGTCGAGGTAGTCGATTCGCGCCGGGATCTCGCTCACGCAGTCGTCAACGCCGAACTCTTGTGCGATCGGCAACACGCGCGCCGGCGCGCCTTCACCGGTTTGGTTGCTGGTGCCCAGAAAGCGCAGGCGCAAACGGGCGTACACCGTCGGCTGCCGCACGCGGAGGAGCGCGGCGGCCCGCAGGAGTGCGCGCAGTGTTTCCAGACCTGTAGGCAAGACCGTACCGACGTAACAGAGATGGCAGAGACCGTCGCCGGGATCGAAGTACGGATTGCGCCGCGGACGGCGACGCATCTGGTCGAAGTCCGCGAGCTCGCCCCCGATCGGCAACTCCAGGCAGGGCCGGGTCTGCAGCGTCGGATGGCGTGCTTGCACCTGTTCGTACGTAGAGGCAGAAACGGCAACCAGCGCGTCAGCGCGTGGGGCGACGTACGCCTCGATCAGGGCAGCGACGCTCCGGGACAATCGGCTCTTCCAATCGGGCGTGCCATTCGGTCCCGCACCGACGCTCCTGCCCCATTCGCCGACCCATGGGTCCTGATAGTCAAGGATGAAGGGAATCGCGAACCGCTGCTTCAGTCGGGGACCGAGAAGCGCGGGGTAAACTGGATAGGTTGTGACGAACACCGCGTCGAAAGCTTCCCTTCGTAACAGCTCAGTGCAAGTGCGATACAGCCCGTTGAGCGCTCGCAAGCCCAGATCTCCCACGCCGAGCAGGCGGGTGTACCGTGGGTTCAAGGCTCGACAGCGGATGACCTGTACACTGGACGGTACCAACTCAGCGAGTGTCGGATCCAACCGCCCCTCATAGTCGCGCGGATCAACGCTGACGACCGTGGGTTGCCAGCCGTAGCGTGGCAGGTGCGGCGCGAGGAGCCGTACGCGATGCGTGCCGGCATTGGTGTCCGGAGGAAAATGTGGACTGACCATCAAGACCCGCCGCATGGTGCTACTTCACCGCGTCCACGTAGAGCGAGTAGGGCGCGTGCACATCGCGGTCCTGCGCCAGCGTCGAGTCGCGCGACGACTGGTAGGCGGCGCGTTCGACGTGCGCGAAACCGCCGCTGCGCAGCCGGTGCACTATGGTTTCGAAGTCGTATCCCCAGCGATGTTCCTGCCACTGGTGAAAGACGTGGTTGATGATGTCCATTCGGGTCGGGAGATCCGCGGGGAACGGGTCCGGTACGGCCAACTCGCGGTACCCGTCGAGATCACCCCGGCAGTACGCCCGTACGTACCGTTCTGCGTCCGGTACGATGATCCGCAGCACACCGCCGGGCCGCAGCGCGCGATGGCAATCGGTGAGAAAGTCGGGCAGCTCCTCGCGCGGCTCGAGATGTTCGACGAAGTGCTCCGCACGGATGCCGGCCGCGGAACCGGCCGCAACTGGCAGCGTACGGCGGCAGTCCCACCCGACGACATCACCACTGCACGGGAGCAAGTCGAGGTTCAGAAAGCCCGGCAGGATGTGTGGCCCGCACGCCACGTTGACGTACACGTCGTGGCTGCGGCGGATGTCCGCCAGGCGGTGCCGGCGCGCGGGCAGGATCGCGTTGCCCACCCGGAGGAGCGCCGCATCCACTTCCACGCGGAGCTGATCGAACAAGAACCGAGTGATCGGCAGGTGTGCGAACAGGTGCTGGCCGAGGCGCTGCTTGAGCGTCATCGTCGCATCTCCCCCGGCTCCGCGAGCCACTCGTCGCTGATCTCGAGCGCCTGACTTGGTTCCAGTGACGTCAGCTGGTAGCCCCACTGGGTGAGCAGCTGGTAGCACGTTCGCCGCTGGCGTTCGCCATGCAGCGCCAGGTAGATCAACGGCCGGCTGGCGGTGAAAGCCTGCATCCCGCCGCGCAGCACCGCATCTTCACTGCCTTCGACGTCGATCTTCACCACGTCGGGGAATCGCTTCTCGGGGTTGGAGGTCCAATCGTCCAACGTGATGGCGCGGACCTCACAGGTGCCATGAGCGTGCGCGTGAAACTCACTGGGTGAGTCGCCTTCGGCCATACGCACCATGCCGGTGACATCAACGACTGCAGCATCGCAGATCGCCACGTTGTCGAGCCAGTTCAATGCGATGTGCCGGCGTAGACAGCGCAGGTTGCGGGGCATGGGTTCGAAGGCGCACACGTGCCCCGTCGGACCGACGGCGCGGGCGCTCGCGAGTGTATAGAGACCGACGTTGGCGCCGATGTCCCACACGGTCATCCCGATCTGCAGCCGGCTGACGAAGTGGCGGAGCTTGTCGCGCTCCAAGATCCCGAGCCAGGCGCCGTGCGGTGCGGAGCCCACCACCCAACGCATCCCGCGCAGTGGACCGCCGAGTACTGGCAGGATGGCGCTCGGCGGCAGTATCCGCAGCGGCATCCGGAGCAAGCGACCAGCGGAAGAACGTGCGTCCCAGCGACTCATCGCTCGACCATATTCTGATAGAGACGCTCATAGGTCTCCACCACAGCAGCATCGCTGAAGCGGCGCTCGGCCTCGGCACGGCAGACGCGCCGATCAATCTCAGGGAGGCGTGCGACCAGCGCCATCATCTCGTCTGCCGTCGCGCAGAGAAAGCCGGTGACGCCATGCTCGATGCCCTCCGGAACTCCGCCGCGGCGGAAGGCGATGACCGGCGTTCCGCACAGGAGCGCTTCGGGCAGCACCACTGGAAACGGTTCCTCGAATTCAATCGGCATCAACAATGCCGCAGCTGAACCCAAGAGCTCGTTCTTCTGTTCGTTGTTCACCGGGCCCACATACGAGATGAGCCGGCCGTCGAGCTGCGGCTCGACCTCGCGATGGAAGTACTGCTGCTCGTTCGGCTGGTCCGACACGTTGCCGGCAATGCGCAGCGGGCGATTGAGGTGCCGCGCAACTTGGATAGCGGTGTGGACACCCTTGCACCGGTCCAGGCGACCGAGAAACACCAGCGGTGCCGTTGCCGGATCCACATCGGTCCGCGGCCGGTAGTCCGCGGCGCGCGCGCAGTTGTAGATGACTTCCCAGTTGCCACCACCGACGGCGCCGGTGTCGCGGATGGCGCGACTGACGGCCGTGAAGCGAATGCGCTTGCCGCCCAGCTGACGTACCCGCCGCATGTTCGTTGGGTTCACGGTGCGCATGTAGGTCTGCACTTTGGCGACGTCAGCACGTAACACACTGAGCAGATACGCCAGGCGTCCGAAGTTATGGATCACGTCGAAGCGCCGCGGCCATCGCAGGAAGCGCGCCGTCAGTGTCGCGGTGTTGCGCAGATTGCTCCAGCGCGTCCATTCGCCCGGCCGGCCAAACGGCTGCAGCACTCCTAGCGTGCGCGATCCTGGTGCCGCCCACAGCGTCACCGCGTGACCGCGCCGGTGCAGGCCGTCCGCCAGGTCGGCAACCACCCGCTCGATGCCGCCGTAGTGTTCCGGCGGCACGCGGATCAACGGGTCCATGATGAGGAGGATGCGCAACTTATCCTACGGCGTTGGCGACGGCGCGCAGTAGTGCGCCACGCTGTTCCGCATGTTCCCAATGCCAGCGGCGCTGCGCCGCTGCCCACGACGCGCCTTTGGCCCGTGCCAAGAGCGCTTTGTCGTCCGCCCAGCGTCGCAGGCCGCGCGCCAACGCCGCCACGTCCCCCGGCGCATACAGGATCGCGGCCTCGCCGAGGTCATGGGCTAGCGCGCGCTGGCCGAGTGTGTCGGTGAACGCAACGGCGAGGCCGGCGAGCACGTAGGTGAACGCCTTGTTCGTCAGGCAGAGTTGGCGGTTCACGACCTGCCCTTGCTCCAGTGCCAAGCCCACGTCGAGACCCCGACACAAGTCGACCATCGCATCGGGTGACGCCGGCTCGTGAGCAACGATCCGTAAGCGCGGCGCGCAGACGCCGCCGAGCTGGCGAATGGCGTCCATGTATCCTGGCGACGCGCGACCGCGCAGGTGGAGCTCGCCCGGAATGTCGGCGCGCCCCATCGCCTCCACGGCATCCTCCAACCCGCGTTGCGGGCCGATCGTTTGGCTGAACCAGTAGAGACGCAGCCCGTCACCAGAGCTTGGCGTCAGGTCGGGCGGCAGCGACGGCAACGGGAACGTGTTGTTCACAACCGTGGGACTGATTCCATACCGCTCGCGGTACGCCGACGCGATGCCGGCACTGCTCGCGGTGAGAAACGTTGCTCCGCGGAGGACGTCGTGTTCGATCCGAGCGGCCAACGCGTGCACCATCCGCGCCGTTGGCGACTCATCCTGCTCCGCGCTGTGGAAGTCCTCCAAGTCGACCGCGTAGCGCACCTTCGTATGCTTGCCGGCGGCCGCGATGGCCGGCAAAGCGCCTGTCGTGCCGCCGTAGAAGAAGTCGGCGGGTTCTGCCAACGCCGCGCGCACCAGTTCTGGGTACACGCGGCTGTATGCACGAGCGACTATGCCCATGGGACAGCGCTGCGCGCCCATCGAGCGCACCAGCAACTGTGCGGCGCGTTGACGCAAGCCGCTACGGAGATACGTGGCGCGGTCGCTGCGCTCGTCATAACCCACCACCGACCACGCCCACCGTCGAGTGGCTCTCACCTCGGCGTCAGCCGCGGTCGCCCAGCCGACGTGGCGCGTGCTCACTACCCGGACTGCGTATCCCTCAGCGGCCAACGCGTCGGCGGCCTTGAGCATGCGCGGACACGTTGCCAGGTGACCGGCGGTGATGACGCAAATGCGGGCCCTCATCGCCGCCAGCTGTAGCACAGCCGATGCGCCAACTCGGCTGCCGACGCGCCAGCCAACATGAACCAGCGCGAGCGCTCGAACGGCGACTCGTCGGGAATCGAGAAGCCATGGCGGGTTGTAAAGGCGCTCTCGAAGCCGAGGCGCCGGACCAGATCAACGGTCTCGGCGGTGTAGTCGATCGCCGGCCGGCCATTCGGGTAGGCGAACGCGGTGACCTGGCGACCGGTCCACTCTTCCAGGCGCGCCTTGTTGCGCGCGATCTGTTCGCTCTGCTCGGGCAGTGCCGCGCGTGCCAGGATGGCGTGCGCGGCGCTGTGTGCGCCGATCTCGAATCCTGGCGTGGCTGCCAGTGCGGTCACCTCAGCGATCGTCAGCGGCGCATGCGGATCATCGGCAGCGGTTGGCCGCGCGTGCGCCGCACGCAGCGATTGCCACTCCGCGTAGGCGAGGTCCTTCATCCGCTGGACCTCGAACTCGCCGCACGCCTGCGCGACAGCGTCATGCCAGAACAGCTGACGGCACTCGACGGGCTCGCTGCACACAAACACCACGGCGGGGATACCGTGACGCTGCAGAATCGGCCGGGCGAGGGTGAACACGCTGCCGTAGCCATCATCGAAGGTGATCAGCGCCGGCCGCGCCGGCAGTGCTCGGCCGCTTGCCCGCGCAGCTTGCCATTCAGCGAGACTGATTGGCTGGCACGTTGCACGAAGCATGCGGCAGTGGGCTTCCAGCTCGCTGGCGCGCACGTGCAGCCCCTCGAAGGCCAGCCGGCCAGCGGGCAGACGGTCGTCGCGCACGCCGTGGTAGCAGAGCACCGCTACGCCAGGGAAGCGATCGGCCCGCAGGCGCCACGCGTAGTATCCCATCCTGAAGAGTGCGCGCTTGACCCGACTGGCCACGCTCGACGTCATTGCCGCTCCTCGTATAGCGCCACGTAGTCGGCGGCCACGCTCTCCATCGTGCGAACGCGCGGCAGGGACCGCCGCCACCGATCGATCGTACTGCCGGGGTCTGCCGCAACCGCCTGAAGGACAGCGCCGAGCGCCTTCCAGTCGCCGGGTGCAACGAGCCTGCCGTTAACACCGTCGGTCACGAGCTCGGCAAGCCCACCGATCCGTGTCCCGATGACCGGTGTGCCGACGGCGTAGGCCTCGAGCGCCACAGTGGGCCCACCTTCCACGCAGACGGATGGACAACACAGCGCATCGTACCGAGCCAATACGCTGGGCACATCGGCAAGCGGCACGGCGGGCGGAAAGGTGACGCGCGGGTCCTCGCCGACGATGCGCTGCAGCTCCCTGAGGTGATGGCGGTCGGCGTTGCTGTTGAGCGGGCCACGAAACTCCAGGCGCACGGCGACGTCACGCTGCAATGAGGTAACGGCGCGCGCCAGGTCGTACACACCCTTGATCGGATCGAATCGGCCAAGATAGCCGATCGCGACCGGGCGCTGCGTCGGTTGCTCGGTGGGACGCGGCTTGGGTTGCAGCGCGTCCTGGCTCACCCCGAGGCGGTTGAGCGCCAACCGCTCCGGCAGTGCGCCATTGGCAACCACCGCATCGAACGCCCACTGGGTCAGCAGCACGAACTTGTCGACCGCTTCGAGCATCGCACGCTGCAAGCTCTGGTTGTGGACGATGAGCTCGGGCAGCCCAAGGGCGGTGGCGATCTTCCCCGGCATCTTGCCGGCGAATCGCGCCAGCGGTAGCGGTAGCCGCGCCACCGTCGCAGCCAGCGCCTTGGGTAAGCCGCGGTGTTGCAGCTCACACGCCGCACATTTCTCGCGGTCACAGACACCGTCGCAGAGCCGCTCGCCCCAGCGCATCATCGAGCCACGCTGGCAGACGTATCCGAGGCTGCTGGAGTGAGTGGTGACGATGACGCGCGCGCCGGTCGCCTTGGCGACGCGCAGCTCAGCTGCACCGAGGCCGGTGACGAACGTATGCACGTGCACGACATCCGCGTGTTGCCGCTGCAGCCATGCGTGG
>JBGQHM010000050.1:0-26292 GCA_041497995.1 Binatia bacterium | reverse complement strand
CGACGCCGTCGACAAGGACGCGACCGCGCTGCACGTCGTAGAAGCGATTCAGCAGCTTGATGATCGTCGTCTTCCCCGCTCCGGTGGCGCCAACGATGGCGATCTTCTCGCCAGGCTCGACCGTGAACGACACGTCGCGCAAAATCCAGTCATCCCTTTTGTAAGCGAACCAGACATGGTCGAACTCGATGCGGCCGCGGCCGGTCAACGGCACGGCCGGCACGTGTGGCGTCGCCGAATTGCGTATGGCCGGCGCCGTATCTAACAACTCGAAGACGCGCTCCGCGGCGGACATGGCGGATTGCATGACCGCATACTTCGACGAGAAATCACGCAAAGGCACGAAGAACTTTTGCACGTACTCGATAAACGCCACGAGCGTACCGAATGCCAGGATACCACCGAGAATCTGCCCGCCGCCATACCAGACGATGAGCGCGAAGGAGACGCTGCTAACTGCTTCGACCAAGGAGAAGAGCGATGCTTCGTAGATGTTCGACCAATGGTTCGCCTCGCGGTGCGCGTTGTTGAAGTGATCGAACTCGCGGAACGTTGCATCTTCGCGTCCAAAGAGTTGGATGACCATCATTCCGGAGATGGCCTCCTGCAGGTAGGCGTTGATGCGCGCGATGCGCTCGCGAATCAGGCGGTAGCTGTGTCGCGCCCTGAGGCGGAAGAAGTTGATGGCAACGGCCATCACCGGCAACAGCGCCAAACTGACGATGGCGAGCCGCCAATCGATGGCGAGCATGATGGTAACGATGCCGAGCAACGTGACGACATCCATGAGAATCGTGATGGCACCGGCGGCGAACATCTCATTGATGACGTCGACGTCCGTGGTCATACGGGTGACGAGCCGGCCCACCGGGTTGCGGTCGAAGAACGCTGCCTCCAAGCGCTGGATGTGCGCGAAGATATCGATGCGGAGGTCGGCGAGGCTCTTTTGCGCCACCAACATCGTCAGGTAGTACTGCAGGTACATGAAGATGAACTCGCCGATCATTGCGAGCGCGTACAAGCCGCCCATCATGGCGACACCGCCGGTGTTGGCACGCGTGATGTACCGATCGATGGCGACCTTCAGAATGTACGGCTGCGCCAAGACGAACACCGATGTGGCGGGCAGGCACGCCATCGCTAGCCAGAAGTCACGGCGGTACGGCCGAATGTAGATCCAGAGGCGACGGATCAGGCGCGCGTCGTAGGCCTTGCCGAGGGCGACCTCATCGGCCATCCCAGCCGCGCGTTGCGGCTTGGCAACAGCCGTCGGGCTCGCGACGCTCATAGCTCGGCGATCTCCTCTTCGAGGCGCTGCTGACGGAAGAGATCGGCGTAGATGCCATCGCGCGCCAGCAACGTCTCGTGGTCGCCGATCTCAACGATGTGCCCATCATCCAACACGGCGATGAGATCGGCATCCTGAATCGTCGAGATGCGGTGCGCGATGATGATGGCGGCGCGATCACACATGACGTTTTCTAACGCCCCGAGGATGGCCCGCTCGGTGCGGGTATCCACGCTGGACAGCGCGTCGTCGAGCACCAGAATCGGGGGATCGGCGAGCACTGCACGCGCCAGCGTCAGTCGCTGTTTCTGTCCGCCAGAGAGCGTGACTCCGCGCTCGCCGACAACCGTGTCGTAGCCACGGGGGAAGGCCTCGATCTCGTCGGCAACACCGGCGATGGCCGCCGCGCGGCGAATTGCGGCGTCGTCGGCGTTGTCGACGCCGAAGCGGATGTTGTCGCGCACGGTGGTGGAGAAGAGAAACGGATCCTGCGAGACGAAACCGATGCTGCGCCGCAACTGCGCCAGCGGCAGCGAGCGCACGTCGCGCCCGTCGACCAAGATCTGCCCACCGCTCACATCGAACACGCGAGGCAGGAGCGCAGCGACCGTACTCTTGCCCGATCCCGTACGCCCGACCAACGCCAGCTTTTGTCCCGGCTCGATGCGGAACGACACGCCGTGTAGCACCTGGTGTCCATTGCCGGCAACGCGGTAGGCGAAATCGACGTTGCGAAACTCGACCTGACCGCGCACTGCCGCTAGCGGCGCGGCATCCGGGGCGTCGCGGATGTCGGGCTCGATCCCGAAGATGTGCTCCAAGCGCTGCATCGCGGCGCGACCGCGTTGCAGGATCGATAGCATCCAGCCCATCGCCATCGTCGGCCACGCGAGAAGGTTCAGGTAGCCGATGAAGGCAACCAGATCGCCCAGACTCAAGCGCCCCTTGATGACCTCGACGCCGCCATACCACAGCACCACCAGCGTCCCGACGCTGGCGGCGGTCTTCATGATCGGCATCATCTGCCCGCGGACGCCTGCCAGCAGCAGGCTCTGCGCTTTGAAGCGTTCATTGAGGGTTGCGAACGCGTCGGTTTCACCGGCCTCGCAGGCGTAGGCGCGCACGACGTGGATGCCGCTGAGGTTCTCCTGCACGCGGCTGCTCATCTCCGCCAGCCCTTCCTGCACACGCAGCGTGTACTCCATGAGGCGACGGCTGTAGCGCTTCACTAGAATGAGCAGGAGCGGATACGGCAGCAACGCGGCCACGGTCAACCGCGGGTCCAGCGTCAGCATGATGCCGATGCCGTAGAGGTAGTAGATCGGAGTGTTGACGAAGTTGAGAATGCCGGGACCGAGCAGCATGCGTACGGCGGTGACGTCGTTGATCAGCCGCGACATCAAATCGCCGGTGTATTGCTGATGATAGTACGAGAGCGGCAGGCGTTGGAGATGGGCGAACAGATCGTTGCGCAGATCGTACTCGACGTCACGTCCGACATTGAAGATCAGCGCGCGCGAGAACGTCCGCACGACACCCTGGACGAGAGCAATCAGAGCGATCAGCAGCGCGTAGACGGAGACCTGGCGCCACGTCCCCCCGTGACCGATTGCATCAATGGCCCGCTTCAGCAGATACGGCACCATCATCGCCAGCGTCGCCGTGGCCAAAAGGCAAGCACCACCGACGGCGTAGCGCCGACGGTAGCGCTGCAGGTAAGTCCATAGTCGACGCATGTAAGATTCGTATCATCCCACAACGCACTGCTGAAGCAACGTTGGGGTAGGAACAAAAGAGGGCGGAGAAGCTTGGCTCCTCCGCCCCCGTACGATCACGTGCGTCTGGGAAGGCGACTACTTCCCGACGAGGTGCCCCTCCCAGACCTCGACGGCGCCGAACATGCCGCGCTCCGGTGGCTTCACCTTCGGGTCTTTCTGGTCCTTGGTGGCGTCTTTGTTCTTACCCTGCTCCTCGATCGTGCGCGGTCCAGGACCCGACCGCCAGTTGGGCGAGAGCACATCACCGAAGGCCACGCCGATATCGAGTACGCCATCGTTGTTGATGTCCGCCAAACCGACACCCCAGGTACGTTCGCGGCCGGTCGTCGGGAGGCCCGTGTTATCCACCGGCGTCCATTTGCCGGTGCCGTCGCCAAGGAACGGGTAGACACCGTAGACGCCGCCGATCTCGTCGAGGTTTTCCTTGCCCACTGCAACGAGGTCGACGTGGCCGTCGTTGTTCAGGTCGCCGAGGGCAACGCCGAGTGCATTCATAGGAATGATGCCGTCGCTCGCTTTGCGCCACTTCGGTCCGGGTTCTTGAATGAACACCTCGGCACCGGGAATCGCCGCGCCAGTGGCAATGTCGAGCTTGCCGTCGCCGTTGACGTCACCTACTGCGATACCCCAGTACAGACCATGGATCTCAGGCGCCGGGAGCCCCTCTGAAGCTTCGGTCCAGTTGCCCTTTCCATCGTTCAACCACATACGCGGGCCGGCTGAGTACGCGGCAACGAGGTCGAGGTCGCCGTCACCATCCATGTCAGCAGCGACGATCGAATTTCCCCATTCCGAGCGCGGCAGCCCCTTCGAGCTCTCCTTCCAAACACCCTTGCAATTGCCGTCAAAGACTCGTACGCCTTCCTCGGAGGCAGCCACCACGGCGAGGTCCATGCAGCCGTCGCCATTGAAATCACCGACCGCGATGTCTTCAGAACCGACTGACGGCAGTCCTGCGGAGGCGTTCTTCCAATGTCCTGCGCCGTCACCGAGGAAAACGAACACACCGCGACAATGATCCGCGAGGGCTACATCGACTTTGCCGTCGTTGTTGGCATCGCCAAACCTCATCCCGCCGCCGCAGAAACTTTCGCGCGGCAAGCCGGCAGAGGCGTCAGTCCACTGCCCTTTGCCGTTCCCGGTCCATATGTAAGCGCCGTCAGCCAACCGCGAGACCGCCCCAATGTCGGCGAATCCATCACCGTTGATGTCGCCAAAGGCGATGTGGCTTTTCCAGATCCTCGACGTCGGCAGGCCCTCACGTGCAGCAGTATACTGCATCGGAGCTGGCGGACTTCCAGGGGACATCCCTTTGGGCGATAGACCCATCCCGTGACAGCCCCCGATAAGAGCGCCTCCAAGCACTAGATAGCTGGCCTGTCTTAGTGAATGCACCTTCATCAAACCTCCTCTTCCCCCTCTGACATTACCCTCGGGAAACCAGCGTACGAGCGTGAAAAACGTGTCGGGTGCTTACCAGAGGGTCCCAGACGGGTCAATACAGCGCACCGCCGAAATCGCGCGGGTTCAGGGGAACTTCCCGTGAGAATCTCCGCTTTTCCGCTTGACAAGATTCGACGGTTAAAGTATCAGGACGGAGCTTTCTAGCCCGGCTCGTTGGTGCCGGAACGGGGAGGTCTAGGTGCGAGGTAAAATGGGGCTTTCTGCTCCGTGGGTTGAGTCGGTAGAAGTGATTTCTCCGGCAGGGAAAGGAGAAAGCGAATGCGTATGACGAAGCGGAATCGGGGCCTGTGGGTGTTGGGAGCCACGGCGCTCGGGATGTGTGTGCTGGCAGGCGTTGCGTCGGCAAACCCAACGGACGTAACGACGGAGCAAGGCGGGTCGATTGTCATTCTCCCGAAGGTCATCTGGGATGGCACGCGGGATACGATAATCCAGCTCGCCAACATCGGTAATCCGGTGGCGCAAGCGCGCTGCTTCTACATTGACGGCGGGCCGCTCATTCCCAATCTACCGCCGGGACCAACGAATCCGACGCTTTGGAATGAGACCGATTTCAGCATCTTCCTGACCAAGCAGCAGCCGACACAATGGGTTGCCAGTTTGGGCCGGCGCGTCTCGGTCGACAACTTCAAGACGGCTGGCTACGGGTTAGATCCCGGCCTGATCCCGCCCGTTCGCAAGGGCTTCACGGGTGAGCTGAAGTGCGTCCTAGTCGACGACTCAGACGTGCCGGTTCGATCGAACCAGCTAAAGGGCGAAGCCACACTGCGGCGCTTCGACGGCGACGTTAGCAAGTATAACGCAATCGCCATTCGCGGGAACCCGGGTGCGGGGAACAACGAGAACCCGAATCAGCTGAACTTGGACTGGACACAGAACAACCAGGGCGGCCAGTACAGCGCCTGCCCAGATACGTTGATTCTGAATCACGTCGCCTACAACGCACCCGACTTGGTTGTGGAGCAAATCGGCAGTTGCGCGGAGGCATGCTACGGATCGACCAACGGTACAGATGGCACCTTGTGCCCGATCGGCAACGAGTGCACTGGTGGGGGTAAGTGTCTCAGATGCCCGGTCACCACGAACCTGACGCTGGTCCCTTGCAGCGAAGACATTGAAAACCAGCAGCCCGCGTCGAGCACCGTGTCATTCACCATCTGGGACGAGTTCGAGCGGCGCTTCAGCGCAAGCACAACGGTCGACTGTTGGTTGAGCGCAGATCTGAACCAGATTCATCCGAACGCGTTCTCCTTCAGCGTCCTCGGGACGTTCTCGGCGCACACCCGCATCCAGCCGAATCCTGGCGCCCCTGGCGTACTAGGTGTGGCGGAGGAAGTTCGGCATGACACGCTGGCGACCGCTGTGAGCAGCACGACGGCGGCATTCAACATCCACGGTGAAGGAAACAGATTTGACGGTTCTGGGGTCACGGATACGATGATCCTCTCAGTGCCGTGACGTCTCCAAGATTAGCCATCTGCTGGCGGTGAGGAAAGGAGAAAACGTGATGAGCACGAAGAAGGGGAATATGCGGCGGATGATACTCTCTGGAGGGGTCGCAACGCTGATCACTTTAGGGATGCTTGGCGCGGCGCGCGCTGATATCACTTCCGATCAGGCCGCTGCCATTCTCATCTTTCCGAAACTGGTGGTGGACACGTCCGGGGTTCTCGGACCTGCCACAGATTCGGAAGTTCAAGTTACGAATACATCAAACTCGGTTGTTGCGGCACGCTGCTTCTTGATCAACACCACCTCTTACTGCAGTAACTCGCCAAGCGACGACCCAATTGCTTGTACGGCGGAGACGGAAGCCTCCGCCACGACAAGGAAGTGCACCGGCGGCGCATGCGTGCCGCAGTGGACTGAGACCGATTTCCGGATGACGCTCACGAAGCGGCAGCCCGTTTCGTGGAAAGTCAGCGAGGGCTTGTCCGACTTCCCGCTCTCTGACTCTTCCAGCGTGCCCCAAGCTCAGACCAATCCCTGGTTTGGTGAATTGCGGTGCGTTGAAGTTGATCCAACTACTTTCAAGCCGATTTCAGGTTTCAACCCTATCAACAACGGTGCGGGCGATTTGAAGGGCGAGGCCACGATCATCTCTACTGACAAGTTCCTTATCACTGGAACCCCTACCTTGCTCAGTCCCAAGCTGGATGCGCGGAAGTACAACGCCGTCGGCATCCAAGCAACCGACGTTAACAACGGGGATGATGTCTTGAACATTGGCGGTCCCGCGGCCGAGTATAGCGGTTGTCCGAACGTCGTGATCGTGGACCACCTCTTCGATGATGCGAACATTGTCTCGACGGGGGGTACAACGGGAACAGTAAGGACGGACTTGACGGTGACGCCCTGCGGCGCCGATCTCAACCAGCAGATTCCCAACACCGTGACGCTACAGTTCTTGGTGTTCAATGAGTTCGAACAGCGCTTCTCCACATCAACGCGCATTACCTGTTCCAAAGAGGTCCAGCTGTCCAACATCGATACACGCCCCGGGCCTACTGACAATCCAGCATCGATTTTCAACGTCAACGTGCAGGGAACCTTCGCTGGCCAAACGCGAATCCGCCCCGTGGCCGATACTGCCAACGGAGTCGGTGACACCGTTGTGGCTGTGGTCGAGGAGTTCTGGGATTGCAAGAGTGGGCCGACAGCGCCTGGAGCTACGACAGGTCGCTGTAGCGCAGCCGCGAATACGCATTTCCAAGGGACACGTGATCTCGGCGATACGATGGTTATGCCGTTGGACAGTCCCCCGGCTCCATGATCACAATCTCGGCGTAAGCCGAGTCAGTCCTTCAGAGAGGGGCGAGAGCGAAAGCTCCCGCCCCTCTTCTTTTTTCCCGCTCTCGCATCCGGAGTCTCAACATCCAACGGATGAGTCCAGACAATCGGTACGATGCTTCTCCCGACATGCCAATCCCCCCCGCCCGAATCCTCTCCCGCGGCCGCCGCTGTTGCTTCCTCTCTCCTCATGTGGCCTGCGAAGGCCTGGTCCTGCTCCCTACCAAGACGTCACCAATGTCCGAACCGCCGGTGCTTGTCTTTCGAGCATGATGTCCGCAGACGAGGCCCGCCGCGTGAGGCCCTGCCATCTCAACGAGCCGCGGCCCCGTCTGTTCAAGGAGCCGCTGCCGTTCGACTGTCCGATCTGCTAGATCCAAATCCGACCAGGGTGAGCTGCGCCCGTGCCTCAACTTCATGCGGATTCGTGCGGTCGACGACGGCGAAGTCGATGGCCCAGCAGTCACACGTGGATATCAGTCGCACGCCCGCAAAGTTATCCAGAAACCGGTTCGCCACTACATCGTAGCGGCTAGCGTAGAGCAGGCCGGCCCACTCGGTGACCCGTAGCACCAGATTGGTATCCACCTCTTGGAGGCTACTACCCGCCAGGAACCGGTACGACACGCCGGCACTAGTCCGGGTCTCCAAGAGCGGCCCATCCAACTTCGAGCGTGGTTGGCGCGGGTCCTGAACAAAGAACCCGACGCGCGCCGCGGAAAAGCTGTTGTTGCCCGAGTCGTAGTTGAGGTGTACCCGCATGGACAGCGAGCGGCTGGGATTGACTCGCCCGTCAATGTCGACGTCCGAAAAGTGATCGGCAGCTTGCCCCGGCTGCAGAGATTCGATCTCACGACTTGCGTCGAAGCTCTGCGTGAGAGACACGCGCGCCAGTTCCCGGATCATGCTGTCGGTCGGACCCGGATGTGCAGGTGCTTCGCCGTCCGAAAACTTACCGATGAGACGGCTGGTGACCCCGTAGGTCAGCAGGTTTCGGCGGTTGATGCGGTCTACGCCGTCGAACAGTGGCAGGTCGCCTTGCGAGACTGACGGAATGTACAGATACGATATGCCGGGCTCGATCGTATGCTTCACCTTCTCCAAGCCAAACAGGCTGACAGGATACACGCGGTTCAGAATGGTATTCACATCGGCCCCAAGTCGTATGTCCTCACGCGAGCGATCCTCCGGCAGCACCTGGCCGTTCTGACTGATGGTCCGCTCGAACAGATGGTACCCGGTCTCACGTACCGATCCATGCAGCGCCCCAAACGCAACGCGTCCGAGCGGCAGCGGAATCTCCGCACCAGGCTGCACATCGAGCCGCGCTCCGTCCACATTGCTGCCTCGCTGGAAATCGACGAACGACGCGTTGAGCTCCCCGAGGAGAGGACCCGCCAGGCGTTGTTGACCCCACAGATCGACTTCCGGCGCTCGTTGCAGTGTCTGTGAATCGCCACCCTCCAGATTCTGATAGTAAGTCCCCTCTCCTCGCAGGGCGAGGCGGTTCCAGAGCTGCAGAATGCCTGCGTGAGATTGCGTGAACGGCAGGGTACGAATCGCTACGTCGCGGGCATGCTCGAATGCGTACGTATTGATCTCGCGTAGGAAGAGATCATCGCCTACCAGGAAGACGTCGGCGTAGGCCCGGCTGCTACCCACCACTGGCTGATCATGCTCCGCCACGACGCTCCAGCGATTCTGCGGGATGGTCGTCTCAAATGGCGCGCCCGTGGTCGCGCCTCTGAATGACTCGTTGAAGTACGAAGCACCGATCACACCGTGCGTCTCACGGCTGAGGGCATAGCGATAGTCACCAACCACACCGACCCGCGCGCTGGTCTCTAGATCGAACGCCAGCGTCGCATCCTGACTCTTGTTGATTGCCCAGTAGAACGGTAGCAGCGTCTGGAAGCCCCGCTGGTTCGATGCGCCGAAACGCGGAATCAGAAACCCGCTTTGCCGCTCTCGTTGGATTGGAAAGAGTGCCCGTGGAATGTACAGAATCGGGACACCCAATACGTTGAACGTGCCGTCACGCAAGATGCCATAGCCGCCCAGGTCGACGCGGAGGTCTCCACCGCTGATACTCCAACTCGGCGGCCCATCGGCGCAGTGGCAAGTTGTAAATTGGCCGTTCTCGATGTGGTAGCTCTGGCCGAGGCCTTTCTCGACGCGCTCGCCCCGCAGCGAATACCGCATGCGCCGCGCGTCAACCTCGCCGCGCGTCAGGAAGCCCGTCTCCTCGTCAAGGTTCAGCGACATCGCGTCGGCTGTGATTGTGCCTTCAGGGTTGGTCACCCGGACGTTGCCACTCGCTTCGGCCTCGTTCGTGGCACGGTTGACGCGCACCTCGTCGGCGCGGAGCTCGGTAGCGCCACGTGTAATGACCACCTTGCCCCGGGCCACAACGGTATTGTTCTTCTGGTCGTAGCTGATTTGCTCGGCATCGATGCCGATCTCTTCCGCATCAGCATCGAGGGTTGGGAGTTGCGCACGAGCTGCGATCGGGAGCAGCAGCGACGTCAGCAGCGCCGCGACCAGGAAACGCAAGGCCCCCATGAATGCGATCGGCTACGGATGCAGAGCAGCGGAGCTCGTGTTGAACAGCCCGGGCTGACCGTGCCGGCCGAGGAAGTACGGGTAGATCTCACCCACCAGAAACAATGATCCCGCCACCAAGATGGCGTCATCCTCACTGGCCGCGCGCAACAAGCCTTCCAGACCTTGCAGCGGGCTCGGCGCGATTGAGACCGGGCAGTGCCGAGCAAAAGCCTTCCCAAGCTCTTCTGGGTCTTCCCCCCGTGGCGGTAGCGTGGGGGCGAGGGTCACGCGCGCCATGTGCGGCCCTAGTAGTTCAACCATCGGCCGCCAGCGCTTGTCACGCATGACACCAAAGAGCAGATGCACCTCGCGCCCACCAACGATTTCCGGCAGCTCACGAATCAGTGCCGCAACCCCATCAGCGTTGTGCGCGCCATCGAGAACGATGAGCGGCTGGGTCTCCACGATATCCAGGCGCCCCGGCCAGCGGACCTCTGCGATGCCGCGGCGGATCGCATCGTCGGGGACATCAAACTGCCCACGGAGGTGCCTGGCCGCTGCTATCGCTATCGCTGCGTTGTCGCGTTGATGTTGCCCACGCAACGGCAGGGTGAGATTGTGCAGGTCGCCTCCGAAGCCACTGTATCCAAACGGCCCGTCGTTGCTGCTGCGAAAATCCCGCCCGAGCCACTGCGCCGGCGCGCCAACTTCCAAAGCGGTCGCCGCCAGGACGGCACGCGCTGCGTCGGGAACGTCGCCGATGATAACCGGGCGCCCCGGTTTGATCACGCCTGCCTTTTCCCGCGCGATCGAGTCGATCGTGTCACCAAGGAATTCCTGGTGGTCCAATCCAATCGTCGTAATGACTGCCACCTCCGAGTCGAGCACGTTCGTCGCATCCAACCTGCCACCGAGCCCGACTTCAACCACTGCAACATCGATCGCACAGCGCGCAAAGTGTAGAAACGCCATGACCGTCACAAACTCAAAGAACGTCAGCTCGATACCGCGCACCGTCGCGGCGCTATGGATCTCGCGCGCTAGTGCGACGACATCGGCCTCCGCAATCGGCATTGCCCCGACACGGATGCGTTCTGTGAAACTCACGAGGTGCGGTGAGGTGTAGAGGCCAACCCGATACCCGGCAGCGCTGAGCATGGAGTGCAGCATCGCCGCCACGGAGCCCTTACCGTTCGTTCCAGCAACGTGCGCACAGGGGTAGCGTCTGTGCGGATCACCCAGGCTCTTGAGCGCAAGCGCAACGCGCTCGATCTTAAAATCCATCCCCTTCGCCGCCTCGAGGGCATACAGGGACGACAGAACGGTAGCGTACTCATTCGCCGCCATGTGGCACCCGCTCGCTTGGCGATTCCACCTGATGCGGCGCGCGCGCTTGGCGGATGCCCTCTTTGAGGCGTCGGATGAACGCACCAACCTCAGCCACTAAACTTGGTGAGCCACGATGTTGGTCCACCACGCGCATGATCGCACTTCCGACCACCGCCGCATCCGCGAACTCCGCAACCGCCCGTACCTGCTCGGGCGTTGAGATCCCAAAGCCAACTCCAATCGGCAGCTCGGTCGCACGCCGCACGCGCTCTACCGCCGGGCGCACCGCGTCTACTTGCATCGGCCGGACCCCAGTCACACCGGTGACCGACACGTAGTACACGAAGCCTCGCGCATACTTGAGGACGGTGCGGATGCGCTCTGGGCCACTTGTCGGCGCCAGCAAGAAGATCAGATGGACGCCCGCGAGGCGTGTCCACTTGAGCAGTTCGCCGGCCTCCTCGGGCGGCAGGTCGACCACCAACGCCGCATCGACCCCAGCGCGTCTCGCATCCGCCGCAAAGCGCTCCGGTCCGTAGTGGAAAATCGGGTTGTAGTATCCGTACAGGATCACGGGTAGCTCAAAGTCCATGCGAAAGTCCGCGACCATCTCGAGCACCCGTGGCAGCGACGCGCCCGCACCCAGACCGAACTCCGCGGAGCGCTGCAGGATCGGACCATCCGCAGAAGGATCGGAAAACGGAACGGCAAGCTCCAACAGGTCGGCTCCACTGTCCGCCGCTACCCGCATCAGCTCGCGCGTTGTCTCCAAATCAGGATCCCCGGCGGTGAGGAACGGAATCAGCGCGGCCGTATGCTGCGCCCGCAGGCGGGCGAAGGTTTGATCGATACGGTTCATACAACTACAGCGTGACGCCCAGATACTCCGCGACCGTGTTCATATCTTTGTCGCCGCGCCCGGACAGATTGACGACGATGATCTGTTCGCGGCGCAGCTGGGGTGCAAGTTGCGCAGTGTAAGCGATGGCGTGGGCACTCTCGAGCGCCGGGATGATGCCCTCCGTTCGCGTCAGCAGCTTGAGCCCCTCGACTGCCTCCGGGTCTGTCACGGAGAGATACTGCGCGCGACCGCTGTCGTGCAAGTAAGCGTGCTCGGGGCCCACACCAGGATAGTCCAGCCCGGCGGAGATCGAATGCGCCGGCCGTATCTGTCCCAGCTCGTCCTGCAGGATGTAGGTCTTCTTCCCATGCAACACGCCGACCTGACCGGCGCTGATAGAGGCCGAATGGCGGCCGGTTTCGACACCGGCACCACCGGCTTCGACGCCAATCATGCGCACGTCCGGATCGTCGAGGAACGGGTAGAACAAACCCATAGCGTTGCTGCCGCCACCAACACACGCAATCAGATAGTCCGGCAGACGCCGTTCGCGTCGCAGAATCTGACGGCGAGCCTCACGCCCGATCACCGACTGGAAGTCGCGCACCATCATCGGATACGGATGCGCCGACATCGTCGACCCCACCAGATAGTGCGTGCGCTCGACGTTGGTGACCCAGTCGCGCAGCGCTGCGTTGATGGCGTCCTTCAGCGTCTGGCTCCCGGCCGTGACCGACCGAACCTCCGCGCCCAGCAGCTTCATGCGGAACACATTGAGCGACTGGCGGTGCACGTCTTCGCGCCCCATGAAGACCTCGCACTCCAGGCCGAACAGGGCACACACCGTCGCAGTGGCTACGCCATGCTGTCCCGCACCGGTCTCAGCAATGATGCGTCGCTTACCCATCCGCCGCGCCAGCAGCGCCTGCCCGAGCGCGTTGTTGATCTTGTGTGATCCGGTGTGACAGAGGTCTTCGCGTTTCAGGTAGATCTTCGCGCCGCCGAGCTTGGCCGTCAGGTGCTCCGCGAAGTACAGCGGCGTCTCGCGACCCGCGTACTCCGTGAGGTAGCGGTGCAGCTCCTTGCGGAACCCGGGGTCGCGTCGGAGGCGCCGGTAGGCCACGTCCAGCTCGAGCAGCGCCGGCATCAACGTTTCGGCGACGTAGCGCCCGCCGAAGATACCAAAGTGACCGTGACGATCAGGAAGTCTGTGCATGCGCTATGAACCGTCTCATCAAGCCGACATCCTTCTTACCTGGAGCCCACTCCACACCGCTCGCCACGTCCACCGCGAATGGGTGCACGGCACGCACCGCCACCGCTACATTTTCCGGCGTGAGTCCTCCGGCCAGAATCAGATGGCGCCGCTCGAAACCTTCCAACAGGATCGGCACGATGCGTCTGCCCGTCCCGCCACGTTGCCCCTCCACATAGGCATCAGCGAGTATGAAATCAACCGGGTAGCGCTGCGCGTTCGCCGCCGCGTGCCCGTCGCGGACTCGGATTGCCTTGATCACTTTCTGGGCCCAACCGCGGCAGAATTCCGGGCTCTCGTCGCCGTGGAACTGGAGTGTGCTGAGACCGACTTGAGCCGCGATCGAGGCCACACGCGCTCGCGGCTCGTTGACGAAAACCCCAACGGTACACACTGAGCGCGGCAGCTGCGTCACGATGTCAGCCGCCGCCTCCGGAGTCACGTGGCGCGGACTCTGCGGGTAGAAGTTGAACCCCAGCGCGGCTGCACCCGCGGCGATCGCGGCGCTCGCATCATCGAGGCTGGTGATGCCGCAAATCTTCACACGTACGTGCGTTCTCATGATTGCGCCCATCAACACGCGCCGAGAAACTCTCCCAGTCGTACCCCAGGATCGGGCGCCCGCATGAAGGCCTCGCCGATCAAGAACGCGCCGACACCGACGCGTTCGAGACGCTCGATGTCTGCCGGAGTCTCAATCCCGCTCTCGGCCACGACGAACGCGTCAGGTGGCACCGCGGGCAACAACTCTTCGGTAGTCGCTAACGTCGTGCGGAAGGTCCGCAGATCACGATTGTTGATCCCCAGCAGGTGCGCGCCGCTGCGAATCGCCCGGTCCAACTCGGCGCGATCGTGGATTTCGACGAGCGGACTGAGGTTCAGCTCGTCCGCTAACCACAGCAGCTCCTGGAGGAGTGTATCCGGCAAGATCGCGACGATGAGGAGCACCGCGTCCGCACCGAAGGCACGCGCTTCGTAGAGCTGATACGGATCAAACAGAAAGTCTTTGCGGAGCAACGGTACGCTCACTGCCTGACGAATCGCCGCGAGGTAGTCGAGGTGTCCCTGGAAATAGTGTTCCTCCGTCAGTACCGAGATCGCCGCGGCACCGCTCTCCGCGTAGCGCGCCGCAATGCGCACCGGGTCGAAGTCGGCGCGAATCACTCCCTTCGAGGGTGAGGCCTTCTTGACCTCCGCAATGATCGCGCGATGGCGCGCCTCCAGTGCGGCGCGCAACGGACGCCGTGGTACCCGGAACAGTGCCCGCTGCTGCAGCTCGGCGAGCGATACCGCTGCTTTTGCCTGCTGCAACCTGGCGCGCTTGTCGCGTACGATCTCGTCGAGAATCATCGACGTGTGAACTCGATCAGCTGCTCCAGTTTGTTGCGCGCGCGGCCGCTCCGGATGGACTCCCGCGCGCGGTCGATTCCCGCAGCGACGGATGGCACCAATCCACCGACGTAGATCGCCGCGGCGGCGTTGAGTACGGCTATATCCGCGCGCGGACCGCTGGCACCCGCGAGAATCCCGCGGATGATGGCGGCCGCCGCGTCGCGGTTGCCGCCTTCCAAATCGGCGTCACGGCAGCGTGTGAACCCGAACTCTTCCGGAGTGATACGGTACGTGTGCACCGTGCCGTCGGTCCATTCCGACAGCTGCGTCGGCGCCGCTAACGAGATCTCGTCCAAACCATCCTCCCCGTGGACGACCAGCGCGTGCACCGCCCCGAGACGACCGAGCGCATGCGCCAGCGGCTCCGTCCACTCTGCGGCAAAGACGCCCACCACTTGGTGGCGCGCGCCGGCCGGGTTGGACAGTGGGCCCAAGAGGTTGAAAATCGTGCGGACGCCGAGCTCACGACGTGGACCTGCTACGTGGCGCATTGCGGGGTGAAAGACCTGGGCAAACAAGAATCCGATACCGACCTCGTCGATGCACGCGCCGACCTGCGCCGGCGCCAGATCGATTCTCACGCCCAACGTTTCGAGAACGTCAGCGCCGCCGACCGTTCCCGACATCGCGCGGTTGCCGTGCTTGGCGACCGTGAGCCCGGCGCCGGCCGCAATGAAGGCCGCCGCGGTCGAGATGTTGAACGTGCCGCGCCGGTCGCCACCGGTTCCGCACGTGTCGACGACTACCGGCGCGCGTGGATGCACCCGCGTCGCGTGCGCGCGCAGTGCGCGCACCGCCCCGGTGATCTCCCCAACAGTCTCCCCTTTCATGTGCAACGCGACCAGCAAGCCACCGATCTGCGCGGGCGTCGCAGTCCCTCCCATCAGTTCGCGCATCACGGCTTCCATCTCTGCCTCACTGAATGACGTGCCGGCAACGGCGTGCGCAAGCGCGGTTCGAACGTCCACCGCCCTACCCCGCAGCACGATGCGTGAGGTCGAGGAAATTCTTCAGCAGCTGCTTCCCTTCGACCGTCAGGATCGATTCAGGATGAAACTGGATGCCTTCGAGCAAGAACTCGCGGTGACGGACACCCATAATCTCCCCCTCGGCGGTCCATGCGCTGAGTTCGAGACACGCCGGCAGAGTCGCACGCTCGATCAACAACGAGTGGTAGCGCGTCGCCTCGAACGGCTGACTCAGGCCGTGGAAGACGGTGCGGTTATCGTGGAAGATCGGCGATGTCTTCCCATGCATGAGCCGCCCCGCCCGCACGATGTGCCCGCCGAAGGCGGCGCCGATCGCCTGGTGCCCGAGGCAGACACCGAAAATCGGGACGGTCCCCGCGAAGCGGCGGATAAGCTCGACTGAAATTCCCGCCTCGGCGGGTGTGCAGGGCCCAGGCGAAATCACGATCTGCTGTGGATGCAGCGCCGCCACCTCCTCGAGCGTAATCGCGTCGTTGCGATAGACACGCACGTCAGCTCCCAACTCGCCCAGATACTGGACCACGTTGTATGTGAACGAATCGTAGTTATCGATCATCAGCAACATAGGTCACATTGCTTCAGCCAGGCGCACCGCCTGCACCAACGCGCGCGCCTTGTTGACGCACTCAGCGTATTCCCGCTCGGGCTCCGAATCGGCGACGATGCCGGCGCCGGCACCGATGTAGACCTTGCTGCCCGACACCTGCAGGCTTCGGATGGTAATACAAGTGTCCATGTTCCCGGAGAAGTCGAAGTAGCCGACCGCTCCGCCATAAAAGCCCCTGCGGACCGGTTCGAGCTCGTCGATGATCTCCATGGCGCGAATCTTCGGTGCACCCGTCAACGTGCCGGCGGGAAATGTGGCGCGCAGCGCATCGAAGGAATCGAGCCCGTCGCACAGCTCGCCGCGCACGTTCGAGACTAGGTGCATCACGTGCGAGTAGCGCTCGACAACGAGCCGCTCAGTCACGGCCACGGTGCCGATCTTCGCCACCCGGCCGACGTCGTTGCGGCCCAGGTCAACCAGCATGATGTGCTCGGCGATCTCCTTCGGATCCGTCACCAGCTCGTGCTCGAACTGTGTGTCCTGCTTCTCCTCGGTTCCGCGCGGGCGCGTGCCCGCAATGGGACGGACCGTCAACTCACGACCTTCCAGCCGCACCATCACTTCGGGCGATGCGCCCACCATCGTATGCGGTCCCATGCGCAAGAAGAACATGTAGGGCGACGGATTCACCGCGCGCAGACATCGATAGATGTTGAACGGGTGGGCTCGCAACGGACACTCGAAGCGCTGCGCCAGCACAACTTGGATGACATCACCGGCGACGATGTATTCCTTCGCCCGCCGCACGATCGCCTCGTACTGCTCCTGTGTCAGGTTAGAGCCAATCGGTCCGGGCTCGCGAGCAGTCAGCGAACGTGGTGCTGTTACCGGTTGCTGCAGACGCGCAATCAAACGCTCCACCTTGGCGCATGCTTGATCGTAGGCCGAACGCAGATCGGTGCCGACGTCCAGATGGGCATGCGCGACCACTTTTATCTTGTGTGCAATGTTGTCGAAGATCAGCAGCGTGTCGGCGAGCAACAGATGCAGGTCGGGCATGTTGAGGTCATCCGCCGCGATCGCCGGTAGCTCCTCGAAGAAGCGCACCAGATCGTAGCTGAGGTAGCCGACGAGCCCACCGGAGAAACGCGGCAAGCCCTTAACTTGTACCGGCTTGTACCGTGCCAGCAACTCGCGGATGGCGATCAACGGATCCGCGACTTCGCGTTCCTCGGCTGGCCGCCCCAGGCGCTCCAGCCGCACGCTCTTGCCCTTCGTGCTGACCGACAGCTCGGGCGCGGTGCCGAGGAAGCTGTAGCGCGCCCACTTCTCGGTACCCTCGACGCTCTCCAGCAGGAACCCGTCGCCGCCGTCATCGATCTTCAAGAACGCAGACACCGGCGTCTCCAGATCAGCGAGGATCTCGCGATAGACAGGTACCAGGTTGCCCCGCTGCGCGAGCGCGCAGAACTCATCGAACTCAGGTGTGTACATTGGAGAAGTAACCAGTGATCAGTGAACGTTCACCATGCAACACTCATTGAGGCGTGACGTACGCGTTCTCCATTCCTTCTGCACTCTTGAGCTTGGTCTCCAACTCCTTCGCCTTATCCCGGCTCGGGAAGCGGCCGACGCGGACGCGATACCACGTCTGCCCGCGCATGGGCGCCTGCACCGTGTACGCATCGTACCCCTTGGAGCGCAGGCCGTGCGCCAGATCGGTGGCTTGCTGCGGGTTGGTCGTGGCGTTGACCTGAACCGTCCATCCCTTGTCCGCCCATTCCTCACCGTGTTCCGTTTCGCGCTTCGGGCGCGCGGTCGGCGTCGTTTGTGGTGCTCGTTTTCCCATCGCGCCAGTCGGTGTCGAGGTCGGCGGAACCATCTGGGTAACGCGCGCAGCGGCGGGAGACGGTGTACCCGCGGTCGCGGTTTCCTGCAGGCGCTGCTCCGCCTTCTCTTTCAGCTTTTGGTAGAAGGTCAGATCCACGTCGGTGCCCTTCGCGTCTGCTGCCGGCGTCGGCTGAATCGGCACCGGCATGCGGACGACGCGCTCCTGCGACGCGAGGCGGCGTTCGGTAATGTCGCGGCCCACCCAAATGCCGAAAAGAAAGATCAATGCCGATGTGATCAGAAAGCCGAAGATCAGGGCGAAGAGCTGTCCCAAGCCGAGGCCGGCTACGCCCTTACCCGCTCTGCCTGCACGCTCGCCGCGTCGCACTCGTTCACCTCTCACATCTTCTCGGGCGCGCTGACCCCGACGAGCGCCAGGCCCATCTTGAGCACTCTCCCAACCGCCCACGCCAGGTACAGACGTGCCGCCGTCCGCGCTGGATCCTCGGTGATCACGCGGTGTCGGTTGTAGAAGCGATGAAACTCGCTGGCCAGCTCGATCAAGTAGAACACCACCCGATGCGGCTCCAAGGCGCGCGCCGCTTCCTCGACGGTGTCGGTGTACTGCGCCAGCAGCTTCACCACGGCCAATTCCTCTGCAGCCGTCAATGTCTCGAGATGCGCCGCCGGCGCGTGGTGACGCGCGATACCCGCCTCAGCGGCTTGGCGGAACAGGCTGCAGACGCGCGCATGGGCGTACTGCACGTAGAAGACGGGGTTGTCGGCTGACTGCTTTTTCGCCAGATCCAGATCGAATTCCAGATGGCTGTCGGCTTTGCGCGTGAGGAAGAAGAAGCGCACAACGTCGCGGCCGACTTCGTCGAGCAACTCGTCGACGGTCACGTACTCGGCGCGGCGCGTCGACATCTTCACCTGCACCCCGCCACGCGTCAGCGTGACGAACTGGTAGATCACTGCCTTGATCTTGTCGACGTCGAAGGCGAGGGCGCGCAGGGCGCTGCGTACATCCTCGTGCTCGGCGATGTGGTCTGCACCCAGCACGTCAATGAGCAGGTCGAAGCCGCGGCCGAGCTTCTGCTTATGGTAGGCGATATCCGGAAGACGGTAGGCGGGCTCCCCACTCGACTTCACCAGCACGCGGTCCTTCCCCAACCCAAGCCGTTCGCCGCGCAGCCAAACTGCGCCGTCGTGATCGAAGGCCAAATCCTGCGCGCGCAAGTCTTCGAGCATGGCGGCGATCTGGCCGCCCGAGTACAGCGAATCTTCGTTGAAGTAGCTATCGAAGCGGATGCCCATGCGCGTCAGGGTCGCCTCGATGTCCGCAAAAATGGCGCGCTCGGCCGCTTGCTTGAAGCGACCCGTCGCCGGCTCGTTCCGCAACACGTCGCCGTGCTCCGCACGCAGTGTACGGGCAACGTCGACGATATACTCGCCGCGGTACCCGTCTGCTGGAAACTCAACGGCATCGCCTAGCAGCTCCAGGTAGCGCGCGCGCACTGAGGCACCGAGCAGCATCATTTGCCGGCCGGCGTTGTTAAAGTAGTACTCGCGCATGACCTGATGGCCGGTGGCCTCGAGCAATCGCGCGATGGCGTCACCAAGCACGGCGTTGCGGCCGTGGCCGACGGTGAGCGGGCCGGTGGGGTTGGCGCTGACGAATTCGACCAGAACCCGTCGGCCGTCGCTGAGCTGGATGTCGCCGAAGTCGTCGCCCTCGATCTCCGCGAGGCAGCGCTCCCAGAAGTGCGGCGACAGACGAAAATTGATGTACCCTGGCCCGGCAATGTCGGTGGACGCCAGCAGTCCATCGGGATCTTCGATGTAGCGAACGATCAGCTCGGCGATTGCGCGCGGCGCGCTGCGCTCCTGGCGGGCGAGCGCCAACGCAACGGTCGAGGCCACGTCACCGAAGCCGGGATCCTTCGGTACCTCGAAAAACAAAGGGGGGAGGCTACTAGACTTCAGCGCTCCCCCCTCAATGGCTTTCAATAATGCGTGCTGAAGCAGCCCCTCAAGCCGTTTTTTCATCCTCCGGTCGCCAGTTGTCGCCTGTGGTTTGCATCGCTCTCAGCGGCTGCTCTCGGGAAACAGTGCCCTGCGTATACCTGCCGGCTGTGAGCGAGTCAACGCACTCTACTCAATGTTCGTGGAACGTCAAGGCGTGGAAGACGGCGTGCGACCGTGCGCCAGCACGAGCACGCGGGAAGCCCGTTAGCTGCCACGGGTCTGGCTCTGCTCCGACCGTATCTTCACGCCGCACGAGCGGCTCATGATGATCGCGTCGTGGCCGCGGCCATAGTAGTTGCGCCGCACGCCGCGCTCGGTGAAACCGAACCCGTGGTAGAGCGCCATGGCGGCCACATTCTCGCGCCGCACCTCGAGCGTGATCATGCTGGCAGCGCGCTGTTCCGCTTCTTGCACGACCAACTCCACCAGCGCCCTGCCCACACCAGTGTTCCGTCGCTCGGGCCGCACGGCGAGGTTGAGGATGTGCACCTCATCGCCCACTAACCAGCGACAGATGTACCCCAGCAGCTCTCCCGAGCCGTTCGGCGTGCGTGCCAGGATGGTCTTCGAAAACGGTACTCTCAGCTCGTGCAGAAAGAGCCCGGGGCTCCACGGTTGCGGAAACGACCCGCGCTCGATCTCCATGACCGCATCGAGATCCTCGCGGCCCATGGAGTGGAATGTCAGTGCAAACCGGGACACGCCGTTGAAGCCGTTCACCACCGAATCAGCGCCGACGCCCACGTGAACCCCGCGCCGAACGACGCCAGGCACAGCAGACCACCGTCCCGAATGCGCTCCGCCTGCAGTGCCTCATACAAAGCGATAGGAATTGACCCGGCAGTCGTGTTGCCGTAGCGATCGATGTTGTTGAATACCTGTTGCTCGGATAGCTCCAGCCCCAGGGCGACCATCTGGCTGATGCGGAGGTTGGCCTGATGCGGAATCAGCAACGAGAGATCACTCGGCGCCAACCCGTTGGCTTCCAGCGCCTCCCGGATCACTTCCGGGAAACGGGTGACCGCATGACGGAAGACGTAGCGGCCTTCCATCTTAGGAAAAATGCGCGCCTCCGACCCCACGATCATCTCCTCGGTCAGCCGCGGGCGCGACCGACTGGCCGGGCTCTCTAGCCAGAGCTTCTCGGCGAACTTGCCGTCAGCGTGCAGGTGAGTCGAGAGTATGCCACGGCGGTTGTCCGCCTCTGGACCGACAACCACGGCACCAGCGCCATCGCCGAAGATGACTGCGACCTCGCGACCGCGAGTGCTGAGATCCAAACCTGTGGAGTGCACCTCTCCACCAACCACCAACACGTGATCGTAGGTCCCGGTCTTCACGAACTTGTCCGCAATCGCCAAGCTGTAGAGAAATCCGGAGCACTGGTTGCGCACGTCGAACGCAGGCACCCCAGCGACACCTAGAATATTCTGCAACAGACACGCCGAGGCGGGCATGTCGACATCGGGGCTCAGCGTCGCGAAGACGATGCAATCCACATCCTCAGCACGCAACCCGGCGCGTTCGAGCGCCTCGCGCGCCGCCTCGGCACCCATGTCGGCGGCTCCGGTCCAGCCCTCGCTGTAGTGGCGCTGGCGAATTCCGGTGCGTTGCTGAATCCACTCGTCGGACGTGTCCATGTATTCGGCGAGGTCGTTGTTCGTGACCACACGCGGCGGCACGCAATGTCCGACACCCATGATACGTGAGTTGCGCACCATCAGTCCTACAGCGTAATCACGGCCGCGCCCCAAGCGAAGCCGGCACCCGAGGCGGCAAGGCACACCGTCGAGCCGGGGCCGAGCGTACCAGCCGCAACCTCTTCGCTCAACGCTGTCGGCAGCGCCGCAGCCGTCAAATGCCCGTACCGGGCCGCTGGAACATTGAGACGCGACGGGGCAATGCCCAGACGTGTCCCCACGGTCTCAGCGACGTCGAGCAACACGTGGCCAATGATGAAGCGGTCCACCTGCTCCGCCGATACTGCCGCAGCCTGCAGTGCTTCACCAATCACTGCCGGCAGCGACTCTTCCCCAAAACAGCGGACGGCATCCATATCCATCGTGATGAAGTGACGACCTTCCTGGAAATTCTCAACCGTCATGCGCGCGGGATGCTGCCGACTCGCAGGATACTCGCACCAGAAGCGTTCGTACTGCCGGCCGTCGGTATGGATAGCCGCGCCACGCAGGCCGCGCCTGCTGTCGCCCTTGCCCACTAGAGCAACGCCAGCGCCGTCACCGTACAAAGCAGACACGGCCGTCCCACGCTCCGAGTAGTCGAGGCCGGACGAGTGCACCTCCGCTCCAATCACCAGCACGCGCTCGTAGACCCCGGCTTGCACGAAACTATCGGCGATGACCAGACCAAAGAGGAAGCCGGCGCACTGCGCACGGATATCGAGGGCGCCGACCGTTCCACATCCCATCTGGTCCTGAAAGAAGCAGCCCGCGCCCGGGAAGGTCACGTCGGGGGTCATCGTCGCAAAGACGATGAAGTCGACGCTCTCCGGCGACAACCCCGCCTGTTGCAATGCCCGCTGGGCCGCCGGCACAGCGAGCGTCGAAGGGCCCATCGGATCCACGGCGATGGGCCGCCGTACTCCGGCCGCCTCCACCAAGGGAGGCAAGTGGTGGCCGAGTCCGAGAATAGCAGCGCGCATCCGCTCAGCGCTTGAGAAGCACGACCTCGAGGACTCGATCCCTAATCCGGTGTTTGAAGGTCTTCACGGGGCCTGGCAGCTCCACGTTGGTGGTGAAGTCGGGTGGAAAGGCGGGCGACACGGCGGCCAGCTTGCGGACATTCTGGTCCGGGACCCGGCCCTTGACGACGAAGAAGCCGTTGCGCAGCGACAGGTCGTAGTCGTAGCCCGGCATCTCATCGGGAATTCTGAGCTCCTCCTTGAGTGCCGACTTTGGTACGGCCCGCGGAAACTCGAGCCGCAGCAGGTACCCATTCCCTTTCTCCTGCAACGAGTACACTTCGCCGTAGCGCCGCTCGCGCTCGAGCTTGTCTTCGAAACCACCACCATGAAAACCATCGATGGCGATCGACCCCTGCTGCGACACGCGATGCAACGCGCGGGTAAAGGGAGCGAACAGGATGGCCAGCGGCGGCGCGTACCACGCAGCCCGGTACACCACTTGATCCATCGGCATGGCGTGCAACACCGCCTCGCGCAAGCGCATCGTCATCTCGAGGATGGCCAGCCCCACGCCGAGGACGATGAGGCCGTTCAGCTGATTGCTGAACACTGAGCGGTTCAGCCAGAGCGCGCCCACGCCAGCGAGAGCCAACGGATACAGCAACATGTTGTGCAGGATGTTCACCCCGGTGGCGCCGGCGGCGGTGAAGAAGCGTGGATCACCTACGGCCTCTTCGATCGCCTTCTTCTGTGAGAACGGCAGGGCGCCAAGCAGCGGCTGGCTCAACGCCGCGAACCACTTGAGCGCGGTGGACGTACCCTGGCGTATCGAGCCCAGTTGGGCAACCGCATTCTCGAACGTGCCCGGCAACTCCCCCGGAAACGTCTTCTCCTTCATCTGCACAACTAGCGGTGGCGGCGCCGGCTTGGGCGCCGCTAGCGGCTTCTCAACTCGGCCCCCATACCCGGCGGCAGGTGTAGCGGCCGGCTTCGCAGCAACCGCGGCGGCCGGAGCGACCGCAGGCGCTGCTGCGGCTGGCGCCGCCCCCGGTGTCGCCTCAGCTGTTGTGGCAGGCGTCGCGGGGGCACCTTCCTTCTTGAAGCGCGACGGGAAGTCCGCGGGGAACTCTTCGCCGGGATGCAGCTGCCGGGCGCGCAGCATCAAGACATCTTCGGTCTCCGGGATGGCGGGGTCCGGGACACAACAATCGACCGGGCACACCGCCGCGCAGGCCTCATGGTCGTGAAACCCGACGCATTCCGTGCACTTCTCGGGAACGATGTAAAAGATGTCTTGTGCGACCGCGGGGTGCATGGTGCCGTTCAGCTCCCACTCCACGCCGCCCTGGTAGATCGCCGTGTTCGGGCACTCGGGCTCACAGGCCCCGCAATTGATGCATTCCGAGGTAATTACCGTTGCCATCGATGCTCATCTCCCGCGCAGGTGCTGAATCTCGGGTGGAACATGTATCGTGTTGGCCATCCGGTTTCAACAAAGGGAGCAACCCCCTGCCCGACCGTCGGATTTGATCGACTGACGCCGCCGGATGGCGCCGGCTCACCTTTCTTGTTGACGGTATGCCAGTCAAATTGATAGATGAACGAACGTTTGTTCAGACACCCCCCACATCGGCGGACATGGAGAAACCGGCATGCAGCTCAGCGACGTCAACCTGACCGACCCCGACCTCTTCCAACGCGGCACGCCGCACGAGATGTTCAAACTCCTGCGCCACGAGGCGCCTGTCTTCTGGCACCCGGAACCCAGCGGTGGCTTCTGGGTCATCACCAAGTACGCCGACCTGCGTGAGGTCTCCAAGAACCCATCTGTGTTCTCCTCCGAGCGCCAAGGGGCGCTGATGCGTGACCCACCCGCGCAGGACATGCCGTTCATGCGATCGATCATGCTGAACATGGATCCGCCGCGCCACCGCCAGTACCGCGGCCTAGTCAACAAGGCGTTCTCCGCGCGCATGATCAACAACCTGCACGGGCGCGTCCGCGAGATGGTCAAGCGGATCATCAACGGCGTGATCGAACGCGGCGAATGCGACTTCGTCGAAGACATCGCCGCGCTACTGCCACTCGAAGTAATCTGCGAAATGATGGGTGTGCCGCAAGAGGATCGGCGTAGTGTGTACGAGATCGGCAACCGGATGGTCGGTTTCGATGATCCGGATCTGCAGCCCGACGGTAATCTGATGACCGACGGCCAAGCCGCGGCGGCCGAGATGTTCATGTACGCCAGCAAATTACTCGAAAAGGCCCGCACACATCCCAGCGATGATCTCGCCACCGCACTCATCAACGCCGAGCTCGACGGCCAACGGCTGAGTGACACGGATTTCAATTTCTTCTTCCTGCTGTTGGTGATCGCCGGCAACGAGACCACGCGCACCGTCACTACCAACGGCATGCTGGCGCTCATCGAGCATCCCGATCAGCTCCGCGAGCTACGCGATGACCATTCGCTGCTGCCTTCAGCGGTCGAAGAGATCCTGCGTTACGCGCCGGCGGTGCACAACTTCCGCCGGACGGTGACCGTAGAGACGATGCTGCGCGGCCAGCCGCTCAAACCCGACGACAAGCTCACCGTGTGGTACCCGTCCGCCAACCGCGACGAAGACGTGTTCCCGCATCCAGACCGCTTCGACATCCGCCGGCATCCGAACGATCATCTCGCCTTCGGCATCGGCGAGCACTTCTGCCTCGGCGCGAACCTGGCGCGTCTGGAGCTGAACGAGATCTTTCGCGGCATCGTGACCCGTATCGACGACATCGAGCTGGCCGCCGCCCCGCGGCGTTTACGCTCAACGTTCATCAATGGTGTAAAAGAGATGCGGATCCGCTTCCGGCCGGGCGCGGTCGAGGCGTGAGACAGCTGGAAGCGTCCTCCAGATAGCTCAATGATGTGGCCCGGGCCTGTGTACCCGCGTGTCCGTAACTCGATCACCCCGCCCGCTTCGCGTCGAAGTCGGCGGCGATCTGCTCGTCCGCCCGTTCCATCGCCACCGTGTCGACGTCGGCGAAGCCGATGATGCCCATTTGGGAATAGGCGTGGCGAATCTTCGGGCCCCACAGGCCGATGTTCTTCACCGTCGGGACGATGCGGTTGAACAGACGCGAGCGGAACTCGCGCATGCCTTCCGATTGCTCGACGTACTGCACGCACTCCTTGAGCGGCAGGCCGAGCGTCTCCCACACCTCTTCGGCGAGGAACCGGTCGCGCATCAGGTAGCAGGCTTCGGCCGCAAACTCTTCGCGTTCGTCACGCTCCGCCTGCGTGAGCTGCGGATAGTAGTCGCGCAGTGCCAGCCGCCCGAAGGCGACGTGGCGCGCCTCGTCTTGCATGACGTATGCGTTGACCGCCGCGGCCAACGAGTTCTGCGCGTTGTCGCGAATGTCTGCAAAGGCCGCCAACGCCAGTCCCTCGATCAGCACCTGCATACCCAGATAGGTCATGTCCCAGCGTGAGTCGCTGAGGACGTCGTTCAGCAGCCGCTTCAGCGGCGGCGAGATCGGGTAGGCAAGGTCGAACTTCTCATGCAGCAGACGGGAATACGTCTCCACATG
>JBGQHM010000049.1:0-26368 GCA_041497995.1 Binatia bacterium | reverse complement strand
GATGCCCACCGGCTGTGCCCGCATGCGGTGGCGCACGAACTCGATGATGCCTGGCAGGATGGAGATGAAGACGATTGCCATGATCACGAAGGTGAAGTTGCGCTTCACCACCGGAATGTTGCCGAAGAAGTAGCCGCCGTACGTGAACAGGCCGATCCACGCGACGCCGCCGATGACGTTGTAGCTGAGGAAGCGCGCATAAGTCATGCTCCCGATGCCGGCGACGAACGGTGCGAAGGTACGGATGATCGGCATGAAGCGGGCGATGATAATCGTCTTGCCGCCGTGGCGCTCGTAGAATGCGTGCGTGCGGTCGAGATACTCCCGTTTGAAGAAGCGCGTGTCTCGTTGCGAGAAGACCTTCGGTCCCACGGCGTAGCCGATCGAGTAGTTCAACGAGTCGCCGGCGACGGCGGCGATGCTGAGCACCAGGAACAGCACGTCGATGCGTAGCGATCCGAGCGCCGCGAAGGTACCCGCCGCAAACAGGAGCGAATCGCCGGGAAGGACAGGCGTCACCACCAACCCGGTTTCACAGAAGATGATGAGAAACAAGATGAGGTACGTCCAGAATCCGTAGCTCTGGATGACGACGTTCAGGTGTTGATCCAGGTGCAGGAAGTACTGCACGAAGGTGGTGATCAGTTCCATGCGTTCTCCTCGGCGGGTCCTGAGGGTTGTAGAGGATGCGATCCGGGCGGGCAAGCCGCCGACGGGCCGTGTGATGAGTCACAGCGCATCCACTGCCCCGCACAGTTTGACGCTTTTCGCTGAATGGTCCCAGGCGTGACGCGGGACCAACGCCGACGCGCCGCGCTAGCGGTGCGGTGCGGATGCCCGGCGGTTCAGGCACATGGGTTGCTCTCTCACCTCTCGAAGCTTCGGTCTTGGGATTCTGCAGAACCCCAGGACCGCATGAAGCGAGAAAGGCCGACACCGTGCACGGCGGTGTCGGCCTTTCTGTTTGCAGGACTGGATTGTTCGATGCGGCTCATACGTTTCATCGTCGGCTTGGTTGCGCTCTGCAGCGCGACGCTCTCACCGCAGGCCGCGTATGCCGCGAGCGTGCGTTACGTGAGCACCGAAGGCGCCGACGACAATCCCGGAAGCCAGAGCGCGCCGCTCCTCACGATCGGTGCTGCGGTAGCCGAGGCGTCGGCCGGTGATCTGGTCGTCGTGGCAGCGGGCGTCTACCGCGAAGCCGTCGTGTTGACGCGCTCTGGCGCTCCTGGAGCAGCGATCGTCATCCGTGGCCTCCCCGGCACAGTGCTCAAGAGCCCCGACCCGACTGCGAGCGTGTCTGCGTTCGACGTCGCCTGTGACGTTGGCTTCGTCACGATCCAAGGTTTCGAGCTCACCGGCGGCTTTGCCGAGACGGTCTTTGTGCGGCCGGGCGCCCACGACATCGAGCTCGCCGGTCTACACGTGCATCACAATCGTACCGGCATCTGGATCGCCGGCGCGGCGGACATCGTCGTCCGCGATACCGTCCTCGACCACAATGTCCGCACGGGTGTGCGCATCTTCGCTGGTGCTCATGGCGTCCACATCATCGATACTCGTTCGGAAGCGAATGACGATGGCCACGGATGTAGCGGCGACTCCGACGGATTCAACGCCGACCCGACGACGTCGGATGTCTGGTTCGAGCGCACCGCCTCGATCGGCAACTCGGAGGATGGGTTTGATCTGCAAGGGGCGAACACGTCCCTGTTCCAAAGCGTGGCGCAGGACAACGGCTGCTCGGGGGTGAAAATCGCCGGCGGCTATCTGGAGAATGTTCTTGTCGAGCGCAGCCGGATCGGCGTCAACGTGGGCGCGCCCACGGGTGGCGTGACCGCGGTGCAGAACTGCACCTTGTCGCAGAACGACATTGGTCTGCGCGCCATCGGCAGCGGACACGCGGTGGTGGTGCGTAACTCCATCATCACGGGTCCCGGCAAGGCGCTGCTGTTCCCTGCTGCGGTGGAGCTCCGCGAGGATCACAATCTCTTCGACCGGCCGATCCCGACCGAGCGGCTGATCGTACGGCAGGATGTCTCCGACGAGACGATGTATTCCGGTGACGATATCAACTCCGGTCACTGGCAACGCGACAGCGGACAGGGGCAGGGCACCACGTATGGCGATCCCGACTTGGATCCTGACACATGCGGCCTGCGGGCGCACAGCGTCGCCATCGATAGCGGCGGTGTGCCCGGCTACGCGCCACTCGATCTTGCGGGGACGCCGCGACCCGTGGGTAGCGGCGTCGACCGCGGAGCGTTCGAATGGGTGCCGGCGCCTCCGACGCTGCGCCTGCTGCGTGGCGTGCTGCACAGCAACAGTACGGGGACCGGACCGGTGCAGCTCAGTGCTGAGATGGACGTGCCGCCCGGATGGGCATTCGATCCAGCCGGCGACCCGGTGGTGGTCGTGCTGCGTGGAGCGCGCGGCATGGTGCTGCGCGTCGAAGCGACGCCGGACGAACGCCGCCGTTCTGCGGCCGGTGATGGGACGCTACTGCGTATACGAAGGATGGGCACGACGGGGTGCGTGACCCGCGTGATGCTGCGTCTGGCGGCAGGCCGCGCCAGACTGCGGGTCACGGCGCGTGCGGCAGACGTCTGGGCCGCGGACGCAAGCGGTGTCGAGCTCAGCGTCGAGCTGGGCGCACTGCGCGCCAGCAGGCACGAGTCGGTCAGGCAGGTGGGGCAGACGCTGTACGCTCTTCCGTACGGCGGTACTGGCTCCTAGCTCGTTTCCGTCACCAGCTTGACCCGAAGCTCGACGTCCGGCATCCAGCATCGGATGGGGAACGTCAGAGCGAGGGTAAACAGATCCCGTTGCGTGGTTGTCCGTCTGGTGGCCGGCGTCATGGTGATCGCCGCCACCGTGGCCACGGCCGCTGCTGAGGACCATCAGCCGTGGAACCTCATCGTGAGCAAGTACGTCGACGACAACGGCCGCGTCGCGTATCGGCAACTGCGAGCGGAGGACCTGCCGGTACTGAGCAAGTATCTCGCGTCGCTTGGCGAAGCGCGCATCGACGGGCTTCCGGAGACGGAGCAGCTGGCGTTCTGGATCAACGCGTACAATGCGGTGATCGTGCAAGGCATCCTCGACGGTTACAGTGCCGAGAGTACCTTCAAGCGGTATCGTTTCTTCAAATCGTACGACCAAGTTATCGTTGGCGAGAAGCGCACCCCCGACGATGTTGAGCACGGCATCATCCGGCCACGCTTCCACGATCCGCGGACACACTTTGCGCTCGTCTGCGCGTCGACCAGTTGCCCGAAGCTGCGACAGGAAGCCTATGTCGGCAGCCGCCTCGATGCGCAGCTCGACGACCAGACGCGCCGCTTCCTCAACGACCCCAGCCGCAACCGCATCGATCCATCCACCGGCACAGTCGAGCTGTCCCAGATCTTCAAGTGGTTCAACGACGACTTCACGCGCAACGGCAAGTCGCTCGCCGACTTCCTGGCGCCCTATCTCACCCCGGCGCAGGTGCAGCTGCTGCGCACCAAGCCGCCGACGTACCTCGAATACGACTGGACGATGAATGCCCAACCTGGGCAACGGCCGTAAGGCTAGGGGTGTAGTCCGTCGCCGTCTGCTGGGAGCTTTCCCAGCAGGCGGAGCAATCCATCCAGGATTGTGAGCGGGTGCGGCGGGCAACCGGGGATGTACAGATCGACGGGCACGACGCTGGCCGCGCCGTTGTGCACCTCGGGATGATCGACGTAGGGGCCGCCCGATATCGCGCACGCGCCGACAGCGATGACGATCTTGGGTGCAGGCACGGCGGCGTAGGTCTTCTCCAACGCCAAGCGCATGTTGTTGGTGACCGGACCGGTGATCAGCAGGCCGTCCGCGTGGCGCGGTGAGGCCACGAACTGGATGCCAAAGCGGCCGAGGTCAAAGACGACCGTGTTGAGGACATTCACATCTGCTTCGCATCCATTGCAGCCCCCCGCACTGACCTGCCGCAACTTCAATGACCGCCCAAACAGGCGCCGTGTCGTGTCGTCGAGCGCCTGCGCCAGTTGCTGCGCGCGCCCATCGAGCACGAGAGCGTGCGGCGTTCGCGTTGCCAAGCGATAGTCGCGAGTGAACTGCACGGCCCCCTCGGGGCACGCCTCGACGCATTCGGCGCAGAAGAGGCAGCGGCCGAGATCGAGCCGAAGGCCGCGCTGGTCGGCAGTGATGGCGTCGGTAGGGCACGCCTCGGCACATGCCTGACAACCCGCGGCACACTTGGAGGCGTCCAACACCGGAAGGCCGCGAAAGCGGTCGGGCAGCGCGGGCGCGTCGTACGGGAACCCGATGGTGCGATGACCTTGCCGCAGGCGAGCATGGAGTGCTTTCAGCATGGCAGCCCTTCAGAGGTCATGCCCGCAATAGGAGAGGTTGAAGCTCTTGTTGCACAGCGGGAAGTCGGAGATCTGCTGATTGCGCATTGCGACCGCCAGACCAAACCAATTGTGAAACGACGGGTCGACGACCTTGTATTGCGTGAAGCGGCCATCGGAGCCGGTCAGGGCAACGTGGCAGATCTCGCCGCGCCAGCCCTCGACGAGCGCGACGGTGAGTTGCTCCGCCGCGCGTGGCGCGACGTCGACGCGGCTCGGCCCGTCGGGAAGCGTTACCAGTTGCTCTCGGATGAACGCCACGGAGCGTTGGATCTCCAGCCAGCGGACGTGCGCGCGCGCGAACACGTCGCCGCTGTGCCAAGTCGACACGGGAATTTGCACGAACCGGTAGATGCCGGCTGGGAACTCATGGCGCGTATCACGTTCGACATCGCAGGCCCGCGCGGACGGGCCGACCAGGCCGAGATCGATGCAGGTGTCGCGCGACAGTGTCCCGGTGTTCTCGAAGCGCCCCTGCGCTGACGGCGTATCCCACAGCAAGTTGACCGCTTGTGTGGCATCGTGAAGCGCAACGTCGAGGCGTTCGAGCAGTTGGCCAGCGCGGTCAGCGTCCACGTCGAAGCCGACACCGCCGGGCCGCACGAGGCCGCGGCCGAAGCGGTTGCCACAGATGAGGGCGGTCAGGTTGAGGAAGTCGCCACGGATGCGCCCGCAGTGAGTGGCCGTTGGCAGGTAACCGACGTCGCCGGCGAGTGCACCGAGGTCGCCGGTATGATTGGCGAGGCGCTCCAACTCCAGTGCAACGCCGCGCAGCACCTCGGCGCGCGGGGAAAGGTGACAGCCGCCCAATGCTTCCACCGCTTGGCAGTACGCTGTGGCGTGTCCCACCGACGTGTCACCGGCCAGCGTCTCCATGTAGTGGATCGTGCGCTTGGTAGGGCCGCCGGCGAGGGCCCGTTCGACGCCGCGGTGTTGGTAGCCCAGCGCGATCTCCAAGTGGAAGACGTGCTCGCCGTGACACTGGAAGCGGAAGTGACCCGGCTCGATGATCCCGGCGTGTACCGGTCCAACGGCAACCTCATGGATCTCGTGTCCTTCCATTCCGAAGAACGCGGTCGTGTCGGGAGACCGAATCGGTTTGAGCCAGGGATGTCCCTCGGGCTGCACGTGCCACTGCTCAGCGATCTCGCGTTCGAACCAATGCGCCTGCGGACAGTCCGGCGTGAGGGCAGGGTAGCTGCCGCTGACGGTCCTGCTGACGACTGCAAGCGTGCCGAGGTCACCGTGCGCCAGCACTGCGACCAGACGCACGCGTTCCCGATCGGCTGCGTGCCCGAAGAGTGCCGCGATACGCGCGCCCCTCTCCACGCTGCCGACGACCGTGTCTCTGAACTCTACGGCGGAGAGCTCCGGTACGGCCTGAACGGCGATCGCTTCGCTGTTGTAGACGGAAACGGCGGCGGACATGCTGGTTACCCGAGTGCGCGGGCCGCCTCTTCGAGCAGGTGCTGCACCGCCGGCGGAATGTAGAGTCCCAAGACGAGGACAAGGACACCCAATACCGCCGGCGGGACGATAGCCAGCATCGGCTCCCGCTCCTGCGTCCGGCCCGGCGCGATCCCTTGTGCCATGCGTAGGACGATCGTCATCATGCCGACGAAAATCATGGCGAGGAAGACGAGGTACGCGATGGCCACGACGCTGCGTCCCTGATCCAACGCCGCCTTCAGGATGGTGAGCTCACTGAGAAACGGCCCGAACGGCGGCGATCCGGTGATCGCGAAGAAGCCAGCGACCCAGAGCACGCCGGACACCGGCAACACGCGCAGGACGCCGCGCACGTCGCGAGTCGATTTCGACTGGTACACCGCGAGCACGTTGCCGGCGACCAGGAAGAGCATCGCCTTCGTCAACGAGTGGTTGACCGCGTGCAGCAGCGCGCCGAACGTGGCGGCGCCACCGAGGCCGACGCCAAGCGTGAGAATGCCCATGTGCTCGACGCTCGAGTAAGCGAGCATACGCTTGTAGTCAGCCTGCCCGACGATGAAGACGGCTGCCACAGCCATCGACAGCAGACCGAACCCGACAAGCAGATCCTGTCCGAAGGCTCCTTGCCCGGCGGCCACGCATACCTGCTGCACACGCAAAATCCCGAGGAACGCGCAGTTGAGCAGGGCGCCGGAGAGCAGGGCCGAGACCACCGACGGCGCTTCGCTGTGCGCATCCGGTAGCCAGGTGTGCAGCGGCGCCAATCCCATCTTGGTGCCATAGCCTACGAGAAAGAGGAGGAAGGCCGCCTTGAGCCACGTGACGTGCAGCCGGGGCGCCTCGCGGAGCAACTGCTCCAACACCAGCGGTACCGGCACGCCGCCGTGATTCGAAGCGGCGACGGCGAGAAAGAAGTTGCCGAGCAACGCCAGCGCAATGCCGACCGAGCAGATCAGCAGGTACTTCCACGTCGCCTCCAGCGAGCGGTGCTGGCGATGGAAATAGATGAGCGGTGCGCTCGCGAGTGTGGTGGCTTCGATCGCGACCCACAACAGTCCGAAGCGATGGCTCACGGTTGCCAGCGTCATCGCGGCGAGAAAGAGCAACAGGCAGCTGGTGAACGTCGGCTCGGGTGCGTTGGCGAACAGCAACCCTTCCTCGAAGTCCGCATGCGCGCCGCGCTGCTCGCGCTGCAGGTAGCCCGCGCTGTAGATCGCCGCCGCCAGGAAGAGCGTGCTGGTGATGCTGAGGAACAAGCGCCCCGGCGCATCGAGGCGCACCCAGCCACCGAGCGTCGATGCCGGTTGCAGCACCCAGGTTGCGCCGGTCAAGCCCGTGTGTGCGAGTGCGGTGAAGACGAGCAAAATGCGCCGCGGCACGTCCGGCCGGATGAAGAAGGCGGCCAGGGCCGCAGCCGTGGGCAGCAAGAGGAGAGCAAGAATCATGGCGTCCAATCCCGCAACACGGCCAGCCGGTCGGCGTCGACGTGGTCGAACTCGCGATTGATGTGGAAGAGCGCGATGCCCATCACGAACACGGCGACGAAGACGTCGAGCAGCACGCCCAACTCGACAAGCATCGGCGTGCCCTGTACGAGCCCGACGCCGAAGGCGTAGATGCCGTTCTCGAGGACCAGATACCCGAGCACCTGTGTCAGCGCCGTGCGCCGGCTAACGATCACAAACAAGCCTGCGAGGATGGTGAACAGCGCGACCGGAACCAGCAAGGACGCGATCGGCGGGGTGGGCAAGGGCAGACGCCGGCTCAACCACAAGGAGAGTGCCAGCGCTGAGATGCCGATGAGCAATGAGACCGTGTAGCTGACAAACGGTTCCACCTCGCGGCGCACGTTCGCGTCTCGCAGCACGCGCGCCAACAGCCATGGAAAGACGACCCCCTTCAGGCCGATGACCGCCGTCGCCAACAGGAGCACGCGCAGCGACAGCTCATCGCGGTGCGACAGGAGTGTCAGCAGCCCGAGCAGGACGCCTTGGAAGGCGACGATGCGGATGCAGCCAACCAAGCGACTCGAGCCGAGCAACAGCAAGCTGGTCAGCGCGAAGAACACCAGCACGGAGTCAGTCCACAGATCCATGGCATCCTCACCGCAACATGAGCGCCAGCGCCAACACGGACAACGCTCCAGCACCAACCAGCAACTGCGGTACGCGTAGCAGGCGCCAGCGTGCCATCGATGACTCGATGAGGCCGATGAGCATGGCCAGTACCGCCAAGCCCGCGAGGCTCGCGAGGCCGTCGATCCACACGCTGCCGGTGCGTACCGGAACGACGATACCAACCAGGAGCGCGCCGAGCACCCACAGCTTCAGCGCGCTGCCGTAGAGGATGAAGGCGAGATCCGGGCCGCTGTGGTCGAGCACCATCACCTCGTGGATCATCGTTAGCTCGAGATGCGTGCTCGGGTCGTCGATCGGGATGCGTGCATTCTCGGCAAGAAAGATGATCAGCAGTGCGCCGGCGAGTACGGCGAGCGCCGGACCGGCGTGCGTCCAGGCCGCGGCGTTGATGCCGGCATACATCGGAGAAAGCGACAGACTCCCCGTCTGGTGCGCCAGGGCCGCCATGCTCAGCAGCAGCGTCGGCTCGGCCAGCGCCGAGAACGTCACCTCGCGGCTGGCGCCCATGCCCTCGAAGCTCGAGCCCGTGTCGAGCGCAGCCAAGACGGTGAAGAAGCGCATCAGCGCCAGCAGATACGCGACGAGAATCAAGTCGCCCGGGAAAGCGAGTGCCGCCGCGGCGCCGCCGAGCGGCACCAGCGTTGTGACTACCAGAACGGCCGCGAGACCGACGATGGGACCGGCGCGGAAGATCCACGTCGTGGTCCGGCTGTACACCGCGCCTTTGCGCAGCAGCTTGACCAGGTCGTGGTACGGCTGCAGCACCGGCTGGCCGGTGCGCCCCGCGAGGAGGGCCTTCGTTCGGTTGATGGTACCGAGCAAGAGCGGCGCGAGCAGCAGCGGCAGAGCGGTCGTCAGCCCAGCTTCCATATCAACAAGACCACCAAGGTGAGGGCGATGTAGAGCACGTAGAGATGCACGCGACCGTGCTGCAGCCACCGCAACGCCGCGAGGCCGCGGCCGATGCCGCTGAACACCGGTGCGTACAACCGCTCACCGCACACGTCGGCGGTTTCGGTTGCCAACGAGGCGGCCCGCGGGAACAAGCCGGCAGGCGGCGCCAGGTGACGTCGGCTGAGCAGCAGGACGCTGAAAAGGTCGGTCAGCGGCTGCGCGAAGGATGAGGCGGTGTACTGCATACGTGGCGTCGGTCGCCCGTAGCCGCAACCCCACGTCTGGGTTGTGGCGACCGGGCGTCCCGACAGCAGCCAGGAACGCAACCCCGCCAGCGCCGCGATCACAGCGAGCAATCCGATGCCGCCCGCAGTGACGAAAGATAAAATGCCGCCAGTCTGAGCGACCTGGGCGCTCACGACCTCCGGCGATAAACCAGTCACGGTCGCCAACACCGGAGCCAGTGCGTAGACAGCAAGCGGCGATAGCAGCCCGATCAGGACGCAGCCCGCGGCGAGCAACAGCATCGGCAAGCGCATCGCCAGGCTCGGTTCGTGCGCGTGTGCGGCGCGATCAGTGCGCGGCTCGCCGAGAAACACGATGCCGAAGGCCTTGGTGAAGCAGGCGGCAGCCAGGCCGCCGATCAGTGCTAGCCCCGCGATCACACAGAGCACCGCGACCGCCGTTCCTGACACCGCCGACGCCAGGCCGTGGAACGCGCCCAGGTAGATGAGCAACTCGCTGACAAACCCATTGAGCGGCGGCACCCCGGAAATGGCGACGGCTCCGATCAGGAATGTGAGTCCAGTCCACGGCATCCGCTTGAAGAGGCCGCCGAGATGATCGATCTCCCGCGTGCCCGCGGCGTGCGCGACCGCTCCCGCACCGAGGAAGAGCAGCCCCTTGAACAGCGCGTGGTTCACGACGTGGAGCAGCCCGCCGGCGAAGCCCAACACAGCAAGGGTGGGCATGCCGGCGCTGAGTCCCAACACGCCGACGCCGAGACCGAGCGCGATGATGCCGATGTTCTCGACGCTGTGGTACGCCAGCAACCGCTTGAGGTCGTGCTGCGCCAAAGCGAAGAGAACGCCGAAGATGCCGGAGGTCAAGCCGACACCACACAGCAACCATCCCCACCACGCCGGCGGCGGTGCCGCTGCCGGCGCCAGGACGGTCAGCGTACGCACCAGACCGTAGATCCCCGTCTTGATCATCACCCCCGACATGAGCGCCGACACGTGACTGGGCGCTGCCGGATGCGCCTCCGGCAGCCAGACGTGCAGGGGCATGAACCCTGCCTTGGTGCCGAAGCCGATCAACGCGAGCACGAAAAGCAGCCCAGCCTGCGATGGGGCGACAACGAAGCGGTCGAAGTCGAGCGAATCGGCGCTGCGGCCCAACAGGATGAAGAGCCCGAGCAGGAACGCGGTGCCGAGGTGCGTGGCCACGAGGTAGACCCAGCCCGCCTCACGCACGCTTTCCTTCTCGTCCTCGAACGTCACCAGGAAGAACGACGCGAGTGCCATGACTTCCCACGCCACCAGAAAGAGCACGCCGTTACGGGCGATCACGACCAGTACCATGCTGGCGACCAGCAGGTTGAAGAAGAACCATGGGGGTCCTACGGAGCGGGACGCGCGGTACGCTCGCATGTACTCGGCGCCGTACACGGCGGTGACAGCGGACAGCAGAAATATCGGCAGCAGAAAAAACGCGGACAACGCGTCCACTGCGATCGAGAACGCACCGTACGGGACCCTCCAGGGCAGGTGCATTGCTTCTGCCGGTGCACCCAAAAGGACGGACGTCGCTGGGATGATTCCGATGATCGAGGCCGTGACGGCTCCACTGACGGCGCAGGTGGTAGACCAGCGAAAGGACTTCTGAGTGAGCAGCGCGGCACAGCCAGTGGTGAGCAGCACCCCCACCGCGAGGAGCAGGAGAAGCATTTTAGGGCGCGCTGCCGTTCCGCGCCGCCCGCTGATCGAGGGCCGCCTCGACGCGCCGCGCGTGGTTGAGGATCTCGTCACGCGATGCTTGGCCGGTGATGGCGTCCTTGAACCCCGCGTCGCTCAGTGCGAACGACAGCCGCGACAGCATGCGCAGGTGGGCGCGGACAGTCGGGCTGATGAGGGAGAAGAGCACGTGCACCGGTTTGCCATCGAGCGCCCCGAAGTCGACGGGCTTCTCCAGAAAGCACAGGGCAATCATCGGCCGCGACACGTGCAGCACGATCGGGTTGCGCACATGCGGGATGGCGATGCCATCGCCGATGCCGGTCGACTGTAGATTCTCGCGCGCCAGCAACACGCGCAGGAGAAACTCCCGGTCCACCTCATCGGGCAGGCGCATGTGTTCGACCACCGCGCGCAACGCCGACTCTTTGTCGGTGCCATCGACTCGATAGAAGATGCCACCGGCTTGCAGCGCCTCGACCAGGCTGGGCAACGGCGCCGCGGTGCTCTCCGGCTCCTCGAAGAGATCAGCGGAGACGTTCATCTTCCGCGAGGCGGCCCACTCCAACAACTCGGCGCGGTTGAAGCGGTATTGCTCGCTGACCCGATACGCCGGCAGGATGCCCTGGCTGATCCACCGATAGACGGTCTTTTCCGAAACCTTGAGAAGGGTTGAGACGTCACGGACAGTAAGCTGCATTGTTCTCGTCGATCGGTCAGCGCTGGGTGATAGTGGACAGCGATGGACATTTCAACCGGTGAGTCCAGGGATGCCGGCGAAACGGGCTGTCGGTTGCGCCGGAGCACGGTTTGCGGATACATGCATCGCCTCAAGCAATGAGGTACTAAGGGCGGCAAGTGGGAAGGAGAGAGTCATGAGTGCGGCTGACGCAAGCATCGAGCAAGTCAGTATCAACACCATCCGAACGCTCGCCATCGACGCGGTGCAGAAGGCCAACTCGGGACATCCCGGGCTACCGCTCGGTGCCGCCCCGATGGCGTACGTGTTGTGGCAGCGGCACCTGCGCCACAACCCGAAGGATCCGCACTGGCCGAACCGCGACCGCTTCGTGCTCTCCGCCGGACATGGCAGCATGCTGCTCTACTCTCTGCTGCACCTCACCGGGTACGACCTGACCATGGACGACCTCAAGACGTTCCGCCAATGGGAGAGCCGCACGCCAGGGCATCCGGAGATGCGCATGACGGCCGGCGTCGAGGCAACCACCGGTCCGCTGGGGCAGGGGACCGCCAACGCCGTCGGCATGGCAATCGCCGAACGGATGCTAGCGCATCGCTTTAACCGCCCGGGCCACACCATCGTTGATCATCGTACCTATGCCATCGTCTCGGACGGCGATTTCATGGAGGGCATCTCCTCCGAAGCCGGCTCGCTTGCCGGGCACCTCAAGCTTGGGAAGCTGATCTACCTCTACGACTGCAACCACGTCTCGCTCGACGGCCCGACCTCACTCGCATTTTCCACCGAAGATGTCGCAACGCGCTACGCCGCGTACGGCTGGCAGGTGCTGCGGGTAGACAAGGGCGACACCGACATCGACGCCATCGATGCGGCGATTAAAGCGGCCGAGGCGGATACCACGCGTCCATCTATGATCGTGATCGAGACGACGATCGGTTACGGTTCGCCGCACAAGCAAGGGACATCGCAGGCGCATGGCAGCCCGCTGGGTGTAGAGGAAGTTGCGCTCACCAAGAAGACACTCGGCTGGGATCCGGAACGCTTCTTCTACATTCCCGACAACGCGCTGGCCCACTTCCGACTCGCTGTCGAGCGTGGGCAGCGAGTTCAAGGGGAGTGGCAAGGACGGTTGGACGCCTATGCGCAGGCGTACCCGGATCTCGCGGAAGAATGGAGACAGGGACTGCGCGGTGAGTTACCGAAGGGATGGGACGCCGACCTTCCGACATGGAAGGCAGGCGAAGCGGTGGCGACGAGGACGGCCGGTGGCAAGGCGCTCAATGCAATCGCTGCGCGCGTGCCGTGGTTGATCGGTGGCGATGCCGACCTGTCGGGCTCGACAGACACGTCGCTGAAGGACGCAGGGTCGTTCGATGGACAGACCGGTGCGGGACGCAACCTGCACTTCGGCGTGCGCGAGCACGCGATGGGCGCGATCGCCAACGGCATCGTGTATCACGGCGGCCTGCGCCCGTTCGTGGCGACGTTCTTCACGTTCTCGGACTATATGCGCGGGGCGGTCCGCCTGGCGGCGTTGAACGAGCTGCCGGTGATCTTCGTGTGGACGCACGACTCCGTCGGGTTGGGAGAAGACGGACCGACCCATCAACCGATCGAGCACCTGATGTCGTTGCGCGCTATGCCGCAGTTGCACGTCATGCGTCCCGGCGACGCGGCGGAGGCAGCGGAGGCCTGGCGGTGGACGATGATGCACCGTGATGGGCCGGTGGCGTTCGTGCTGACGCGACAGAAGCTGCCGGTCATCGACCGGAGCCGCTGCGCACCGGCGTCCGGCGTCGCGCAGGGTGCCTACGTGCTGGCAGACGCCGATGGAGGAGCGCCGCAAGCGATCATCATTGCCACGGGCTCCGAAGTGTCGGTTGCGATGGCAGCGCGTGAGCTGCTCGCCAGGGACGGTGTCCGCACACGAGTGGTGTCGATGCCCTGCTGGGAAACATTCGAAGCGCAGAGTCCCGAGTACCGTGCGTCGGTGCTGCCGCCCGCGGTGAAGGCGCGTGTCTCCGTCGAGGCCGGGACGACCTTCGGCTGGCACCGCTGGATTGGCGACGCCGGCATCGCCATCGGCATCGACCGCTACGGTGCGTCCGCACCGGGTGAGACGAACATGGAGAAGTTCGGCTTCACCGCCGACAACGTGGCGCGCGCGGTGCGCAGCTTGGTGAAGTAGCGGCGGGTTTGAAACCCGCCCTCTGCATGGCACGTACGGAAACCGTTACCGTCCTCTTCACCGACTTGGTCGGCTCCACCGAGTTGGCAAGCCGCTTGGGACATGACGCTTACGAAGCGCTGCGGCGAGAGCAGTTCGTGGCCTGGCGCGCTGCCGTGAGCAAGCACAACGGCATCGAGGTGAAGACGACTGGCGACGGGTTGATGCTGTGCTTCGGCAGCGCCGCCGATGCGGTCGCCTGCGCTGTCGCGCTGCAGCAGGCCACCGAGCAACAAGGAAGGCAGGCACGGAGGCCTGCCGCCACCAGTGTTTCTTCTCCCAGTTCTTTTCTTGATTCCGAATCTCATAGTGGGGCAGGCGTCTCTGCCTGCCCTCCTTTGCACCTTCGCGTCGGTGTCTCCTCCGGCGAAGCGACGCGCGACGACAACGATCTCTACGGCCCGCCGGTGGTCGAAGCATCCCGCCTGTGTGCCGCGGCTGCAGCCGGACAGATTCTCGTCTCTGAAGTCGTGCGCCTGCTGGCGCGGGGCAAAGGCCACACGTTCACCTCTGTCGGCGAGCTCACGTTGAAGGGACTGCCCGAGCCCGTTCTCGCCTGTGACGTGAAATGGGAACCGCTCGCGCCCGCCGCGGGTGTTCCGCTGCCGCCCCGACTGGCCGCGACGCCAGCGCTCGGACTCTTCGGCCGCAGGGCTGAGCAGGACGTCCTGGCCAAGGCGTGGAGGCACGCGAAAGACGGCCAGCGTCAGCTGGTGCTGCTCGCCGGCGAGCCGGGCATCGGCAAGACGCGCCTCGCCGCGGAGATGGCGCGGTCCGCGCACGCCGACGGCGCCACCGTGCTGTTCGGGTTCTGCGACGAGGATGTCACCTTGCCGTACCGCCCGTTCGTCGAGGCCTTGCGCCACTACGTCGTGCACGCCCCGGACGACGTGCTCGCGACGCATGCGCGCGCACACCAGGGCGAGCTGGCGCGCCTGGTGCCCGAGCTGCGGGCGCGCATTGCGGACCTTCCAGCACCGCAAATTGCTGAAGCCGAGACGGAGCGCTACCTGCTGTTCGAGGCCGCCACCGGTCTGCTGGCGACCGCCTCGCAGGACGCGCCGATCGTGCTCGTCCTCGATGACCTGCACTGGGCCGGCGCCCCCGAGCTGCTGTTACTGAAGCACATCATCCGCTCCACAGCGCCGCTGCGGCTGCTGATCATCGCGACCTACCGCGACACCGATCTCACGCGCACCCATCCCCTGACGTCCATGCTCGCCGACCTGCGGAAGGAGTCCGGCGTCGAGCGCCTGGCGCTGCGCGGCCTCGACGACGCGGCGGTGGTGGCGCTGGTGACGGCCAGCGCCGGCCACGAGCTCACCGAGGAAGGCATCGCGCTGGCCCACGCGCTGCAGCGCGAGACCGAGGGCAGCCCGTTCTTCATCACCGAGATTCTGCGCAACCTGACGGAGTCGGGCGCCGTGTTCCGCGAGGGCGAGCGCTGGACGTACAAGGGCGACATCGCCGGCCTCGGCATTCCCGAAGGGGTGAAGGACGTGATCGGCCGGCGCCTGGGGCGGCTGTCGGAAGCAACGAACAAGGTGCTGAGCCTGGCCGCGGTGATCGGGCGGCAGTTCGATCTGCCGCTGCTGACGCGGGTCGCTGCGACCACGGCAATCGTAGGGTCCGCTGTGCGGACCACAGGGGCGGGCTCGGACGAAGATGGTGCGCACAGCGCACCCTACGCCAATTCCGCAATCCGAAATCCGCAGTCCGAAATCGAAGACGCCATTCTCGACGCGCTCGACGAGGCCACCGCCGCCGCGCTGGTTGCCGAGGTGCCGGGCGAGCCGGAGCACTTCAGCTTCAGCCATGCGCTGATTCGGACCACGTTGTACGAGGAGCTGAGCAGCGCCCGCCGTGCGCGGCTGCACCGCAGAGTTGGCGAAGCGCTCGAGGCGCTGACCGGTGCGACGCCCGGCACGCGCATCGACGAGCTGGCGCATCACTGGCTCGCCGCGGCGCAGGTGGCCGATGCTGCGAAGGTGATCGGCTACGCTCGGCAAGCGGGCGACCGCGCGCTGGCCGGCCTGGCGTACGAGGAGGCGGCTGCCCACTACGAGCGGGCGCTGGCCGTGCTCAAACCGACGGACCGCGACGGCGAGCTATTGCGTTGCGACCTCTTGCTCGCCCTCGGCGATGCGCAGCGCAGCGCAGGCGACCCGCGCTTCCGCGATAGCACGACGGAGGCCGCCGCCATCGCCCGCCGCCACGACGATGCGCATCGGTTGGGAATTGCCGCGCTGGGGAGCGGTCTTCCGGGAGGAGCGGCTTGGGGCTTCACGGTGGACGACACGCTTGTGGCCCTGTACAGCGAAGCGACCGCAGCGCTCGGACCGAATGACAGCGTGCTCCGCGCGCGGCTGCTCGGCCAGCTCGCTGTCGAACTCATGTACAGCCAACGGGAGCGGCGTTACGCGATCTCGGCTGAGGCGCTGGAGATCGCGCGGCGCGCCGGTGATCGCGTCGCACTGGCCTATGCTCTGTTTGCGCGGGTGTACACGAACAACGACCCGACCACGCTGGCGGAGCGGCTGGCCCTGACCGAGGAGCTGGAAACGCTGACCACTGGTATGGGGAGTCTGGAGCTAACCTGTCGGGCTGCCTTTCACCGTTTTGCTCCCTTACTGGAATCAGGTGATGCGATCGGAGCCTCGCGCGCTCTCGTCCGATACGAACAGCTCGCCGCGGAACTGCGCCTGCCTTTCTTCATCTGGTCAGCTCGTACCATGCGAGCCTGTTGGTCGCTGATGCGTGGATCGCCCGATGCCAAGCAGCAGGCACTCAGCGCCTTCGAATTGGGAACCTCAATGGAGTTACCACAGGCGGAGGAAACACTGGCCCCGCAGCTGTTCGAGATTCGCTATCGGCAAGGGCGGCTCGCAAAGATGGCTGACGCGATGCGCGCAACTGCCGACGCAAGGCCGCACGTCCCAGCCTTCCGGGCGGCCCTGGCCCTTATCTACTGTGAGAGCAATCAGCAGCGAAGCTGCAGCGTCTGCGCGAGCGGTTCGCTTGAACCTGGTGGATCACTCGTTCAGGTTGGGCAACCGCTGAGCGCATTATTCAGCGCGCGGATCACCTCGTCGATGGTCACCGAGCCGTTGCGGTTCGCATCGACGGCGCTGCACGTTGCGAGAGGTGCGCTCCCCAAAGCAATGTCGATTGCGGTGACGAGCTCGTTAACCGTGACCACACGATTGCTGTCGCAATCGCCATTGCAAGGTAGTGCCGTCGGCGTCTCTGTGGGTGTATGTGTCGCTGTGACCGTCGGGCTTGGCGTCTCCGTGGTCGTGGCGGTGGCGGTGTCAGTCGGGGGCACCGTCGGGGTTGGACTCGATGTTGGCGATACCGTCTGCGTCGACGTGGCCGTCGCGGTGAGTGTTGAAGTCGCCGTCGGTGTGGCAATGGGGCCGATCCTTCCGATGCGGTTGCCGGCGTACTCGGTGAACCACAGGGCACCGTCCGGACCCGCGACGATGTCCTGCGGCGCACTCTGGTCGGCAAGCAACGCGAACTCGGTGATCGTGCCGTTCGGCGTGATCCGACCAAGCTGGTCTGCATCGAGTTCGGTGAACCACAGGTTGCCGTCGCTACCCAGCGTGATGCCCTCAGGCGTGCTGAGCGTTGTGGGGAGTGGAAATTCGGTGATGCTGCCGGCTGGCGTGATGCGGCCGATCTGATCGATGTCCGACTCGGTGAACCACAGGTTGCCGTCTGCACCGGCGATGATGTCAGTTGGGTAGCTGAACGCGGTTGGGATGGTGTACTCGCTGACCACACCGCTGAGCGTGACACGTCCGATGCGGTCGGCGTCCGCTTCGGTGAACCAGAGACTGCCGTCGGGTCCTGCCGCGATGCTCGAGGGATAACTCGCTGGGGTGAGCAGACCGAACTCACTCACGCTTCCGTCCGGGGTGATGCGCCCGATGCGGTTGCCGAACGCCTCAGTGAACCACAGGTTGCCGTCGGCGCCGGCCGTGATGCCGAGTGGAAAGCTGGCGGACGTCGGAATCGGGAACTCGGTGAGACTACCGTCCAGGGTGATACGTCCGATGCGGTTGCCAAACGCTTCGGTGAACCAGAGAGCGCCGTCTACCCCAGCGACGATCTCTTCGGGGACACTCAACGCCGACGGTAGTGGAAACTCGGTCACGATGCCGCTCGCGGTGATGCGCCCGATGCGGTTGACGTCGGCTTCGGTGAACCAGAGGTTGCCGTCGGGGCCGGCGGTGATACCGCGCGGGCCGCTGCCGGCAGTTGGGATGCCGAACTCGACAAGCGAAGGTTGGGCAGCAGCCGTTGCTACCTGTAACGCCACGATGGCAACGAGGAGAACGGTGACTCTTGGTGCAGAGCCGCTGCATCCCAAACGGGCCATCGGACTTACAACAGACCAAATCCGGGCCCGTTCGGAAAGCGCAGTTTGGGAAGCTACGGCGCCGGCGGCTGGATCGCGGCCGTGACCACCTCGATGACGTCGGGGCGGCGTGCCTTGACCAGTCCCTTGCCCTTCATGCGGTCGCCCACTTGTATGTCGGCGCATTCCAGCGCCTGGAGCGCCGGATCGACGAGACCGCTGGCGTCCGACAGGCGTAAACGCGACTGGCCGGCAACGTCGTCAATCAGCAGGATCATGCCTGAGCCGCAATTGATGACCGCTACCGTTCCGGAGAAGCGCAGTTGCGTGACGGGCTGCTCGTGGCCTGGGGGTGGCGGCGTGACGACTACGGTGATGGCGCCGATGGTGCGGTCTCGCTGAATCACGCCTTCGATGGAGACGCGCAGGCCGACTTTGATCTGGCTGCACTGCACGTCCTGCCCGTCGGCCGACACGAGCACCGTCTCGGGTGAGAAGCGAATCATGAACTGGTTGGCCGCCGTCTTGCGGTCGTTGACCAGGAGATCCGCCGCCCCTGGCGTGCCGGTGGAGCAGTCGATGAAGGCGACTTGTCCGAAGAAACGCCGCACCTGCGGCTTGTTGAAGATCACCATGCCGGGGCGAATACGAACGTCTCCGAGCTCGATCTCGGAGGACTCTGGTACGAGCAGTGGTGTCGTGGCTTCCGTCTGCGGAGCGGTGAACTTCAGCGTCAGCGATCCGGAGAAGTCGCCGACGAGATCGAAGTTCCCATCGGCATCGGTCATGGTCGCGACATCGGGTAACTCTTCCAGACTCACTCGAACCGGCGCGGCGAGGCTGGCAGCACTGCCGTCTCCGCTCGTATCCACAGCGACAAGCGTCCCACTCACTGACGACGACGAGATTCCCGTGCCGACGGGACCGCCATCAGCGCATCCAAGAACGGTGGCGAGGAGCAGCAGCGCGAGCCTGCGAAGCGGTTTCATCGTGACCTCCGGATGCGGCCGGGGGGCTTCGCTCTGCCATCTGCCGCGGGCGGCGGTGTCGGTGCTGCCGCGTCTTCTTCGAAGTAGTAGGTGCCGAGGACGATGCGCAACCGCTTGCCCCCCGGGGCTTTGGGGTTGCGGTCGCGGTCGTACGACGCCAGCAAGGCGTTGGCGCGACGCATGAACTCTTCGCCGACCTCGCGCGCTGCCTTGCTGAGCTCGGGCACCGCATCGGCGCCGATGTTGTCGTAGACCACCTTGCGTTGCAGCCGCGGCGTGTCGGGGTGCTCGATGTTGTGCATGATGGTGCGGAAGACCTCGGCCGGGTCGGCGCCCAGCAGCGTGAGTTTGCCCTCCGTGTCGACCGCCGGAACGTGGGCTTCGCGGATCAGGCAGACGTCGCCGTCCGGCGTCAGCTCCGCGACTCCGATGTGCAGCAACTCATCCAGTACCGAGCGCACCGGCACGTCGGGCCCGACCTCGCGCACGAGACGCGCGAAGCTCGCGGCGCGTGCTGACGCCGCCTCGTAGGGCAGACGGTGCGGGTGGCCCTGTGCATTGGCATACGGCGGCCCGGCCATCCAACGGCCGATCACGTGGGTCATCACGGTGTCCTCCACCTCGACGGCCTCGCCGCTGCTCTTCTTTCGCCGCTGACGGAGCTGGGACACCTCCTTGCGGTTGATGCCCGTCACCAAGGCGACGCGGCTGTCCGTCACGCGCTTGAACGGCAAGGCGAAGTGGTCATCGGCGACTTCGATGTACAGCTCGCGCACCATGCGATTGAGCGCCGGGTAGGTCACGCCGTAGGCGATCAACTGGCGCACCACCGGTCGCAGGAGGCGGCGGATGGCGGTTACGAACTGTTCCTTCAGCGGACGTGAAAGCATGTGCGTGGCGGCCAGGTGGTCGGCCTCTGTATGGACGAAGTCCCGCCGGGCGGCAAGGCGGCTTTCCGGGGGGGAGGAACCGTTGATTGCCGCCCGGCGGGAAGAGTCAGTAGGGCGCCCGTTATGGCTGCCCGCCCGACTGGCTGGCGTCTGGGCACGACGCGACACAATCGTGCGCCGTGCTCAGACAAGTTCGTGTTGCCGTCACCAAGGTGCTTTGGCATGGACGCAAGCACGCATATGCCGCCTGCTGCGCATCGCGGCAGGCCTGAGACCGAAGGTGACCGACAGCGCACGCGGTGCGCGCCGCTTGCGTCAGGCTGCTACAGGCGGTGGCACACTGCTGCGCCGTGCCTTGGGCCGCCTTGCTGCAAGTGCCGAAGGCGACGCGGCATCCGGACAGACACGCTTGGTCCACCGGAGTCGGTGCCGGTGTCGGTTGGCGATCCGGGCACGCCGAGACGCAGGTGTCGGTATTGTCGCGGCACTTGGTGAGATCGGTTCTCAGGGCGTCGCGGCACGGTGCCAGGCAAGTCCGCGCTGCGTTGCGGGCGGTCGTACAGGCGTCTGACCTCGGGTCGCCGGTGCAGGCCGCATTTGCAGCAGCGAGCTCGGTGCTGCAGGTCGTCTGCGCGCACAATCGAGCTGCCGTGCGTGCCGCGTCGACGCAGTCCCGTGCCTGTTGGCGGCAATCGGACAGGCATGGGCGCTCCTTCAGTGGTCGGTGGCCCCCGAGCCCATTCGCGAACGCTGGGCCGGCGAGCGTCAACGTGAGTAGCGCCGGCAGAATCAGTAAGTGGTGTGGTCGGGTCATGTTCGTAATCTCTCCTTCACAGTGACGTTGAGCCCTCCGCCGTCGGTCCAAACCGCGGCGCGCAGGGCGCGGTGTTGCGCAAATCGGTCCGTGATGAGTGGCGGTGCGCAGCTGGGTCGGGAGAGCGTGTGCATGTAAATGGGGAATAATCCCAATGTGCAGGGAATGCAAACGTAGAAATAATTATGACGTAACTCTACGATCGACCGCGAGGATATCGAGCGCTATGGCGTCAGCTCGGGATCGGAACGTACGGCGTTGCCCGCCGCGGCGAGGTCCGCCAACGTCGCAGCGAGGGCGGCATCGGCGTGGTGAAAGACCGTTGAGAAAGGCGATGCTGGCACGTGACCGTGGCGGATCACTCGTTCAGGTCGGGCAGCCGCTGAGCGCGTTGTTCAGGGCACGGATCACCTCGTCGAAAGTGGCCGCACTCTCGCCGTTCACGTCGACGGCCGGTGACCATGCGTCGACAGGTCCCGGCAACTCGTGACACTCCGCACCAATGCCGGCCAGGCCAGTTGCATTATTGGCTTGAATTCCCATTTTCGTGGTGATAGAGGCCATTACAGTGTCGGAGGAGATCAAATTATGCAGAGCCCCGCCGGCCAAGTGGCGGCGCCGAGCGGGATTCCCCCACCCTCGTTGGGTGGTCATTGAAGAGAAGGGAGATGAGATCATGACAAATGCACAGAAGATATTCGCGGTATTCACCGGCGCCGCCGGCGCCGCCCTTGTCCTGGCTGTCCCGGCGAGCGCCAATCGCTTCGGCGGCCATGACCCATTCGGCGGCCATGGCCATGGCCAACCGAACCCGCAGGCGAACTCGCAGTGTCGACAGAACTGTGGGCAGCTTGACCGGTTCTGCCTCGATAACGCGCGCAGTGACGCTCAGACCTGCTCGGTGGCGACGTGCAGCACCGAACGTCAAGCGAGCAACGATGCTTGCTCGATAGACTACAGGTCAGCCGCTTGCCAGAGCGCGCGCACCGCGTTGCGTACGTGTCTCCAGCCCTGTCGCGCCGCCTTGAATACGGCAGCAAGCGCCTGCCGGAGCGCCAGACAGACATGTGTTGCCACCTGCGCAACCTCGGTGCCGACCCAGCCGGATCCGCAGTGCATCACCGGGTGTCGCACCACACTGCAAACCTGTAACAACAGTGCCACTTCGGCCGAGCAAGGCTGCGTGGCGGATTGTAACTCCCTCATTGCTGCGGCGCAGCAAACGTGCGCGGCCGATCCCGGCGCGAGTGCGTGCACGACGGCCTTGCAAGTTGCGCAGGCGTGTTTGCAGCCCTGCAACCAAGCGGAGCGCACTGCGCTGCAGAAGTGCGTGCAAGACGCCCAGGGCTGCATCGTGGCATGCCCCAACGTCACCCCGACACCCACGGCTACCGCGACGCCAACGACAACCACGAGCAGCACGACTGCCGTGAGACTGCGCGGTAGACCTCGACACTAGCGCGCTGCGAGGAGCCTCTCGCGCCGCGGCCAAACCACCGGCCGTTCGCGCATGCCGCAACTCGGGCGGCAACTCAGCCGGCCCCCCTGGTTGAGTTGTCGCCCGACCGCGGACGTCATCGGAGCCCCACACTTCCATGCTCATGCTCCCCCGTGCACTCAAGGAACACTTCACCACTGCCATCCTTCGAATGCTGCGCGTGGTGGTGCGCCACTTGATTGCGCAAGGTGTCACGCATCCCGCGGTGACGCAGATGCTCAAGGGAATCTACTTGGAGGTTGCAGAGGCGGAATTCGCCTTGGCATTCAAGCGGCAGACTGACAGTCGGCTGGCCCTCATGACTGGGCTGAACCGCAAGGAGATCTCCCGGCTCCGTCGAGGGCGGAAGCCGCTGAAGGCGGCCGTTGCGGTGGAAGACAATCTGGTCACTCACGTCATCGGTCGGTGGATGGCCGGTCCGCCATACGCGGCGACAGATGGAACCCCGCGCCGCCTGCCCTATGACACCAATCGCGCACACGCAGCGAGCTTTGCGCGGTTGGTCAAAGACCTCAGCGTGGATATCCCAGTACGCTCCGTGCTCGACGAGCTGGTGCGCGCGGGGGTTGTCGCGCTGCTACCGAACGGGGAGGTTGAGCTGCAACGCGAGGCCCACATTCCTACTGATGACGCCGCCGCGAAGCTGACGCTCCTCGGCACGGATACGGCGGAGCTGTTCACCACGATCATGCACAACATTGAGCACCCCGACGCGCCCCGGCTGCAACGCAAGGTCGTCTACGACAACATCGGCGCCGCTGCGCTTGCCGACATCCGTGCCGCGGCGCTGCGCACGGGCGAAGAGTTCGTCCGGACCGCCAACGCCCTCCTTGCTGCACATGATCGCGACCGCAATGCGCGCGCGGCTGGAGGGCAGCGCATGCGCGTGGTGCTCGGGACCTACTACTTCGAAGAGGAACGAGCGCCGACGCCACCTGCGCAGCCCGACAAGCGCACGGGTCCCCCTGGCCGCATACGGAGGCCTCGATGAAGTGGCTGCGCTACCTGCCCTTGGTGGTGTGCTTCGTCTGCCTGAGCTGTGCGTCTGACGGCGGGCCCGTCGGCACCGGCATCTCCTCCACATCTGCAATTGGCGGCAACGTCGTCGGCGTCGAGACCAATGCGGTTACAACCAGCAGCGTCAACGCGCTGCAGGCGCTGCCTCCCATTCAGGTGTCGGTTGACGGTCTCCCCAACGCATCGACCATGGCCGACGGTGACGGCAACTTTCTATTGAGTGGCACTTTCAATGGGACGATCACGTTGCGCTTCAGAGTTCCGCAGTTCCAGGTGACCCAACAGCTCGAGGTCCCTGCCGGCTCCACCGTGGTCTTGCAGGACATTGAGCTGCAACCGGACGGTGTCGTCGCTCAGGCCGCGCGCCAGCTCGACTTCTTCGGCACCGTTGACTTCGTGGATTGCACCGATGGCACGCTCCTGATCCACGAGCGGCGGTCCGACGGCATGCAGTTTCTTGTTCACCTCGACGACCAGAGCAGCTTGGTTGATGCCGCCGGAGCCGCCCAGCCCTGTGCGTCCATTCACGTGGGCAGCGCTGTCACCGTGGAAGGCTCGATCGCGTACGCGACGGATCGGACGACCACCGCGTTGGTGGTGACGATTGCGTCGCAACCGCCGCCGCCACGACAGCCGGAGATTGACGCGCGGTTCTCGGGAGTCGTTGCCGCGCTTGAGTGCAGCGCAGGGTTCGTTGTCGTCGATGATTCGGTGCAGCGCACGACGGTGCAGCTGACGGCGCAGACGCGGCTCACGGGCAGATCCGGTCCGCTCACGTGTCGAGACCTGCACCTGCGAGATCCGATCCGAGGCGAAGGACAGATCGTTCTGCGCATGCCAGGGGTCATCGTGGCCACGCAGCTTGCCGTCACCGGCCCGCCCGGCTCCGGGCACTCGCTGCGCTTCGTGGGGTTCGTCACCACGATCGATTGCGCCGGCGGCACGCTCCAACTTGGCGACGACAGGACCACTATCGACGTCCAGCTCTCGACGACGACGGTCATTGCCGACCGGAAGGGTCACCGCCTGACGTGCGCTGACATCCAACCCAATGATCGGGTGGAGGGACTCGGCCAGGTCGCTCCAGACGCTTCAGGGCCGTTGGATGCCGTGCAGATCACCGTGAGAGGTCGAGAGATCCACCGCGCAATGGAGCGCTGAGCATGCGGGGCATGCTGCTCGAGATTCCTGCACGCCAGCCGGGCGGGAATCTGCAATGAGGGTGGGAACGGCTTGCGCTGACTGGGTACTGCGAGCCACCGGGATTGCGGTCGTCTGGTTGATGCTCGGTGTTCAGATCGGCCACGCAGCGGAGCGCCACGCGCTTCGCAACTCCGTATCGCCGCGCGCAACCGCATCGCGCTGGCTGCGAGCCGCCGACCCGGATGAGTCCTTGGAGATGTCGATCACGCTGCGGCTGCGGCAGGCAGATGAGCTCGCCGCATTGATCACGGCGCAGCAAGACCCACAATCCCCACAGTATCACCGCTGGCTCACCCCGGACGAGTTCGCTGCCCGCTTTGCGCCATTGCCCGAGGAGTATACCGCCGTCGTTGATTGGCTACGGCGTGAAGGATTGGTGGTGCGTCCGAAGGTGAACGGCGTGCGCATCGATTTCGGTGGGACGGTAGTGAGCGTCGAACGGACCTTCGGCGTGCGCATGAACCACTACAGTCATCGCGGGCGCACTCCACTCGCCAACGAGAATCCGCCGCTGCTGCCGCCCGAGTTCGTCGACACCGTAGATCTCGTTCGGCTGAACACCTTCCCGTTGGCAGACCCGCTGGTGCGCACCCTCAGTCCGACCGGCGTCGTCAACGCGATGGCGCCGCCCGACATGTACATCGCTTATGACATGCAGACGCTGCTCGACGCGGGGGTGAACGGACTGGGGCAGACGATTGCCGTCGTGGCGCGTTCCGACTTCAACGCCAGCGATGTCGCCAGCTTTCAACGGCAGTTCGGCGTCCCGGCGCACGATCCGGTCAAGGTGTTCCCATCGACCAACCCGGGCATTGGAGCCCCACAGGGGGTGTGCCAAGGCATCCGCAGCCAGCGCCAACGCGATCAATGCGTCCAAGCAGAGGAAGCCGAGGTGCTCCTCGACACGGAATGGGCAAGTGCAATGGCACCCGGGGCGACGGTGCTCGTCGACATCAGTGACGCCGACATCGATGCCTCCATGACGGACATCGTGACGAACCATCCGGAAGCCAAGATCATCAGCATCAGCTTCGGAGCGTGTGAGCGGTTGGACAGATCCGACTTCACCCTGTTCGGAGCCATGTACGCGCAGGCTGCGGTTCAGGGTCAGACGGTGCTGGTGGCGGCGGGGGACGACGGGGCCGACGATTGCCAAGACAGGCGCGGGCGCAGCGTGAACGTCCTCGCCAGCAATGCGAACGTCACGGCGGTCGGCGGCACAGCACTGGACGCCGGGTTTGACGCACATGGCGACGCCACGAGCTACGTCGGCGAAACCGTGTGGAACGATGCCGGCGGCGCCTCGGGCGGTGGGGTCAGCACGCTGGCCTCAAAGCCGGGGTACCAGAGCGCTCCGGGTGTTCCGGCGGATGGGTTCCGCGACCTGCCCGACGTGTCACTGCTCGCGAGCCCGTCGAACGCCGGGTACGTCATGGTGGCCGATGGCAGCGTCGTCGTTATCGGCGGCACGAGTGCCGCAGCGCCGAGCTGGGCCGGCATCGTGGCGCTGCTGAATCACGCCATGCACGTCAACGGCTCGGGGGCTCTGAACGCGACCTTGTACGGGCTCGGACGAGAGCAGTACGGCGGCAGTGGTGCGGCCGTCTTCCACGACATCACGCTCGGAACCAACAGCTTCGCCGGCGTGCTCGGCTATGATGCGGGACCCGGCTACGATCTCGCCACCGGCCTTGGAACTCCCGACGTGGCGGTGCTGGTGCAAGCGCTATCTGCAATCGGCAACTCGACGGCCACCCCGACAGCGACGCCGACGATGACCCCGAGCGATACGCCCACGCCAACCTCTACGGCGACGGCGACACCAACGGCGACG
>JBGQHM010000048.1:0-26489 GCA_041497995.1 Binatia bacterium | reverse complement strand
CTATCGGGCAGTGTGAGCCCAAGCCGATCGAGCAAGGCAGCTTGTGCTTTGTCGGGGCGTACGACGCAGCGCAGACGGAGCTCGCGCTGCGAGTCTTCGGCGAGGGGGAGCACGACGTCGGTGCTCTGAATACGCGAGAGCTCTTCGAGAATTGTGCGTGGGCTGTTGCCCCAGGCCCGCCAGGCTCTGCCACTTCTCCAGCGTCTTCCACAGCACATAGGCAAGGAAGCACACCAAGATGTGCGCCTTGATATGGTCTGCCTTGTGATGCCAGATCGGTCGAACGGAGAGATCGCTCTTGTGAATGCGGAAGGCAGCCTCAGTCAGTTGCACGTAGGCAGTCCACAAGGCTTCGGGTGTCCAGTCGGTGATGTTGGTGCGCAGGATGTACGTGCCTTCGCTGTACTGAGCCCACTCGTCCCACTGCGGGCATACGCTCCATTGCAGGCGTACGCCCGCTGCGCCATTGGCGTCGTCCACAATCTCGACGCGGTAACGGCCGCCGGCGCGGGAGTTGCGCTCGAGCAAGCGGCCGACCTGGCGTTCCAGGGGCCCGCGCTCCAGAGGCTTGCGGCTCTTCGTGATGCGCCGCTCCATACTCTCCAAGGCGTCTTCGATGCGCTGACCGAACCGCTCGTGCATGGCCTTCTCTTTGGTCGCACGCTCCTTTGAGCGACACAGCAGAAAGGTCTCGCTGCCGTCGGGCGCCTGACAGATCTTGACCTCGACACCGTCGCGCACCTCCTGCCAGTTCTTCTTGTCGGCAAGCTCCTTGCCCCACTTCTTCATCTCGCTGCGGGCCGCCCCGAGAATGTAGCGCCGCTCTCCCGCCCGCAGCCACTCGATGTTGTCGGCGCTCACCATCCCCCGATCCATCAGCCAGACCCGATCGACTTTCCCGTATCGTGCCTCCATCGCGGTCACGATCTCCTCGACGGTGGTGACGTCGGTGCGGTTCCCCTCGAACAGTTCGTAGCCGCGTGGAAACCCCTGCTTGGTCGCCACCAAGGCGATGTTGACCTGGACACAGTCCGGACGGTGATCACGGCTGTCGCCGCGCTTGCAGATCTCGGGGGTAGCAACGCCCTCAAAGTACGTGCTGGTCACGTCGTACAGGAGCAGATCGTACTCGATGGCGAACAGCTCCCCGAGCCGCTTCACCAGGTGTTTCTCGATGGCCTCCTGGTGCGGCCGCAGGTGGTCCAGCGATCGATACAGCCGCGTGTCGTAGACTTGTTCGGTGGGGACTCCAATCAGATCTTCGAGCGCCGTGCGGCGGTACCAGTCCTCGGCAATGTGCAGCTCACTCGATGGCTCGCAGAGGCGGGCAATCACCAAGATGGCAGCCGTCTGTGACTACGCGATCTTCTCGCGCCCCGCCGGCAACAGCTCCGCGAGCACCTCGTCGAACTTCAGCGCACGCCACAATTGCCAGCCCAGCCATACGCCGCCGAATGTGCGTCCCCGCTCGACGCGGACCCGATCGAGCTGCACCGCGACTGGCGCTGTCGCCGCCTCGAACAGCTTGCCTTGCCGTGCATCGTCTACGCGCCCCGTGATCGCGCGCCAAGGCTTGGGCCTTCGCGCGACCTTCCGCATTCAGCTCGCCGAGCTGCGCGACGGTCTCTTGCACCACTCTCCTCACTCTCGCACCGCGACGCACCGAGCGTACCAGCCGCCAGTAGGTGTGTCCCTTGCCGTCCTTGAACCGCGTTGTGTGCCGCAGATACACCCGCCGCCACTCCTCCACCGCGGCCGAGTCTCACGCGTTTCCGCACACGTGCGCAAGCGACTTGGTCGGCACTACACCGCGTCTTCAATTTTGCCGTACGCCGTCATTGAACAATTCCCAATTGGACCCCCGAAAATCGCTCGCAACGGTCGAAGTTGGGCTAGTTGGACGAGGTGGAGAAAAGGGCCCGCGCCACGAACGGATCGGCGACCGGGGCGGCGTTGGGAACTCTCGACAGCAAGTGCAACCGGGCTCACGCGAGGAGCATGAGAATGCCGGACCCCGTCGGACTCTGGGACTGTTCCCATTCGGTGGCCACGGCCACGCAGTTTCTGCTCGGCTTGCTGGAGGCAGCGCCCAAGTTCTTTCGACGCGTCCGGCTCTTCGCGTTCGTGGACCGACCGATCGAGATCTCAATCGAAGGTGGGCTGTTGGTGCCGCATGAGGGCCTCGATCTCCTCGCAAGGTCGGACTTCGGCAAGGTTCTGGTCGGCTTCTCCGGGCGATACAACTCCCTGTTGAATTGGAACTCGATTCTGCTCATTCTGGGCGATGCGCGCAACAACCGCAGGCCTCCTCGGTCCGTTGCGCAACGCGGTTCGCCGAGTGGTGTGGCTCAACCCTGAGCCAAGCCGTCGCTGGAATAGCGGGGACAGCGTGATCGGCACCTACGGTCGTCGCTGCGACGATCTATTCTCGGCGTCGACGCTTCGGGAGATGTTCGATGGCCTCCGACTGGGCCGGAGGCGAAGCTGCAACGCGGCGTTGGAACTCATCACGCTCGCTACGCCTCTCGCGAGGATCCCGAACCGACTAGCGCTTGCGCTGTCGTCTGAACTGCAGCCTCAGCCCGAGCGCCAGAACTAAGGAACCGGCAAGCACCGCGGCACCCCACGGCGAAACGTCCGGCACTTGGCCGGGGACCGCTACAACCGGTCCGGTTGGGGCGCCAGCGTTGCACGTGTCGCGCGGATAGATTCGTTCACTCGGTCGTAGCGGCGTGACGGACACTGTGAAGTTACCAGCAGTGTCCACGCTGCCCATCCCAATCAACACATCATTCGAATTGCCGCACGCGTCGCTGCCGCAGTCGAAGATGCTGATGCATGAGTTCGGATTCGGATTCGGGATCGCTGTCCCGGTCACGGTCGTTGATCCGGCAAGCGCTCCGCCCGTGATGACCGGCGTCATCAGTGGGGTCGGCGTCAATGTCGCCGTCGGAGTAACTGTGGCGGTGTTGGTCGGCGTACCGGTCGCAGTCCGCGTCGGCGTGATCGTTGCCGACGAAGTGCCTGTTGGTGTCTGGGTGGCCGTGGACGTACTCGTGGCCGTATTCGTTGCAGTCCTCGTGGGCGACGTTGTCGGCGTCGAGGTGCTCGTGCCGGTCGCTGTGGCCGTTGCCGAGGGCGGCGGAGTACTTGTTACGGTTGCCGTCCGCGTTACGGTCGGCGAGTTGGTTGCGGTACCCGTCGGTGTCTGTGTTCCTGTCGGAGTGCTAGTCCCCGTAGGCGTTGGGGTCGCCGTCAGAGTGCTTGACGGCGTCGGGGTTGGCGTTAAGCCTACGACGATGTTGCCGTTTCCCGGAGTGCATGGAACCGGCGTCTCAAAGATGCCGGGAAGGATTGCCAATCCACAATTGGTCAATTGCAGCGCGCTAGTCCCATTTGCTTGTCCTTGGAACGTAATGTTGAGCAGGTTGATCGGCGGCGTGGGGACCACAGGTGTTTGGCATGCGAGCGAGCAATTCACCTTCCCTACTGGAGGGGTGGGAGCCGGTGTAGCGCACGAGGCAGAGCACCCACCGAGAAACGGTGGTAGCACTACAGCGTTGGTCGCGTGTACAATAGTCGAGTCGTATTGAACCGTAAAATCGTATGCATTCAGACTGGTCGAATTATCTATCGACACGGCCACATCGGCAGTGTTGCCGACGGTAGGGATCAGGCTCTGACTGGGGTTGAAGAATACATTCCGGGACTGTGCCGCGACCGGCCGACTGACACAGACGATGGAGAGAAGAACGAGGCACGATGCCCCGGTAAGGCGTCTCGCTCCGCATCCCCTCCCCGGGCTCCCTGGGCCACCACCCCTCTCGAACATACGAGGCCTCTTTTTCAACGTCCGTTGCTCAAGCCAACAACGAAGTCTACACCAATCGCGTCTGCGTGCCCTCTCGCTATTCGGCGAGAGGAGGGGTCGGCCCCTCTCGCTCTCTCACCAAACGTTTTCCGTATACTTTTTTAACGCGCTGCGGTCGCTCGTGCGGCTCGCCGAAGCATCCAAGCAATCGACAGTCCCAGGCCGCCGATCAGCAGCAACCCCGCAGGAGACGTCGGCGACGGAATGACCGGGATCGGCGGAGGCGTCCGTGTTGGCGATGCCGTAGGGGTCACTGTCGGTGTCGGCGTCGGGGTGTTGGTCGGCGTCGGTGTCGGCGTATTGGTTGGCGTCGGCGTCGGGGTGTTGGTTGCCGTCGGCGTCGGGGTGTTGGTTGGCGTCGGAGTTGGGGTTCTCGTCGGTGTTGGTGTCGGCGTGTTGGTCGGGGTCGGTGTTGGGGTATTGGTCGGTGTTGGTGTCGGCGTATTAGTCGGCGTCGGTGTTGGGGTCCTCGTAGGTGTCGGCGTTGGGGTATTCGTTGGCGTCGGCGTCGACGTATTGGTCGGTGTCGGTGTCGGCGTCGGGGTATTGGTCGGTGTCGGTGTCGGTGTATTGGTCGGCGTCGGCGTCGGCGTGTTGGTCGGCGTTGGCGTCGGCGTATTGGTCGGCGTCGGCGTCGGTGTCGGCGTGTTGGTCGGCGTCGGCGTCGGCGTGTTGGTGGGCGTTGGCGTCGGCGTCGGCGTGGGCTCCTGCACCGTAGTCAGACCGGCGCCCGTCGCAGTGCCAGCGACACCATTTACACTGGCCGTCGCTCTTACGCGACCGAGTTGTGCGGTCTGAATGCCAGGTCCGGGCCCCGCGTTCTTAGTGGGGAGCTTGAGCACATCGACGAAGAAGTCGATGGTACAGCTGGGGTTCGGACCGCCTGGCGCGTCGAGAACAACGGACCCGGAATCAGGGAGGAACTCGATTTCGCCAGTCGTCGCATCGGGAGGGCCGATCGTGAACGTCATCCCTCCTGGAACGTTGGGGGCGCCGCAGGCGGTTCCGGCTCTACCGTGCGCCTTACCGTCTGGAAATCCCTTCACGAGGAACACGTCCTTATCCTCTTGGCCTGCCGGACACGGAGCCGAGTCGGTTCCGCACGACGGCGTATGACGAATGAGACTCAGTGTAACCGTTCCGTTGCTTTCGGGTGTGGTGGACGTGTTCGTCATACTCAAACTGACGGCAACGTTCGTATCGCCAACGACGACTATGCCTGGGTAGGTAGGAGCGACACCCACTCCCACGCCCAAACCGGCCGCCGAAGAAGCAAAAAGGCACAAACTCAACAGGATGGTGGAAGCCGGAGCGACCGCCGGGACCGCAATAGCCCACTGCTGCCGATGCAAGATAGTTCCCCACATGGCGAAACGTGCGCGATCGCTTCTACTCATTTCATCTCCTCCTCACTCCGTGGCCCTGCTCATCAAACCATGGAGCCGCCAGCCAAACACGCTAGCGCCCTAGCCCCATCTGGCTTCTAACGCGCAGTTCTTATTGCCAGATAGTGGCCAGAAGTCAAGCGGAAAGGGCAAAATCCAACGAGTCTCGGTATAGATATGCGACGGGAGAACTGCCGAGGAAAGTTGAGGGAGAACAATCACTGGTTATCGGGCATCTGGCACACCCCAAACCACGAGGGGAGGAGCACTTGCCCCTCCCCTCGTTTCACGACTCCAAAGGCTTAGCGTAAACGCCTAACGTGATTTCGTCGCACGTCCGACGCGCCTGAGCATCCATCCAATCGATACGCTCAAACCCAAAATCAGCAAGATACCAGCAGGTGACGTCGGGGAAGGCACCACTGGAATCGGCGGTGGAGTTGGGGTTGGGGGTGTCGTTGGTGTCGGGGTCGGCGTTGGCGTCCGAGTCGGTGTGCTAGTCGGAGTGTTACTCGGGGTCGGCGTTGGTGTGTTCGTTGGCGTATTGGTGAAAGTCGGAGTGCTGGTCGGCGTGGGCGTGGGCGTCCGAGTCGGCGTGTTCGTCGGCGTCGGCGTCGGCTCCTGTACGGTGGTCAACCCAGCTCCGGTTCCTGTTCCGATAACTTGATTCACGCTCGCCTGCCCGCGCACGCGCCCAAGCTGGTTTGTCTGAATCCCAGGACCTGGACCCGCATTCTTGGTGGGAAGCTTTAACACGTCCACGACGAAGTCGATGATGCACGTATCGCCAGCCGTGCCAGGCGAATTCAGTACGACCGAGCCCGAGGTCGGTACGAATTCGAACTCACCTGTCGTGGCGTCCGGTGCGCTCAAAGTGAAAGTCATGCCTCCCGGAACGTTGGGAGCGCCGCAGGCGGTTCCGGCTCTACCAGCTGCCGTCGCACCACCGCCGACGCCTTTCGCGAGAAAGACCCCCGGGTCCACATCAGCCGCTTGACACGGCGCAGTGTCGGAACCGCATGAAGGGGTGTGCCGAATGAGGCTCAGCGTGAGGGTGCCGCCGCTTTCAGGTGTCGTCGATGTGTTGGTCATACTCAAGCTCACCGGGACGTTGGTGTCGCCAACAATCACGACAGCAGGATACGTCGGGGCAACCCCGACTCCGACGCCGGCTAACGCCGGTGAGCTCACAAGGAAGGCGCTCAGAACGGTGCCCAACACTGCTCCAGCTGGCAGTATCGCCACTGCTCCCCAAAGCGTGCGATCGCTCCTACTCATTGTCTTCTCCTCCTCCTCCCTAACTCACAAGGTTAGCCTGTTGTCCACGGTTGATGGTTGCAGCCTTCAGCACGCAAGGCCGGTGGGGAACCTCAAACCAAAAGCGCCGGAAAGCCAGCGCATTCCTCGCATGTTATAGCCCTCCACCGCGTGCCATACCGCCCATAAGTGCGGCCACTTCTACTCGGGTTGCGGCAACTAGTCAAGACCAAATTCCCGTTATGTTCCCTGGAAAGTACTGTCCACGAAGCACCGCTGTGACACGCCGGTGGCGCTCCGGATTCCACGACCGAACCGCAGGCTCGTCTGGCTGCCAGCGCCATCGATCAGCAAGGTCTCGAGTCGTCGTCACCAGGATAACGGGTCCACTCATCAACACATCCTCCCGACGCAGGTGCACTTTCGACTTGCGTTTTGGCATGAACCATGGACATTGGAACGGGGCATGAGGAAGGGCCGGGAGTTGAGAAGTTTGCGCCGCACGTGGCGAGGGTTGGAGCATCCACGCGCGGCGCTGGCTGCACCCACCGCCGTCCTCGCTATCCTGAGCCTACTCTTGATTTGCCGAACGCGGCCCGCATCAGCTGTCCTGGCAGCGGGGGTGATCGACACAACGGTCGGAGGCTCGAACGGCGACGGACAAGCCGCAACAAACGCGGTGGTCGACCCACGCGGCGTGGCGATCTGCGCCCGACTCCCGGGTCTCCCACCGGATCTCTACGTTGCCGATGGTAGGGGAAACAGTGTCCGCAGGGTTGACAGCATAACCGGCTTGATAACCACGGTGGCCGGTACCGGGGTCGCCGGGTTCGCAGGCGATGGAGGCGCGGCGACTCAGGCGCAGCTTTTTTTCCCGGTCGATGTCATCTGCGACGGAAACGGCAACTTGTTCATCGTCGACAATCACCGCGTACGGAAGGTCAATACGGCGGGCCAGATTACGACCGTGGCGGGCAACGGAAGTCCAGCTTACTCCGGAGACAATGGTCCCGCGACACAAGCGGGCATCGCACCCTATGCGGTGGCCATTGACCCGAACGGCAATATCTACATCGCAGATGCCGACAACCGTCGCGTCCGTATGGTGGACACGCGAGGAATCATCACCACCGTCGCCGGTACCGGCCTCATCGGATACGCCCCCGAAGGGCAGATCGCCGCACAGGCAGCACTCGGATTCCCTTCGGGCGTCGCGGTCGACACGCAGGGCCGATTGTATATCGTCGACTACAACAACAAGGTTGTCTATCGGGTCGTCAACGGAATCATCAACACATTTGCAGGCGATTACATTCCAGCATTCGGAGGCGATGGCGGCCCCGCGCTCAGTGCACACTTGCTGTTCCCGAACCGTGCGACCGTCGACGCCACCGGCAACGTCTACATCTCGGATCTCGGCAACAACCGCGTGCGCCGCGTTGATACGGCAGGCATTATCACAACAGTTGCCGGCAACGGCAGTGTCGGTTCGACCGGGGACGGCGGCCCTGGCGCCCAGGCAAGCTTGTTCCCGGTGCGCGCGTTGGCGACAGACCAGTTCAATAGAGTGTATATCGCGAGTTCGGTGAACACGTCAGACTTCTGGTCGCGTGACAACCGCGTGCGCATGCTAAACGCGTCCGGAATCATTAGTACGGTCGTCGGCATCAGCAACAACGGCGACGGCGGACTCGCAACCGATGCCTTCGTTGACCCACACGGGCTCACAACTGAGCGGGGAGTCGGCCCCCAGGATCTGTACATCGCGGACGGCCGGAACAACCAGGTGCGACGAGTCGATGCTATCACTGGGACTATCGCCACCGTTGCCGGCACGGGCACAGCGGGATTCTCTGGGGACAATGGGCCTGCCATCAATGCCCAGCTGTCGAGCCCTTCTGATGTCGTGCTCGACCGCAACGGAAATGTCTACATTGGCGACCAGAACAACTACCGCGTACGGCGCGTCGACACGTTTGGCCGCATCACGACCGTCGCGGGCAACGGCCTCTTTTCGTACAGCGGCGATAACGGCTCCGCGGTCAGCGCCGCGATCTCTTATCCTGCCGGCATCGACGTCGATGACAACGGCAACCTCTACATCGCCGATCGCTACAACTACCGCGTTCGCAAGGTGAGCCCACAGGGCATTATCACCACGGTGGCCGGCAACGGCACGTTCAACCCATCTGGTGCGACCGGCGACGGCGGACAAGCCACGCAAGCGCAGATCGGCGTACCGACTGATGTCGTCGTTGCATCGGACGGCAGCCTCTACATCGCTGAGTACGGCAGCCATCGGATACGCAAAGTACGCTCTAACGGCGTCATCATCACGGTCGCGGGCACCGGCAACTATGGCTCAAGCGGCGACGGTGGGCTGGCTGCAAACGCTACCCTCAACTCTCCCTTCCGCGTGGCGCTCGATGGGCAAGGCAATCTTTTCATCGCAGACTACCTCAACAGCCGAGTGCGCCGTGTCGACGTGACCACCGGCATCATCGCCACCGTGGCGGGCACCGGGACGACGGGAGTAGAGGGTGACGGCGGCCAAGCCACACTGGCCAACTTATACGGTGCGGATGGAATCGCTCTAGACTCCGCGGGGAGCCTGTACATTGCTCAGGCGTCGAGCGCGCGAGTACGCGTCGTGGCACAAGTCGGAGGCGGGCCACAACCACCGACCCCAAGCTACACACCCACATCGCTGCCATCGCCAACCCCAACTCCAACGGCGACCTCGACCAGAACGCCGACTCTCGTGCCTACGTCAACGCCCACCCAAACGAGAACCTTCACACCGACGGACAGCCCCACTGCGACCCGAACGCGCACACCAACCGCCACACCAAGTGTCACCGCCACATACACGCAAACACCGACAGCAACCCCAACGAACACACGGACTCCAACGTCCACACCGTCTCCAACATGGACACTGCAGGCGACAGCAACGCGGACGTGGACGCCAACGGCCACACCCAGTGTCACACCGACGTCTACCAAGACGGCCGTTCCGCCGACGGCGACCGTCAGCGTGAGCGTGGCAGGCAAGATTCGCTATCACGGCAGTAACCTGCCGGTGAGCGCGGCAACGGTGTCGCTCGCACCCGACGGCACAGGACAGGGTGGCGGCGCGGCCACAATGCAGACCGACACAGACTTCAGCGGACAGTTTTCACTGAATGGCATCAACAGCGGAGACTGGCAGGTCGAACCGCAGAAGGCCGGCGATGCCGGCCAAGCGATCAGCGCCGTTGATGCCGTCAGCGCCTTGCAAGCCGCCGTCGGGATAAAATCGCTGGACAACGAACAGCTTCTCGCATGCGACGTCAGCGGTGATCGCAAAGTGACCGCTGTGGACGCTCTCCTCATTCTCCAGTTTAAAGTTGGGCTGTTTCCAAGATTCCCAGTCGCGCTATCCTGCAATTCGGACTGGGCCTTCACACCAGTGCCTGCAACGATCTCGTTTCAGGAGATCACGCCACCTGCACTCTCAACCGGCACGTGCCAAGCGGGGTCGATTGGATATCACCCACTGACAGGTAGCGCCAACAACCAGGACTTCTCTGCGGTACTCTTCGGGGACTGTTCGGGTAACTGGCAACCCAGCCCGACCGGGAGCGCCTCGGCACGCAGCATCTCGCGCGAAGTCTCGCCAGACGTTCGTCTCGGCACGCCCGTGCGCCGTGGACACCGCTTGTGGGTGCCGCTGCTCGTGCAGTCAGTCAACCCGTTCCAGGCACTTGATGTGGATTTGCAATACGACTCCGCGCTGCTGTCGACACCGCGCACCCTTCCAGTGCGCGGCGCCCGCTCAGCACTCATGGCCGTGAACGACCAGATTCCGGGACACCTTGTCATCGCAATGGCCAGCAGCCAACCATTGCGGGCGGGTCGAACCATCATGCTGCAGTTCAATGTGCCCAAGCACTTCCCGAAGACCGCGGGCGTGCGCATCCTGCACGCGACGGTTGGCACTAGCTGAGACGTCACACGGCCTACGAAACTCGGCCTCGCTCGGACGGAGTTTCGCCAAATCGATGGCGATCGCTCTTTAGCGCAGTCGTTGCCATGGCGGTCGCACCCTCCCACGCTACGTCGCATACGATCTGCCGCTGTCGGTCGCTCACCCTACTCACGACGCGCGCAGCACCCATCGCACTCTGCTGCCTCGCGTTGTGTGGGCTGATACCAACACGCGCTCAGGGCACAACGTTCGTACTCATGGACGAACGGACGTTGCTCGAGAGTTCCGACGCGGTCATCGTTGCGACAGTCACCGCCATCGAAGCCGCTCTTCCAGAGCCCGACGGGCCGATTTACACATACGTGCACGTACAGCCCGAACGGATCATCACGGGCCCGCTCGCCAAAGAACCGATCGTGTTGCGCGAGCCCGGCGGCTCGATGGGTGCGCGCCACGAGTGGATCTATGGAGCGCCGGAGTTCTGGGTCGGCGAACGCGTCTTGTTGTTTCTCTCGCGTAACTCCGATGGAACACTCCAGACCAATAGCTTGTCGATGGGGAAATACACGCTGAGCGTCGACGCGAGCGGTAGCACCACGGCGGTGCGGAACTTTGGAAACGGCACGTCCGTGCTCGCGGCCGACAGCGGCAACTTGGAGAACACTTCGTCCCAAACGCAACCGTTCGCGCCCTTGCTCAGTCGTCTACGAGCCCTGTCGCAGGCACACGCGGGTGCCGGCGCTGGTCCGCAACTGACGCTTACGCCGCCGGAGTTGGGCACGATGCCGACCGAGTCTCACGACTCCTTCACCTTCATCAGCAATCCGGCAGTCCGCTGGTTCGAACCGGATAGCGGCGAAGCGGTCAACTACTTCGTTGATTCAACTGGCGACATGACGCTGGGCCTCACTACTTCGCGCGCCGCCGTCGACGCCGCTCTCGCCGCGTGGACCAACGTCGCGACAGCGAACCTGGTCCTGCAGGACGCTGGGCTCACCGCACCGGCCCGCCTGAACGATTGCACCAACACCACCTCGCGAATCATCTTCAATGACCCGTTCGGTGAGGTCCCAGACCCCAGCGGCTGCGGCGGTGTCCTCGCGATGGGAGGCTACTGCGCTACCAATAACACCAGGACAGTCAACGGGACGCCATTTTTCCAGATCGCGACCGGTCGGGTGATGATGAACAACGGGTGGGGTAGCTGCGCAATCTGGAACCAATGCAACGTCGCCGAAGTGCTGACCCATGAGATCGGCCACACCCTCGGCCTCGGGCATTCGTCGGAAGCGTCGCCCGAGCCGAATTCAACGCTGGCGGACGCCACGATGTACTTCAGGGCCCACTTCGACGGTCGCTGTGCGGCAGTGCGCAGCGACGACATCGCCGGCATCAGCTTCATCTACCCGGGCACGCCGGGCCCAACGCGCACCGCAACCTCGACAGCCACCACCAGCCCCACTCCGACTGTCACCCCGACTCGCACGGTGACGCCGACGGCGAGCATCACACCCACCGCCACGCCAACCCGCACCGTCACGTCAACACAGCCACCCACCCTTACAAGCACGACGACACCGACGTTTACAAAGTCGCCAACAGCGACGATCACTCCATCGGCAACCTCGACCCCAACAGCGCCTCCAACTGCCACGCCAACCCCGGCGCCCGTGTGCACCCGCCTCAGTCCCAATGGTTTCGGCAGCGTGCAGACACAGAATGCGCCCAGTGGGTGCAGCCAGAGCTGGCAGTGCGCGCAGACCGACGACGGCGACACGTCCTACGTGTTCAGCACCCAGACAGCCGGAACCGGACCACGCAGCGATCTGTACGCACTCGACGACGCGACAGGGCATGCCGAACCCATCGTCTCTGTCGTTGCGCGTATCGTCAGCCGATCGACCGCCGGGCTTGCCGCAAACAGCGCAACGGCCCAACTGAAACTTGGTACCGCCTCAACGATCTACAATGGCAGCAGCGTGGTGCCGACTACAACCTACGCAGAAGCTGTCACGTCGTTCGCGACCAATCCAGCCAACGGTCAGCCGTGGACTTGGGCGGACATCAACAACCTGCAAGCCGGCGTCCGCCACCAGGTCGCCTCCGGCGACGAAGTGCGCACGACGCGCGTCGCGGTCGACGTCTGCTGGCAACCTGCGCCCGGCGCCGCGACACCCACCCCGACCGTTGCACCGCTGCACGATGTCACCGGCAGAGTAGTCTATGCGGGCACCGGACTGCCTGTTGGTGGCGTCACGATGCAGCTGAATGGCCCGACGCCGCGAACCACACAGTCAGACACCGCCGGTCAGTTCGGATTCTCTGCTCTCGCCGAAACGACGTGGTGCGTCGTCCCGCAGAAGTCGGGAGGTGCCAACAACAGCATCACGGCGTCCGACGCAGTGGCGGTGTTGCAAGCAGCCGTTGGAGAGCGGCCGCTTGATGCGGCGCAGCAGCTCGCCTGCGACGTCAACGCCGATGGCAAACTGAGCGCAGTCGATGCGCTGCTAGTGCTGCGCTACAAGGTCGGAGCGATTGCCGCATTGCCCGCAGCCCAGCAGTGCAGCTCTGATTGGGTGTTTGTGCCGCAACCAGCTACGGTCGCCAATCTGCAAACGGCATCGCCCGGTCTCGCCGCCGGCACCTGTCAGCTCGGCAGCATCTGCTGGACGCCACTGTCCACCCAGGCAAACGGCCAGGACTTTACCGCCGCACTCATCGGCGATTGTTCCGGGAACTGGCAGCCGGGCACAACAGGAGTTGCACACAGCGTGAAGAGCCACACAGCCGAGCTGCGGGCCGGCGCCGCGCGGATCGACCGCCGGCGGGGCGCTACACGTGGCTCGCTCGTGCGTGTGCCGCTGTCGCTCGAAGCGCCTTCCGATATCCGCGGACTCGACGTGAGCCTGCGTTACGACCCAGCAGTACTGGCGCCGCTTGCCGTTCTGCCAACGCATAGTGCGCGCCACGCTCTCGTGGCGATGCATGTGAGCCGACCGGGGACGTTGCTGCTCTCACTCGCCAGCACGGAGCCGTTGCGTTCGGGGATCATCCTGATGCTGCAGTTCGAAACCCGCGCCCGCAGCGTCCACACGAGAGTGGGCATCACCACCGCCATAGTGAGCGCTGACTAGGCGCGGTCCTTGGCAGTCGTCTTGCCCTGGGGCCGCCCGCTCCGGTCTGGTCCGCGCGTCACCGTGGCAGCTGCGGCAGGCGCAGCCGTCGCTGCCCACGCACCACGCCCGAGCAACTGGTTGAAGTGGATGCCCGCCCAAATGGCGAACGGGAAGAGTTGCGTGTCCATGCCCTGCACGAACGAGTCTCCAAAGCCATACAGCCACCGTGCGAAGGGACCGTACCCGGGAATCTCACTGGCGTAGAGCGCCTTCACAGTCACCGCGATGTCGAGTACCTGCAGTGTCACCGCAATGCCTAGCGCCAGCGCCAGTCGCCACAGCTTTTGCTGGTACGTGCGCGCAGGCGTTGCCAGCATCAACGGAATCAACAAGACGAGATTTGCCTGCACCCATTCCGCCGGGATGCCCGACTGCACCGCCGGGAAACGGCGGTGCTGATAGAAGATGGCCGACCGGTCGTCCGACGTTTCGCGGACGCGCATGTCGGTCACTTGGTTGAAATTCGGATCGCTCGACATCTCGGTCAGGTGCAGAAACTCGCTGGTCAGCGTCGCCAACAGCTGCGTGTATGCCGGCTCCACCGGCCTCCACAGGAAGTAGGTCAGGAGCAAGAGCGCCAGGAGTCGGCCGAGGAAAACGGCGGGCTTAATGCCCAGGCGCATCAGCGAAGCGTCCCGCCCAGAAGAGCCATGTTGCTACCGCGATGCACACGACGATCGCCTGGGCAACGTACACGTGGGTGTCGTGAAAGTATTGGTTTGCGAACAGGCCTATGAGGAACAGCGTCACTACCCGAATCAGATTGACCCCGTGAATGACGACGACGCCAAGGAGCGCACCAATGAGCTTGGCACGCGCCCTCGTCGGATACGCAAACACTGCTGCCAGATAGATCATGGTTGGCACGGCTCCGGAACACGCCGCGCTGACCTCGACTGCAAACCCACTCGATCCAATGTTCCTGCCCTCGAGGATGACCGGAAAGCCAAAAATGGTTCCCACGCCTTTCAGGAACAACCAGCTCAGCCACGCACTCAACTCCGCCAGCCTCTCGCCGATGTCGACGCGCTCAACGATCGGACTGTACGTGAGCAGCGAGAAGAACAGTGCGATGAGAATGACGAACGTTCCGACGACGCGAATCGTCAGCCATTGGGCCGCTAGGAAAGCACGCAGAGACTTCAGCATCCAGACACAGTGTTCACGCGATCATCGGCCCTTGGATGCGCGGGATTCTACGTTGCGACCGATCAAAGTCAAGCAAGCCTCCTCGCACGCGACGCGCGCGCTCGCCGGTGCGATACAGGCGCCACATTGACAGACCAGCAAATGTGCCCCTATGGTCCGGGCCGACTCATGAGCTCCCGACTCGCCAGCGCGCTCCGCATCGTCAGACGTGGACTCTCACTGGCATCCGTCCTCATCCTCATCGCGTTCCTCGCCGCCGCCTTCGCCGGCTATCTGGCAGCCACAGGACGCAGTGTGCCGCTGTTACGCACCGTCGTGGCAAGGCTCGGCGTGTTCGTGCAAGGCCAACGCACGGAGCAGATGACGCTCGATGTGCGCGTGATGCCGGAGAGTGGGCGCGTGGCTGGAACCGCCACGCTCACAGTGCGTAGTGTCGATGACGGTCGGCAGCGCTTCTACTTCCTGCTCAATGACGGCCTGCGGGTGCGCAATGTGCGCGTCGCCGGCAGCAACGCGCGCTCGCCATTGGCGTATCAGCTGTGGCTGCTCATCGTGGTCGACGTCGGAGCGCCGGTTGCGAAGGATACGCCGATCCAACTCGTCTTCGACTACGACGGCCCGATCGCCGCCGGGTTGTTTGGCGCCGCGCCCAGTATCGTCAATCCGCAGCAGGTGCTGCTCGGCGTCGATGCCTTCTGGTACCCAAGCGACTTGCAGAGCTTCTTCGCCGCCGACGTGACACTGACGCTGCCAAAGACGATGACCGTCGTACACAACGGCGCGCATGCGACACGCGGCGAACGCGGCGAGCTGCAGACGGTCCACTGGACGAGTGATCGCCCGATTGCCGGGCTGTCGCTGGTGGCCGGCCCGTACGAATTGACCTCGAAGCAAACGGACGGAATAACCTATCGCCTCTATCTCCCGCGCACCGTGCAACTCGATCATACGCGACTGCTCGACGCGATGGCCTCAGTGAACCGCACGCTCGAAGCGCGCTACGGTGCGTCGGGCTTCAAGCAGTTGACCATGTTCGTGGGCGACAACTTCCGGCGGGCGTTCAACGACGGGTCGGGGCTTGTGGGCGTCGCGTTACGGTACTTCCGCAGCGGCGACTACGGCCTTGGCATCACGGCGCACGAGATCGCGCACAACTGGTGGGGTGGAACTGTTGGAGAGAAGTGGCTGTCGCCAGGCACCGGCGGCGAGTGGATCGTCGAAGGCTTCGCCGAGTTCTCGAGCCTCATGACCGCCGAAGCTGCGTACGGCCGCGACGCCCTGACCCGGCGTTTGGCTGGCGAGTTCTTCGACCCGGCGCGCCAAGCGCCGGTCGCGCAGATGTCCGCGCTGGACAACGGGCTTGCAGAAGGCAGCGCGCGCGACACCATCTACCGCAAGGGCGCGTACGTCGCCTTCATGCTGCGCGCCGTGCTCGGCGACGAGACGTACTTCCGTGCGCTCCGCCAATTCCTCGAACGCTTCCGCTATCAGCAGGCGACCGATCATGACCTGCAGCAGGTGCTGCAAGAAGCGACCGAGCATGATCTGACGCCCTACTTCGCCGACTGGGTGCGCTCCGACAAGCTGGCCGACCTGTCCCTCGACAGCGCCAGTGGAAACGACCTCACTGTGAACAACATCGGCACGGCTGTCGTTCCCGGAAAGATCGCCCTGTGGAAGTTCAAGAAAAGCGGTGGCGACCCCGTGCGCAGCACGGTGCAGATCGGCGAGAAGGTCGCGCTGGAGTCCGATACCGAGTACGCGGTACTCGATCCGCAATTGGACTGGGCGGATGTGCAACGCGAAAACAACCGGTACCCTCGGCGCAATGATCCCGTGTACATCGCCAGCTCACCGCGCAGCGGATTGGCCATCGCAAGTGGCGAGGCATTCCCCTGGGTCCGCGCCGCCGTCTCCAACGTCCACAGCAACGGTAGGAGCCTGCACACATGGGATCTGACGCGCGGTCTCGCCACGCCGCCCATGTGGTCTCCCGACGGGGCACGGATCGTCGTCAGTCACTTGACGGCTGACAACACGTTCCCCGCCATCGTGACCCTGGCGAGCGACGGCGCCCAACGCACTCTCGGCTATGGCAACGCGCCAGTGGGCGGACCTGACGGGACAATCGTCTTCGCGCGCGGCGATCGCATCATCCGGCTGCGCACCGACGGCTCCGAAGTCACCGTCGTGCAGCGCTGCGGCGAGGCGCTCGACGCGCCGCTCCCCTCCCCCGATGGCCACCAACTGCTCTACACCGCCGCGCGCGGTGGCCGGGAAGAGCTGCGCGTCGTCTCTCAGGACGGCACGGACGATCGCCTCGTACTGTCACACGACCGCGACCGGATGGTGCCGCGCTGGTCTCCGGACGGGGCGCGCTTGTATGCGATCGTCGGCGGGGAGTGGGACTGGCAGATTTGGCAGATACCTTTCGGCACGGAGGCCGTGCAGACGTTGGCAACGTCTGCCGCGGCAATCACCGATCTGGTCGTCTCGCCGAACGGCACCGAGCTCGCGTTTACCGCCGCACCCGCGCTGGACTATCCCAACAACCGGCGCCAGCTCTACCTCATGAACCTGAGCGACCAGCGGGTCCACCCAATCGACGTTCCGCAGGCGGACCTCAGTTACCTGACGTGGACCGACGCGGAAAACGTCCTGGTGGTGGCAGCAACCGCCGACGCCGGGCAGGCGTGGATCTTTCCCGAAACGCGCGTGTTGAAGCGCGTCCACGTCGCTGATGGGAGCGTCGAAGACGTGAAATGACTATGCGCCCTCGCGGGCGCGTGCGATGTTGCGCGGCTCCGGCGGCAGGTTCATCACCTCCGTCTGCAGCAGATCGGCAATGTAGTCAACCACGTTGCGCATCGAGACGACGCCAACGGGGCGGCTGTCGTCATCCAGCAATGGAATGTGGCGGAAGCCGCCGACGCTCATCTTGTTGAGCGCATACGCGCACCGGTCATCCGGGCTGAGGCACTCAGGGTCGCGGGTCATCACTCGCTCCACTGTCGTGCGATCGATGTCCACAGCCGACCCAATGATCTTCGTGAGCACGTCGCGTTCGGTGAAGATGCCGACGAGGCGTCGGGCCTCCTCCACAAGCACGCAGCCGGTCCCGTTCTGATTCATCCGCTCGATCGCAACGCGGACCGTGGTACTCCGCGCGACACACACGGCAGGCTTCAACGTCACAAGGGCACGAATCGGCTGGTGCAGAATCGCCGCACCCAAGCGCGTGGCGTCGGCGGCTCGTTCGTCGGCAATCGCTTCCTCTTCGAGGATGATATCTTCGTTCATAACGACTCAACCTCCGTTGGGCTACCGGGGGCATAGAAGGGTGCGGATTATACCACGGGTTGTCAAGTCGGTTGGCGATCGACTGCCGGACCTTGGCGGCGAGATGTTTCGGCGGCGTATGATATGGAGATCGGGGCGCAGGGGTCGGCAGGAGGACGAGCAGCCTATCCCGATCGCTGGCTCCCGAAACCTCCAGCGGCGCGGGGCAATTCGCCCTTTGAGGGCCGCGTTCACCGCAGTGAGGATCTCGTTGATGGTGATTGCGCTGTCATGGTACGCATCCCCGGCGACGGAGGTCGGAACAGCGCATGCCACTCCGGGGGCAACCGCTGCACCAGCTAACCCCCAATTCACCCCTTCCACCCGAAGGCGACGCCTTGCCTTCGCGGGCACGCCGAGAACGTCGCCCATGTCCCCCCAAGGGGCCAGCGGGCTGAAGCCTTTGAGACCTGCGAGCCGTCCGGATGCTGCGTTCTGGTATGCGGTGCACGGCGCATCGGGCTTGCGACCCACAGCGAGAACCTGAGCACCAAGCAGGTGTCACTTATGTGGAGATATTGGTCGAGAGTGACAACGGTTCGTGACACAGCCCGCCAAAACTCAACTTTTCACTTTTGTCCTTTCCGAGGCGGCGGGCTGGTGTATGCTTTGCCGCAGACCGGAGCGATCGAATCAACTCAAGAGGAGAATGTGCGCGATGAAACACAAAAGAGCGAGCGGCATCGTCGTCGGGTTGGCGGCGATAGGGTTGTTATGGGGAGCGGCAAGTGCCGATCCAGGTAATGGACATGGCCCCCCGCCTGGCAAGGGTCCAAAGGGTACGCCGTCCACGGATGATGGCGGCGGCACCAATCCGGGCGGCAAGGGTCCAAAGGGCACACCGTCCACGGACGATGGCGGCAGCACCAACCCGGGCGGCATGGGCAAGGGTGCGTGCGTCAGCGCATGTCAACACTCCCGTCGCGACTGCAACAAGGCAGGAACCACTGATCGGAAGGCCTGCTACGCGCAAACTTGCGCCCCAGAGCGTGCCGCGGTCGAGGCGTGTGATGGAGGTGGCGACGGCGTGTCGGACCAGGGAGGTCAAGATGGAGTAACCGACCAAGGCGGGGGTTGTGACGCCGCAGCTCATGCCCTGACGCAGTGCTTGCACGATTGCAGAGATACCTTTAGGGCGGCGCGGCAGAGCTGTGCCCAATCCGTCCTGGGTTGCAAGATCGACTGCGGGCTGCCCCTCCGAACACCAACACCGACCCCGCTCCCTACCCCGTGACCGTCTCTATCTAATTGGGCTCGATGGGGCGCATGTAGCGCCCCATCATCCTGGCCTACTCCTTTCAGGCAGCGGCGCGCTCGGCATGGCGTGCCGCTGCTTACACTCAGCCATCAGACTCCGCTTTAAGGCGCCTCGCTGACCTGCTCGACGCACAGGCCGCCCGGGCCGCGCTTGGCCTCAGACACAACCGTCTTTGCATTCCCCCGGACGGGTGCTACATAACTGCACCACTCCATGACTCGGGCCTGGCGACAGTCGGTCGTTTTCGGGGATTAGCACAGAATAACTAGCCAGCAAGCAGCCGGCGCGGCGGCCGCCAGGTGGCGGTGCCAGTGCGCTCGGCAGGTGCGTAAAACGATATGGCGCGTGGAACGGCAGCAGCATTGGTGGAACGACGAGTCGAGGCGGACGAAGGCAGCACACGTCCGCGCGCCAGCGGCAAGTTTCTGTTCCGTGGCACGGACAAGCTGTTCCTCCGCGGCGTCTCGTACGGCCCCTTTGCCGTCGGGTCGCATGGCGATCAGTTCCCGGAACGCGACATGGCACGCCGCGACTTCGCGTTGATGCGCGACCTCGGGGTCAATTGCTTCCGCACCTTCACCCCGCCACCCGAATGGCTGCTCGACCTAGCGGAAGAATACGATCTCGGCGTGCTCGTTGGCCTGCCGTGGACGCAACACGTGTGCTTCCTCGACGACCCTGGTGTGGCCGAGGACATTCGCAAGCAGGTCACGGCCGGCGTCGACGCATGCAAGCAACACCCCGCGGTCTTCGCCTTCCTCATCGGCAACGAGATTCCACCCGATGTCGTGCGCTGGCACCAGCCGGAGCGTGTGCGCGCCTTCCTGCGCGAGCTGTTCGCCATCGTGAAGCGCATCGTGCCCGACGTCCTTGTGAGCTACGCCAACTTCCCGACCACCGAGTACCTCGACCTCGATTTCCTCGACTTCATCTCATTCAATGTCTACCTGCACCGCGAGCACGACTTTCGCCGTTATCTCTCCCGGCTCCAGAACCTCGCCAAGGACAAGCCGCTCGTGCTCACCGAGTTCGGCATCGACTCCATCCGCGAAGGCGCCACCGAGCAGGCGCAGATCCTGTCATGGCAGGTGCGCGCGGCGTATGAGTCCGGCGTCGCGGGCACGGTGATCTTCTCGTGGACCGACGACTGGTTCACCGGCGGCTTCCAGATGGACGACTGGGCGTTTGGGCTGGTGGATCGCGAGCGACATAAGAAGCCGTCGTATCACGCGGTGCAGAAGCTCTATCTCGGCCAGCTGCCGCCGCCGCTCGATCGCGCGCCGGGCATTTCCGTGGTGATTTGCGCCTTCAACGCCGAGCGTACGATGGACGCGTGCCTGGCGTCGTTGCGTACCCTGCGCTACCCGACCTACGAGGTCGTCGTCGTCAACGACGGCTCCACCGACCGCACGCTGGAGATCTCGCAGCGTTACCCCGAAGTGCGGATCTTCTCGCAGGAGAACAAGGGGCTCAGTGTGGCACGCAATGTCGGTTACGAGAACGCTTCTGGCGAAATCATCGCGTACACCGATTCCGACTGCGTCGTCGATCCGGACTGGCTGACGTACCTCGCTTTCAAGTTCGTGCACGGCGGCTTCGTCGCTGTTGGTGGCCCCAATCTACCGCCGCCGGAAGAGTCGCGCACCGCTGCCTGCGTAGCCGCCTCGCCCGGCGGGCCGGCGCACGTACTCATCGACGACGAGGTGGCCGAGCACATTCCGGGTTGCAACATGGCGTTCCTGAAAACCACTCTCCAGGAGATCGGCGGCTTCGATCCGATCCACCGCGCCGCCGGCGACGACGTTGACCTGTGCTGGCGCTTGCAGAACCACGGGCACGCCATCGGCTTCAGCCCGGCGGCCATGGTCTGGCACTTTCGCCGCAACACCATCAAGGCCTATCTCAAGCAGCAGATGGGCTACGGCAAGGCCGAGGCGCAGCTCTACTTCAAGCATCCGTTCCGCTTCAACATGCTCGGACAATCGCAATGGATCGGCCGCATCTACGGCGACCTTGGCATGTCGCTGTTCTCGCGGCGTCCGATCATCTACCACGGCGTCTTCGGCCGCGGCTTGTTCCAGACGCTGTACGAACCGTCGTCGTCGCTGCTCTCGTATCTCCCGTTCACGCTCGAGTGGAATCTCTTCAGTCTTGTCCTGCTGATCGGTGCCGCCATCGCCGGGCGGCACGAGTTCCTTGCCAGCATCCCACTCCTCACCGCCATCGTATGGGCCGCTGCGCGGGCGTGGCGCGCCAAGGTCGACCCGCGCTACGACGGCCTCCGCAGCCGCTTGTTGATCACGGCGCTCATTTACCTCGGGCCCTTGCTCCGCAGCTTGCAGCGCTACTCGCACCGCATCCAGGGTGCCACGAACGTTGCACGCATTAAATTCGAAGAGCCCGGCCAGCGGCCGCGCCTGCAATTGCGCAAGCGTCAGTTCTTCCTCTCGTACTGGTCGGATCGTGGGTTCGAGAAGGAGAATCTGCTCCACGCGCTGATGGAGTTCTTGCTGCCGCGCAAATTTCTGATCGCCATCGACCAGGGATGGAACGACCGCGACGTCACCATCTACCGCGGCATCTGGTCGAAGGCCGACGTCAAGCTCGCCGTTGAGAATCACGGTGGCAGCAAACGCTTCTTCCGGATTCGCTGCCGCGTGCGCGAGTCGTGGCTGGCGCGCGCCTCGGTGTTCGGCCTCGCCGCCATCGCCGGCATCGGCTGGGTCTCCGGCCTGTGGGAGATCGAGGCCGTCGCACTCCTGCTCGGCGTGCTGAGCCTGCTCGTCGTGGGCGTCGACAACTTCCGCCTGGGACAGACGATGTACCACGTGCTCGAGGTCGTCGCGAAGCAGATCGAGCTGACCGCCGTGCAGAACGGGAAGAAGTGAGCGCGGCCACGTTCGCTCAGCGCCTTCCGCGTCCTGCATGAGCCTCCTTCTGCAAGTTGCTCGGTATCTACGTCCGTATCGCGGCGCGTTCGTCTTCGCCATTCTGCAAGTAGTGGTCATCAGTTTTCTCGAGATCCTCAAGCCGTGGCCGTTGAAGCTGGTGATCGACTATGTGCTACCGCGCACGCCGGCGCCGTGGCCGTTGCTGGCCGGGTTGAGTCCGCCCGCACTGCTCGCGGCAGCGACAGTGGGCCTCATCGCCATCTACGGGGCGTCGGGCCTAGTGAGCGTCATCAACAACTTCACGACCATCTCGATCGGCCAAGGGATGGTGAACGACCTGCGCAGCCGCGTGTACCAACACCTGCAGCGTTTGTCGCTCTCCTTCCACTCGCGCGCCGCGGTCGGCGATCTGATCTATCGGGTCACCGGCGACACCTACGCCATACAGACGCTGGCTATGAACGGCATCTTCCCGGTGCTTGCCGCCGTCCTGTTGCTGGGCGGTATGTTCATCGTCATGGTGCGCCTCGACTGGTTTCTCACGCTCGTCGCGTTGGCGGTCTGCCCGTTCCTCTTTCTCGCCATCATGCTGCTGAACCGCCGCATCACCGACTTGGCGCATGAGGCGCGTCAGAGTGAGAGTGCCGTCTATCAGATGGTGCAGCGCGGCATGTCGGCCATCAAGGTGGTGCAAGCGTTCTCCAAGGAAGAGGAGGAACACCGTGCCTTCGTCAGCCAGAGCACCGCGAGCTTGCGCAGCAACCTGCGGCTGTACACGCTGCAGACCGCCTTCGGCGCCGGCACCAATCTCGTGCTGGCGCTCGGCACAGCCGCCGTGCTGTGGGTCGGCGCGCAGCACGTGTGGAGCCACCTACTGACGATCGGCGACATGGTCGTGTTCATCAGCTACCTGGCTTCGCTGTACGCGCCGATCAACTCGATGATTCAGACGTACGGCACCGTGCAGGGCGCGAAAGCCGGCATGGAACGCGTCACCGAGGTGCTCGACGCCGAGCAGACGGTACCCGACGGCAAGCACGACTTCCGCACGCCGCCGCGCGGCCACGTGCGCTTCGTCGACGTGTCGTTCGGCTACTCACCCGAGCGCGAGACGCTGCACGGCATCAGCATCGAGGCGCAGCCGGGTGAGGTGATCGCCATCGTCGGCCCCACCGGCGCCGGCAAGAGCACGTTGGTCAGTCTGGTTCCGCGCTTCTACGATCCGGCCCGCGGGCAGGTATTGATCGACGACACCGACGTGCGCACGCTGAAGCTCGCGGCCCTGCGCGCGCAGATCAGCATGGTGCTGCAGCCGCCCATGGTCTTCCCTCTCAGCATTCGCGAGAACATCGCCTATGGCCGCCCCTCGGCTACGATCGAAGAGATCCAACGCGCCGCGCAGATGGCGCAAGCCGACGGGTTCATTCGGCGCTTGCCGCAGGGATACGACACGGTGATCGCCGAGCTGGGAGCCACGTTGTCGGAAGGCGAACGCCAGCGCATCACGATCGCGCGCGCCTTGCTGCGCGACGCCCCGATCCTGATCCTCGACGAGCCCACGTCGTCGGTCGACACGGGAACCGAGGCGGCCATCATGGAGGCGATCGAGCAGGTGATGCGTGGCCGCACAACCTTCGTGATCGCGCACCGCTTGAGCACCGTGCGGCGCGCCACGCAGATATTGGTGATCCAGAACGGCACAATCATCGAGCGCGGCACGTACGACGAGCTGCTGCAGCGTCGCGGCTTCTTCCATCAGCTGTACGCTCGCCAATTCGCCCCCCAAGCTGACGAGCCGGGGGGCGAGCGGCCCATCCAACTCCTGCGGGCGCGATGAAGATCGTCGTCACCGGACTGATCGCCACCTACCCGCTCGGTGGGGTCGCCTGGGACTACCTTGCCTACGTCAGCGGTTTCCGCCGCCTCGGCCACGAGGTGTTCTACCTCGAAGATACCGGCCAGTGGTTGTATGACCCGCGTGCCGGCACCTTCACCGATGATGTCGGCTTCAACGTCGCCTACCTCGCCGACACCTTGAGCCGCGCCGATGAGACGATGCGCACGCGCTGGGCGCTGCGCGCTCCCGACGGCACGTATCACGGCGCTTCGCTCGCCGAGGTCGAACGCTTCTGCAGCGCAGCCGACCTCTTCCTCAACGTCTCCGGCGCCTGCTGGCTGCGCGACGAATACCGCGGCGCGCGGCGCATCGCTTACCTCGACAGCGACCCGTGCTACAGCCAAGCGAAGCTGCTCGCCGTCGAGCACGGGACAGCGACAGCGGACCAAGCCTATTCAGTCGGCCTGATTCGGGCGCACCATTGCTTCTTCACCTTCGCCGAGAACATCAACGACCCGAGCTGCGCCATCCCGCACAGCGGACTGCGCTGGCTGCCGACGCGCCAGCCCATCGTGCTGGACGACTGGCCGTTCACCTTCGATCCGACGGCGCGCGCGTACACCACGGTGATGTCGTGGAAGACCGACGTCACTCTCCCCAACCTCGCGGGCGTCACCTACGGCGGGAAGGACGTCGAGTTCGCGAGGTTCATTGATCTACCGTCGCATACCGGCGTCCACTTGGAGGTCGCCCTCTCCGGCACCGCACCGCGCGACGACCTGCAGCGTCGCGGCTGGCATCTCGTCGACGCCTACGAGAAATCACGCACCCTCGACGCGTACCACGCCTACCTGCGCAGCTCGCGCGCCGAGTGGAGCATCGCCAAGAACGCCTACGTCGCCTCACGCAGCGGTTGGTTCAGCACGCGCAGCGCCGCCTACCTGGCGCTGGGCAAGCCGGTGGTGGTGCAGGACACCGGTTTCCGCGCGCACTATCCAACTGGCGAAGGGCTATTCGCGTTTAGCACGATCGGTGAAGCGGCCGAAGCAATCGCGTCTATCGAGAGCGCCTATCGTCGCCAATGCGACGCAGCACGTGCGCTTGCAGAGCAGGAGTTTGCCGCGGAGATGGTGCTGCAGCAGCTCCTCAACGACGCCGGCGTGTAACTCCCGGGCTGCCCCGAATCGGCGCGTTACTTCTTCGGTTTACTTGGAACCCATGCCTGCGCTTGCTGCCGCTTGTCCTTCTGGTTCTTGGACTGCTGGTTCGCAACGTTCTTTTGATTCAGGTCGCGTTGCTTCGACTTTGGAGATTTGTCGCCCATGACTGCCTCCGTTCGATGGCGAAGGCCATCGCGCGCAGCATGATCCTGCTCGTCCCAGATCGCAAGCTACCCCGCATCCTGGGCATCCTTGTGGGCCCAGCTGATGTCGCCGTTCACATCTGCAAAGTAACCGTCCAGCGTCAGCTGATTAAAGACAACTAGTCTCCACATCATTCTTCTCCGCTTCTGCTTTCCGCCTCTGGGCTGATCAGGGCGCAGCTCACTCCGGCGTGGCCCAGAGTGGACGCACCTCGACGACACCGTGACCTGCGGCCGGGCAGCGGGCTGCCCACGAGATTGCGGCATCGAGATCGGCCACGTCGATGATGAAGTAGCCACCCAACTGCTCCTTCGAGTCCGCATAGGGGCCATCCAGCACCTGCGACTTGCCATTCACGACCCGCACGGTCGTCGCTGCCGAGCTCCCTTGGAGGCGGTTGCTGCCCGTGAGGACGCCCGCCTTCGTCAGTGCCTCCGAGTACGCCATATACGCCGCCACCCCCTGTTTCTGCTCGGCCTTCGTCAGCTTGGACCAACCCGCATCGTTCACATAGGTCATCAGAATGTATTGCATTGGGAGTCTCCTTCATGGGTTGTGGGCGGGCACCATGCTCCGCTAGCACTATGACGCTCGAACCCCCGCGATTTGGACAGCCGTAATTTCGTTGGCCGCAGGCGAGAGCGAAAGCGTACCGTCTTCCAAGAACCATGTCATCGGAAGTCGTGTGACTTGGGAAGCTGAGCAGGGGGTTCGGGGGTGGGATCGGTCGGTGTCACACGCATGCGGTAGCCGCTACCGGTGAGATCGAGCGGCTGCTGCGGGAGCGCCAACGCGTGCATCCGTCTGGCACGCACGTGGATGACTGGATGATGGGTGTCGGGGGTAGGGTGTGGGGGACCAGCATCTTTCTTCCCGACACCCGTCGTTACTTTCTGCAGCGGGCCCTCGATGTACAGCAGCGCAGCGGTGTGAATCACCGAACGGTAGCGCTGGAACATATCGGGCACCACCACGGCGTTGGCGGTGCCGGT
>JBGQHM010000047.1:0-26674 GCA_041497995.1 Binatia bacterium | reverse complement strand
CGGGGTGGCTGGGGGCCCCTCGGGCGGGGGGGGGGGGGGGCCCCGGGGCGGGCGGGCCCCTCCCGCGGGGCCCGGCCGCCCCGCGCCACCAGAGCCTGAGAAGCTTGAAGTGGTGTGCGCATCGATCAGGTGAGGCGTGAGCTAGGCGCTTGCCGCGCGTGCGGCGGCTTCCTGAGTTTCTTCGATGAGGGCCAGGACGCGCCGGGCCGCCTTGGGGATCTGCGTGCCGGGGCCGAAGATAGCTTTGACACCCGCCTTCTCCATGAAGGCGTAGTCCTTTGAAGGGATGATGCCGCCGGCGGTGACGATGATGTCGGTGGCGCCGAGCTTCTGCAGCTCCTTGATCAGTTGCGGCACCAGCGTCTTGTGACCGCCCGATTGGGTGGAGATGCCGACGACGTGAACGTCGTTCTCCACCGCCTGCCGCGCCACTTCCTCGGGCGTTTGGAAGAGCGTACCCACGTCAACGTCGAAGCCGAGGTCGGCGAAGGCCGTGGCAATCACCTTGGCGCCGCGGTCGTGACCGTCCTGCCCGATCTTTGCCACGAGAATGCGCGGGCGCCGTCCGTGCGCGGCGGCGAATCGTTCGACCTCGTGATGCAGCGCCGTCCAGTCCGCGTCGTCGGCGTACTGGCTGCCGTACACTCCTGAGATCGAGCGGACCTGTGCATGGTAGCGGCTCCAAACCTTTTCGAGCGCGTCGGAGATTTCTCCGACCGACGCACGTGCCCGCGACGCGTCGATAGCCAGCTCGAGCACATTGCCTTGACCGGTCTCGGCGCTGCGCGTGAGCGCCTCGAGCGTGGCGCGCACCTTCGCGGCGTCGCGCGTCTCACGGATGCGCTTCAATCGTGCGACCTGCGATTCGCGCACCGCGGTGTTGTCGATCTCGCGGGTGTCGATCTCCGGTTCCTCCGACAGCTGGAACTTGTTGACGCCGACGATGATGTCTTCGCCGCGGTCGATGCGTGCCTGGCGGCGCGCCGCCGTCTCCTCGATGCGCAGCTTCGGCATACCGGCTTCGATGGCCTTGGTCATGCCACCCATCGCCTCAACCTCTTCAACGATGCCCAGCGCTTTGCGCGCCAGCGCGTGGGTGAGCGACTCCATGAAGTAGGAGCCGGCCCACGGATCGACGACTTTCGGGATGCCGGTTTCCAGCTGCAAGATGAGTTGCGTGTTGCGCGCCACGCGGGCCGATGCATCGGTGGGCAGGGCGATCGCCTCATCGAAGGAGTTGGTGTGCAGACTCTGCGTCCCGCCGAAGACCGCGGCCATCGCTTCCACCGTCGTGCGGATGATGTTGTTGTACGGGTCCTGCTCCGTCAGGCTCGCGCCGGAGGTTTGGCAGTGCGTGCGCAACATGAGCGAGCTTTGCTGCTTCGGATTGAAGTGTTTCTTCGTCAACGTCGCCCACAGCAGCCGCGCCGCGCGCAGCTTCGCGACCTCCATGTAGAAGTTCATGCCGATGGCGAAGAAGAAGGAGAGGCGCCCCGCGAAGGCGTCGATGTCGAGTCCCTTCGACAGCGCGGCGCGGACATACTCGAGCCCGTCGGCGATGGTGAACGCCAGCTCGAGGTCGCACGTCGCGCCGGCTTCCTGCATGTGGTAGCCGGAGATCGAGATCGAGTTGAACTTCGGCATCTCCTTGGTGGTGTACTCGATGATGTCGGCGACAATTCGCATCGATGGCTTGGGCGGATAGATGTACGTGTTGCGGACCATGAACTCCTTGAGGATGTCGTTCTGGATCGTCCCCGTGAGCTTGGCGCGCGGCACGCCTTGCTCTTCGCCGGCGACGATGAAGTTCGCAAGCACGGGCAGCACCGCACCGTTCATGGTCATCGACACCGACATCTTGTCGAGCGGCACGCCGTCGAAGAGGATCTTCATGTCCTCGACGGAGTCGATGGCCACGCCGGCTTTGCCGACATCACCAACGACCCGGGGATGATCGCTGTCGTAGCCGCGGTGTGTGGCGAGGTCGAAGGCGACTGAGAGACCCATCTGCCCGGCAGCGAGGTTGGCGCGATAGAAGGCGTTCGACTCTTCGGCGGTGGAAAAGCCGGCGTACTGGCGAATCGTCCACGGTTGCCCGGCGTACATGGTGGCGCGCGGTCCGCGCAGGAAGGGGAAGGTGCCTGGAGTGGTGTCGATGAAGTCGAGGTCGGCGACATCGGCATTGGTGTAGAGCGGCTTGACGTCGATGCCCTCGGGCGTGTGCCACACGAGCCCGTCCGGATCTGCGCCTTTGCGGTCCTTGGTTGCAAGGGTGCGCCAGAGGTCGAGGTCAGCGCGGATTTTCTGCTCGGACATCGGGTCTTCTCCTTCGATCGGCGTCTGCCAGCTGCGTCAGATGCTGAGGTTGACACTAGCAAGTCTGTCTCCTCGATCAAATGGCGCGCGAGACCGACCGGCGCGGACGAGACAATAGAGGGAACTGAAGGGCGGCAGCGCTCAGTGCGATGAGTCGATCATTTCATGGATGGTGAACAGGTCGTCGGCAAGGTTCTCATCGTGGTGGAACGCGACCACTTCGAGCAGCGTCCGACTGCCCGTCTGCAGGTCGACCATCTCCAGCCGATGCGCGACCGGGACGCCGTCAATGCTGCGAAAGTTGCTGAGGAGCAGTGTCTTCGCCGGCGCGTCCCGCTGATCAAAGAACTCCACTTCACGCAACGTTGCGTTGGTCGGCTGCACGCGGATGCGCAGCCTCTGATAGTCGGGTAGCTGCAGACGCGGGCCGTTCGGCCGAGGCACTAGATCGATAACAACAGCGTCGGGCGCCTCCTCTAAGGGCCGCGCGCTCCAATTGGCAACGGCCCAGGGCAGGAACTCACGCGGGAGCAGCAGATCCAGGCAAGTGAGATCCGCGGTGAGTGTGCACGAAGCGTATGTCAACCTGCGCACCCTCTTCAGGCTCGGTATGTACGACCAAGCGTTGAACGGCACTCCTGACGGTGCGTTGTCGGCGGCCCATTCGAGGAGCAGTGCCGCAACCCCCTTGTCGGGAGGTGGTAAGAAATGGATCGCCACCTTGAGAGCGCCGCCGTCGAAGATCTTTGTCTGCAGTTGGAGGCGCGTAACCTGCTGGGTCTCGGCCTGGACGACGGTCATTCGCAGCTGTTGGGTTGTGTCGTGAAAGCTTCTGGCGGTCTGTACCACCGCATCAACCAAGCCTTGAGCCGCGTTCACCATGGCGGCGCCTTCGACCGCAGGGGGCACAGCCGATGGCGCGGCTGCTTCGGTCTCTCCGTCATGCCGCTCGCGAGGCGGCCGAATCGATTCCTGTTGCGCCTTCGGGGCGCCGGTAGCAGGTCGTCCTGCGTTAGAACCCTCGTCGTTGAGATCTGCCATCGACGGCTCGCGGAGGGCATGGTGCTCCGGCTCGCCTCGGCTGCCGCTGACAGAATCGCTCGCGGCGCGAGGTGGAATCGTCTCCGGCGCGCGGCCGCGCAACAGGAGCAGCCCAGCCAGCGCCAACAGTACCATGGCTGCCGTCGCCAAGAGATGCAGCGGGCGGATGCGCGCATGCGCGGGCTGTGCGACGGGGACCGCGTCGTCCCCGTCGCTGGCCAAACCTGCCAACGCACGGTTCGCTAGACGATCGAGTCGCTCGCCGATCCCTTGAGGATCGAGGCCTGTGTCCAGCAACTCCTCCTCTGCCTCCGCGCGGCCAGTGGGCGCAACTGCGTCGAACAACTGCGCCAGCGTACGGAGCTCTCGGTCGCCATCGGTGCGGCGACGGTCATCGGGTGGAAGGTGTGTCATCGTCATCCCATTTCTGCACGAGCCGCCGGCTGCTTCACGATGCGCTGCGCCAGGCGGCGCAGGCGCTTCAGTCGGTTGTTAATGTCGCCGACCGTCGTACCAAGATGTGCTGCCACCGCCTGCGGGGTTGGATCGCAGTGCAGGCGAATCGCATCGAGTACCTCGATCAGCGCGCCCTCGCGTTGAGTGAGCAGGGTAGAACGCAGGAGTTCGATCTTGCCGTCAGCATCTTCCCCAGATGACTCGTGACCCGGGTCTGGCCAGGCATCGATGCGGTCCCATCTCCGCGGCGTCTGCAGACGATTGTCAGCGGATTCCGCCAGGTGGTTCACCAGACTGTCGACCACGCGTTGCAGGTAGGTCAGAAGAGGGGCGCGAGCGGGGTCCCAGGCACGCGTGCCCTCGATGACCTTCAAGATCGCGTCCGCGGCAAGGTCCTCGGCCGTCTTGCCAGCCGCCAAGGTGCCGGCGTGGCCGCTGCGCCACTGCAGGTTTCGGCTCTTCCAGGCCGCATACGCCGTGAGTCGGACGCCGATGTCCTTCCAATCGGCTTCGAGAAGCTGGATGCGACGCTGTCGTTCCATTAGCGGCTGCCCACGACTCTTGCCTGCACCTGTATGTGCCGGCCAAGCGAGGGCATTTTGCCACACTCTTCACTTTTCCATCACTCTCAGACGAAGGGTTCTGTCGGGTTGACGGCTTGCGAGCGAATAGGATCAAATGCAGCCGTTCCATCCAGGAGGGCGCGATGAAATTTTCATGGTTCCATCTCATGCCGTACCGCTGGCTGCCGGCGGACTTTCGTGAGCGCTACCACGGTGTCTGGGTCGATGTGCCCAACCGGCTCTACGATCCGGAGCGCGGGCATGGACTCTACAACGAGTACCTGGACATGCTCGAGTACGCTGATCAGGTAGGCTTTGATGCCGTCGGGGTCAACGAGCATCATCAGAACGCTTACGGCATGATGCCCTCGCCCAACCTCATGGCGGCGGCGCTGGCGCGGCGCACCTCACGCGCCATGCTGCTCGTGCTGGGCAACTCCATCGTGCTCTACAATCCGCCGACACGGGTTGCCGAAGAGATGGCGATGCTCGACGTCATCTCGGGCGGGCGGCTGATCGCCGGCTTCCCGGTCGGTACGTCGATGGACATCAACTATTGCTACGGCCAGAACCCGGCGACGGTGCGCGACAAGTATCGCGAGGGGCACGACCTCATCATCAAGGCCTGGGCAGAGCGCGAGCCCTTCCCGTGGAACGGCAAGTACACCAAGCTGCGTTACGTGAATCTATGGCCGCGCCCCATTCAGCAGCCGCATCCGCCGGTGTGGGTGCCGGGCCTCGGATCGCTCGAGACCTGGGACTGGTGCCTCGATCACGACTACAACTACAGCTACCTCTCGTTCAGTGGCTACAAGCGCGCGCAGAAAATGATGGAGGGCTACTGGGAGCACTGCGCGCAGCGCGGCAAGGAAGCTAATCCCTACAGCGCGGCCTTCTTCCAGCAGGTCTGCATCAGCGACACCGATGCGGCGTGCGAGCGCGAGTGGTGGCCGCACGTCGACTACTTCTTCAACAAGTGCGTCCATCTGTATCCCGGGATGGCAGAGGCCCCCGGCTATCGCAGCGAAGCGTCGCTGCGTGCCGGCGTCGTGGCGCAGATCGGCAACACCACCGGCAACATGGGAATGAATAAGACGTGGAAGGAGCTGGTCGAGCAACGCTACATCGTCGCCGGCTCTCCGGCGACGGTGCGCCAACAGCTGGAGGAGCTGGCCAAGTCGCTGCGCGTCGGCCACCTGCTGTTCGGCCTGCACATCGGCTCGGCACCGAGCGAGCTGACCAACCGCTCGACCTACCTGTGCGCGACGCAGGTGCTGCCGGCGCTGCGGCCGCTCTGGAATGAGTTTGAGGATCGTTGGTGGCCACGTGCTCTGCCGGCGGAGAAGCGCGCCACACCGGGAAGCGGTACGGCAGATGCCCCGCGCGTCGCGGGGCGAGCCGCCGCACCAAACGGTCCGGAGGTGCGCCCGTGACACCCCGAATCCGTCTGCTCGCGCTGGGCGCCGGCAGGCCGAGCATCGAAGTCCTCGAGGCTGGCGACGGACAACCGCTGCTCTTCCTGCACGGCGCCGGTGGCGTACCGGCGTGGGAAGGCGTCCTGCCGCTGCTGGCGCGAAGCTTTCATGTGTACGCTCCGCTGCTGCCCGGATTCGGCCGGTCCACAGGGCTGGAGTATCTCGACGACCAGCTCGACTTGTTCCTACATTGCTTCGATGTCATGGAAGCGCTGCACTTGGACCGCCCGCTGGTGCTCGGCGAGTCGATGGGCGGCTGGATCGCCGCGGAGATGGCCGCGCTACGCCCCGACAAGATCGGCCGGCTCGCGCTGGCGGCACCGGTTGGTCTGTGGCGCGACGACGCCCCGGTCGTCGACATGTTCGGCATGATGGGCCACGAAATGGTGCCGTATCTGTTCCACGACATCACGTGCCCGGCAGCGCAAGCGATGCTGGCGCTCAGCCAGCTGGTGAGCGACAAAGACGACCGTAGCGCGGAACAGGTCGAGACGCTGATTGCGATGGCGCGCGGCGCGCGCACCGCCGCCAAGTTCCTCTTCCCGATTCCAGAGAACGGACTCGAGCGCCGGCTGTGGCGCATTCAAGCACCGACGTTGATCGTGTGGGGCAGCCACGACCGCTTCGTCAAGCCATCGTACGCCGACTTGTTCGCTGCGCAGATTCGCAACGCTGAGGTCGTCACGATCCAGAACGCGGGCCACTTGATCGGCTTGGAGCAGCCTCAAGCCTTAGCCGAAGCTGTCGTCCGCTGGCCGAAGCCTTCCTGAGCGCGGACCTCAGGCGCGTCGTTCGAGGACGCCCTTCTCTCCGTAGAGCTTCTTCACGCGTACCGCCCCAGGCGGCGCGGCGTTGAGACACAGCTCGCACAATGTGCATTCGTCAAGATGCTTGTCGACGATCTCGATGCCGCCACCGGTCGCCGCGGCGAAGATGTTCACCGGACACACCTCCACCAGCTTCTTGACGATCTCGGCGTCCTTGGCCGCGGCTGGGGTCACTTCGACTTCAATGAAGAGGGCCATTGCTTCTCCTAGGTTGCTAGGTTGCTGGTTGTTGCGTTGTTAGGGTCGAACTCCTCCGACTAGCAACCTAGCAACTAACAACCTGACAACCTCTTCTTCACTAGCCCCGGAATGTCCTCGATGCGTTCGGCAATGGAGATGCCGGCGGCTTCGAGGCGGGCGATCTTCTCGGCCGTGGTGTCGGCTTTGCCTTCGACGATGGTGCCGGCGTGGCCGAAGCGCATGCCGGGCATTTCGTCCATGAAGCGACCCGCCATGAAGGCCACGATCGGCAAGCGCGACTTCTTCTCGACGACGTACTGCGCCAGCTCAGCCTCCATGCGGCCACCCGGCTCGCAGTAGATGACGATCGCCTTGGTTTCCTGGTCGGCCTCGAAGAGCGGCATCAGGTCGGCGTAGGTCGAGCCGATGATCGCGTCGCCACCGATCGACACGGCGGTGGATTGGCCGAGTCCTGCAGCGGTGAGCGTGTTGCACATCTCGGTCGTCATGCCACCGGAGCGCGACATGACGCCGATCGGCCCCTTCTTGAAGGCCTTCTTCGCATCGACGGCGCGACCGCCGAGGCCGCCCATCTTTGCTTCATCCGGAGAAAGGACACCCAAACAGTTCGGTCCGATGATGCGCGCACCGCGCAGTCGCGCCAGCTCGACCATCTGCGCGACTTCATAGCGGGGAATACGTTCCGTGACGACGACGATGATCTTCACGCCCGCTTCGAGCGCCTCGAAGACGGCGTCGCGCGTAAACGCGGGCGGGACGGCGACGACCGAACCGTCGACGCGCGTCTTCTTCGCGACTTCCTTGACCGTGTCGTACACCGGGATGCCGTAGACGTCGCGGCCGCCACGACCCGGCGTGACACCGCCGACGATCTTCGAGCCGTAGTCCAGACACTCGCGGCTCATGCTGACCGCTTCACGCCCGGTAATGCCTTGGATGATGAAGGTGGTGTCCTTGGTAATGAGGATGGACATCGTCAGGCTCCCTTCATCTTGGCGACGGCGCGCCCCGCCGCCTCGTACATCGACACCGTGCGGTCGCAGTACTCGACGCCGTAGTGCTTGAGGATCTGGAACCCTTCCGTCTCCCACGAGCCGGGGATGCGGAAGATGGCGATCTTCTCCGCGGGTTTGAAGCCCGATTCAATGACGCCCTTGATGACACCGCGCGCAACAATGTCGACGCGGGTGTTGGAGACGACGTTCATCATGACGGCGACCTTCTTCACTCCCGGCTTCGACAGGATGAGCTTCGTCAGCTCGCAGGTCTTGGTGACGCTGGGGTTACCGCCGATCTCGCAGTAGTTGGCCGGCTTACCGCCGTGCTTGCGGATGGCGTCGAACAAGGTCAGGGAGCCGCCGCCGGCGCCGATCACCAGTCCGAGGTCACCATCGAACTCAACCACGTTGCCGGCCACACCACGCGGGTCGGCCGCATCGACCTGAGCGCCTTTGATCTCGAAGGATGTCGGTGGACGCGCTTGCCGTTTCTCTTCCGGGTCGATCCCGAGCTCTGTCAGGATGGTACGTTGGCTTTCGCGCGCATCGTCTTCCATGTCGACGTGCCCGTCGAGGCAGACGAAGCGGCCGCCTTCGAGGCGGGCGAGCGGGTTGATCTCGGCGAGCGTCAGTCCGTAAGTGTGGAAGATGCGCGCCAGATTGGCGGCAATGTGCGTCAGCCGCGTCAGGTCCGAGCCGCTCACACCGATCGAGGCGATCAACTCCTTCGCCATGAAATCGGAGAAGGGCAGGAGAGTCGAGAAGTGACGTTTGCCGATGTGGTCGGGATGCTTCTCCGCGACTTCTTCGATGTCGATGCCGCCCATGTCACTGAAGATCATCACCGGCAGCCGCGCGACGCCGTCCCAGGTGACGCCCATGTAATACTCCTGCGCCACCGGCGCGCGCGCCTCGACGAGCACACCGCGCGGTGAGTGCCCATTGATCGTCAGTGCGAGAATCTTTTGCGCCGCATGCGAGGCTTCAGTCGGGGTCTCGGCGAAGAGCACACCGCCGGCCTTCATGCGGCCGCCGGTCAGCACTTGCGACTTGAGCACCACCGGCCCGTTGATTCCGTCACTGATCTGCGCGGCCTCTTCGGGCGTATGGGCGACGCGCGACCCTGTCGGGAGCGGAATGCCGTGCTTTCCAAAGAGTCGCTTCGACTCAAACTCGTAGAAGCGCATTGCTGGGAGATCCTCCTTACAGACTGGGCTTTGCCGCGTATCGCATTTCCGGGGGCAAGGTCAAATAAGACGCACTGGCTGCGGGCGGAGCCGAGCTAATGTCGCGAGCCGTACGCGCTTGTGGAGCGGGATGCCGTCACCCGGGGATGTGCACCAGCTCGAGCTTGATGCCGTCGGGGTCGGCGAAGAAAACGGCGTAGTAACCCGGAACGTAGTGCGGGTATTCGCGTGGCGGATCGAGGATCGTGGCGCCCCAGCTCGGCAGGTCGCGAGCGAGTGCATCGACTTGCGCACGACTCTCGGCGCGGAAGGCGATTTCGCAGAGGCCGACTCGATCCTTGGAGAATGTGTCTTTGGCGAATTCGGGTAGAGCCTGCTTGATCCAGAAGCTGCCGCCGGCGCCGAGAAACCCCACACTCGGCGCGCCCTCGTAGTCCCAGATGCCAGGATACCCAAGGCGTGGCATGAGGACGGCGTAGAATGCGCGTGAGCGGGACAGATCGTTGACCGTCAGGAAGACGTGATGGACGCCATTCACCGCCGGCACCGCCGGTGCGCTCGGTGGGCAGCCACAGCCCTCGGGGATCTCGGTGGCCATCGCGGGGACGACGGTACCACAGCGTGGGTATAGGGTCGACATACCGCCGGGGTCTTCGTCTGCGACACGTTTCCCGGCGGGAGCGTTCGGAGGATTCGGTAGGATCAGACAGGACTGCCAGCCTCCCTGTTCGAAGGCGCGGACGCGTTACGAAGTCCTTCGGGCGATGGCCTCGACGTGCGCAATTGGTGCGTTCGTCAACTTCCTCAATCGTATTCGCCTCTCCGCTGCGCGCCGAGAGCGGATACGACATTCGCTCAAGTGATGCATCCGTGCCCTGGTGCCCTCGCCGCCCGCCGAACGGCTTGGGTCTCAAGAATGCACGCTATACGTGGGCTCACCGCGATGACGCGGTGCAATGAATCTCCCTTCTAATAGTTATCCGCGACAACCATGCTGCGCCGCGTCGTCAGCGGTTCAGTCCAACGGGGCCTTTCCGCCATCCGGCTGCGCGGCGCGCAACACGCTCGCGTGACGTCGGTGTGGCCGGATGGCGGAAAAACCTTCTGACGTTCGGCTCTGTGGCTAGGCGGGCGCGGGAAGTGGTATGGCGATTCCGTGAAGGTCCGAGATGTGATCCGTATGGTCGAAGAGGACGGATGGTATAGAGTCGTCACAGACGGTAGCCATCGCCAGTACAAGCACACCACAAAGCCGGGAGGGTCACCATCAATGGGCATCCGGGAGACGACATGCCGAAGGGACCCTGGCGTCGATCAAGCGACAGGCAGGACTGGCACGAGGGAAGAAATCATGAAGCGACAGTATCTGGTGCGGATCGACAAGGATGTAGATAGCGATTGGGGCGCTTCCGTTCCGGATCTTCTGGGTTGCGTAGCCACGGGGAAGACCATCGATGTCGCTCTACGGCGGATCGAAAGCGCCATCGAGCTGCATCTACGCGGACTGCGCGAGGACGGAATCAGAGTTCCACCTCCGAGGCAGCGCGCGGTGAGGCCACGTCGCACGCCAAAGCAAGTCAACTTCTACGCAACTGTCGAGGTGGCAGCCTAACCCGGCAATGAACCCGGCCGGCGTCATTTCTCTGGGCCGCTCCCGTTGGTCGCTCCGGGCTGTCAAGTCCGAGAGGCGGCTAGACGCTTGAGGGCGGCGCTCCCGCGGAGCCTTGGTGCGAGGCGGGCAGGCTCGGCACGGGCCTCGCCCTCCCAATCAACCTTACCCAAACTCCATTTCCCGAACAGCGTCGGGAACCCGCAGCGGCGCAGCGGTGGCCCCGCGTACGTCCTCGACGCTGACCCCCGGCGCCAGTTCGCGAAGTACGAAGCCGTTGAGATCGACATCAATCACCGCCAGGTCCGTTACGATGGTGGATACGCAGCGCATCGCCGTGAGCGGATAGGTGCATTGCCGTAGCAGCTTCGGTTCGCCGTCGCGTGTGAGGTGGAACATCACCACCAAAATGCGGGCTGAGCCGGCAGCCAGATCCATCGCGCCGCCGATGCCACCCACCCCCGTGTGCGGTACATTCCAATTCGCCAAGTCACCGTGTTCGGAGACCTGGAAGCCGCCGAGGATCACGGTGCTGACACGCCCGCTGCGCGCCATCGCGAAGGCGTCGCAACTGTGAAAGTAGCTCGCGCCGGGGAGCTGACTGACCAACTGGCCGCTGGCGTTGTAGAGATCGACGTCGGCGTTGTCGGTGTCGACCAGCGGGCCAAAACCGAGCATGCCGTTCTCGGAGTGCAAGGTGATGTCGCGCTCCGGATCGATGAAGTTGGAGACCAGTGTCGGAATGCCGAGGCCGAGGTTGACGTACTCGCCGGGCTGCAGGAGCACGGCGGCCTTGCGGGCCATCAGCTCCGGCGGCAGGCCCTGCGGACCGCCGGCAGCCTCGCGGGCTTCGAGGCGCCATTGCTTGCCGTAGCGACGTGAGAGCTCGCGAATGGCGTGCAAATCGAGGGGGCGTTCGTTCTGCACGACGCGATCGACGAAGATGTGCGGTGTGACCACGGCTTCGGGATCGATCCCACCAGGCTCGACGATGTGGTCCACTTCGACGATGGTCGTCGTCGCTCCCGTGGCGAACAGCGGGTTGAAGTTGCGTGAGCCGCGGCGGTAGACGACGTTGCCGTAACGGTCCGCCGTGGCCGCGCGCAGCAATCCAAAGTCAGCGTGAATCGCGGTCTCCAGGACGTAGCGGCGGCCGCCGAAGACGCGCTCCTCCTTCCCTTTCGCAGCGTCAGTGCCAGCGCCGGTGGGGGTGTAGAACGCCGGCAAGCCGGCGCCCCCCGCGCGGACGCGTTCGATCAGTGTCCCTTGGGGCACCAACTCCAGCTCGATCTCTCCGGCTTTGATCGCTGCCTCGACCGGCGTGGGCCGCGTCGGGTAGGCGGCGTAGCTAGCGATCAGCTTCTTGATCTGGTGGTTCTCGGCGAGGATCTGCGGTGACGTCGGCCCGACCCCCGGCGTGTTACAGATGATCGTCAGGCCGCGCACGCCGCGGCGGTGCAGGGCGGTAATCAGGCTGATCGGCCAGCTCTGGATGACACCGAAACCGCCCAGGAGGATACGCGCTCCGTCGGGGATATCCGCTACTGCGAGCGCTGCGCTTGCAGCGACTTTGTCTCGTGCGCTCATGTCGCCAGCGCTTCGGGGTATGCCTGCTACCCGCGGGAGATGTCAACCCGCCGCTCGGCGATCCGTTGAATCGGCCGCTCGTTCCAGGATCCATAAAAGGATCTCTTGACAGTCTCTTCCATTCTGCCGCACAGTACCAACATATTGCACCGTTCCACCGGAGGTAGCCGTATGCGCGTACGCTGCTGCACCGTGCTGCTGCGATTCCCGATGCTGGCGCTAGCGCCGCTGGTCATGCACCCACAGGCAGCGGGCGCTGCGCTGTCAGAGCCGGTCGTTGTGTTTCCCATCGAGAGTGGTAACGCCGCCAGCAGCATCACCGCCGGGCCGGACGGCTACCTCTGGTTTGCGGAAGACGGAGTGATTGGGCGGATCATTCCCAGCGGCGTCCTCGCCGGCAGCATCCACGAGTTCAGTGTGCCGAGCGGCAGCTTGACCAACAGTATTACAGCGGGGCCCGACGGGAGTCTGTGGTTCACTGAGTACGGTGTGGTCGGGCGGATCGACGTCAGCGGGAGAGTGACGGAATTCCCGGTCCCCGCCGATAGTAACCTGTCCGACATAGCAGCAGGCCCCGACGGGAATCTGTGGTTCACCGAAACCGATGCGAATCAGATCGGCCGCATTACGCCCGACGGAACGATTACCGAGTTTCCAATTCCGACAGAAGAAAGCAATCCGATTGGCATCACGGCCGGCCCGGACGGGAAGCTGTGGTTTACGGAATCTATCGCGAACCAGATCGGCCGCATCAACCCAGCTACGGGATCGGTCGACGAATTCCCGGTCTTGACTGACGATGCTCTGGGAGACAACGCAGCGCCCAAGGGGATTGTCGCAGGCCCGGACGGCAATATTTGGTTCACGGAGTTCGACGCGGATCAGATCGGCCGCATCACACCGCAGGGTAGTATGATTGAATTTCCAATCCCGACAAAAGGTGGAAGCCCCGCCGGGATCGCGGTTGGCTCCGATGGCAACCTGTGGTTCACCGAGTACGTTGCCGTGCTGATTGGTCGCATTACCCCTGGCGGCATCATCGAGGAGTTCGGCATACCGGCCGTCGAAGGGCCGCTCGTGATCACTGGAGGCCCTGACGGCAACCTCTGGTTTACCTATGACGGTCCGTACATTGGCGTGCTCGCGCCGCTGCTGGTGACGCCGTTTCAGTCGCCGACCCCCACCTCGACCGCTCCGTCGCCGACTCCGACGGCAGCCGTCCCAACGGCGACCCCGACGCCCACACGCACGCCCATCTTCGCGCCGCCGCGCTGCTCGGGCGACTGCAACGGAGACGGCGCGGTCGCGGTCAACGAAGTGCTGACGATGGTGAATATTGCTCTCGGGAGCGAATCGATATCAGCCTGCCGCGCGGGTGATGGCAATGGTGATGGTGCGATCGCCATCGGTGAGCTCATTGCCGCGGTGCAGCACGCGCTGGGTGGGTGCCCGGCCAGTGGTAGCTGCGGTGACCAAGTCATCGACCCGGGCGAGGACTGCGACGACGGCGGGGTTTGCATTGGTGGCGACAACGCAGGGACCGCTTGTACGTCAGAGAGCAACTGCGTTGGGCAGGGCGTTTGTATCGAAGGAGTCAAAGCCGAGGCTGCCTGCGACACCGACAGCGACTGTCCGGGCAGTCACTGCGTACATTGCGTCCCACAAGGTGGGGACGGCTGTGCAGCCAACTGCACGTTCGAGACGGATGTCCCCTTCGATTTTGTCCCGGGCGGAGTTGTGGGAGGTCAGCTCGTTACTGGCACGAGCGGCGCCTTCGTGCACGATGGCCTCGTGCAACTGGCCCTCCCGCTGCGTGGTAGCGAGACACTTACCATCGGCAAAGAACGTAACGGGAGGATCCCGGTTGCGGTCAAAGCGCATACAGTACAGTTCCCAAGAATCAGCGTCGCGATCCTCGCATGCGCATGCGTCCGTGCGGTCGTAGGGAAGACCTGTGGTGGCACCCTATTCGAGGCTGATGGGGTGACACTCTCGAAGAATTGCACTCCCGACTACACCTCTGGAGACAGCGTGTGCACGGGCCAGAAACCGTGCGCCTTCGTTAGTGGTCCGGAAAACGCCGCGGCTGGGGAAATCGGCTGCGACGGTCTCGACCCAGTGAACGTGAATGCTACGCAAGATGCAGGCGGTCATTTCCCACCACCGCCGGCGCCGACCCCGCCCATCGGCTCAGGGCCCGAGATCATCACGCTGAGCGGCACGGGTGCACCGGGAGCGGCGCTGATCTTCAATACGACCGCGATCGGTACGATTACCGGGCAATGCAACCAGAACTCCATCGCCTTTGGACCAGACGGCCAGTTCTGCAGCGATGACGATCCGCAAGCGTATCGCGGTGGCATACGGACATTGCCTTCGGTGACAGGAAGCGCCACTGGCGAGATCGTCAACGCTCAGTCGACCACGCCGGGAGATACGACTATTGGGCCATACTCGGTGAGTGGCAACGGGTTTGACTGTGGAATGCTGACGAGTGGCATGCCAAGCGCGTCCGGTGGAGGCCTCGTCGTCGCGTTCACCTCACTCAATCAGCCCATGCTCGGCGATGTCGTTGTGACGACCCAGCTTGCGGGGCAGTGAGCGCGCGCTTTCACAGCCTGCAACCCATGACGTGCCCAGACGTCACGCTGACGCGGCGCCGTCTACTGGCAAAACCGCCCCACTGACGAAAGAGGCGTCGTCGGAGACCAGGAAGAGAGCCGCGGCAGCGATCTCCTCCGGGCGTGCCAGCCGGCCGAACGGCGTGCGCGGCGCGACCGTTCGGGCAACGTAGTCGGGCGATTCGCCCGCCGGAATGTAGCCGCGCAAGATCGGCGTGTCCGTACCACCTGGGCAGATGGCGTTTACCCGGATGTTGTGCCGCGCCAGGTCCTTTGCCAGCGAGCGCGTGAAGTTGATCACCCCGGCTTTGGCGGCGCAGTACGCCTGGTTGTTGGGGTGCCCCTGCAGACCCGACTGCGACGAGGTGTTCAGGATCACTCCGCCGCCTGCCCGCTTCAACGCCGGCACACCGTAGCGGCAGCCGAGGAAGACACCGCGCAGGTTGATGTCGATGATGTGGTCCCACTCGGCTTCGGTCAGCTCGTCGAACGGTATGTGCTTGCCGACGCCGGCGTTGTTGAACAGGATGTCGAGGCGACCGAACTGCGCCAGCGCTGCGTCGATCATCGCTTCGGCATCCGCGCCGCGGCTGACGTCGGCGTGAACGAAGCAAGCGTCGCCACCGGTTTCAACGATGGCTGCTGCCACCGCCTTGCCCGCGGCGTCTTGAATGTCGACGACGACCACGCGCGCACCTTCCTGCGCGAAGCGCAGCGCCGATGCCCGTCCGATGCCCGAGGCGGCTCCGGTGATCAGTGCGACCTTGTCCTTGAGTTGTGCCATGGGGCCTCCTTCAGTCGATTGCGAGCAGCGCGCGCGTGGCGGCGGTGCGTGGCCGCTCCAACACCTGCGCCGGCGCACCACTTTCCACAACTAACCCGGCATCGAGTACAACGACGCGGTGCGCGACGCGCCGCGCAAAGGCGATTTCGTGTGTGACTATGACCATCGTCTGCCCGGCAGCTGCGAGGTCCCCAACGACTGCGAGCACCTCCCCCACGAGACGGGGATCCAGCGCGGAGGTCGGCTCGTCCAGCAGGAGGACATCCGGCTCCATCGCCAAGGCGCGCGCGATGGCGACGCGCTGCTGCTGGCCGCCCGACAACGTCTGTGGGTAAGCGTGACCGTGGCTGGCCAAGCCGACGCGTTCGAGCAGGGCCAGAGCGCGTGCGTTCGCTTGCGCGCTCTCAATGCCCAACACTCGCCGCGGCGCTTCCGTAATGTTGCCGAGTGCAGTCAGGTGCGGGAATAGATGGAAATTCTGGAAGACCATACCGACGCGCGTACGCACGCGCCGCAAGAGCTGTGCATGGGTACGCTCGCTCATGCCGGGCTCCAGTCGATGTCCCGCGATCAGCACCTCCCCGTGGCTGAACGGGGTCAAGTAGTTGAGCGCCCGCAGCAGCGTCGTCTTCCCGCTGCCCGACGCGCCGACGATGGCAAGTACCTCGCCGCGCTCCACCGCCAGATCGACGCCGCGCAGCACTTCCACGCCGCCGAACTGCGTGCGCAATCCACGCGCGTTGATGATCGGCTCGCGCTTCACGCCGGCACCGGAACGAGGCGGCGCTCCAAGCGTCGCGCCAATCGCGACAATGGGTAGCTCAGTGCCAGGTACAGCGCTGCGCACAGAAGACCTGGCCATACCCAGCTCCGTACGTCGACTGCGGTGATGGTCATCTGTTTGGTCAGCTCAACCACGGTAATCACGGAGACCAGCGACGAGTCCTTGAGCAACGCGATGAAGTCGTTCGCGATGCCGGGTAGGGCCACACGCAGCGCCTGCGGCAGCACGATGCGGCGCAAGGCGAGGCCACGCGACATACCCAGCGACAGCGCGGCCTCGGTCTGACCGAGTGGCACGGCTTGCAGGCCGGCACGGTAGAGCTCGGCTTCGTACGCGGCGTAGTTGAGACCGAGCCCGACGACAGCTGCGGTGAAGGCGTTCAAGGTCAGCAGCGGCGCGAGCCCGTAGTACAGCACGTAGAGTTGCAGCAACACCGGGGTGCCGCGAAAGACTTCGATGTAGGTGGCGGCCGTGATGCGTAAGAGTGTGCCGCCGTAGCGCCGCGCGACGCTAAGAACCAGTCCTCCGGCGACTGCCACACCCATTGCCAGTGCGGAAATGAGGACGGTGAACCCCGCAGCGCGCAGGAACAGGACGAGCTGCGGCAGCGACAACGTTCGTGCGGTAGTGGATTCGGGCATCGAGGCGACGGTCGTGCTGAGACGTTCTTGACGATCGTTCCACAACGACCAGCGCGTGAGGATCGCGCGTAGCTCTCCGTCGCGGACCATTCCGGCGAGCGCAGCGTCGACGGCTTGCAGCAACGTGCCGTCGGTCGGGCGCGCGGCAATCGCGTAGGTGCCGTCACCGACGCTTCCGGCCGCGCGCAAGGTCGGGCGGACGAGGCCGTACCGGTCGGCGATGATGTTGTCCAACACCACTGCGTCGATGCGCCCCTCCTCCAAGTCGATGTATGGTTCCTCGACTCCTTCATAGAGCACGACTTCAATCCCGGGCGTGGCGCGCAGCAGCTCGAAGCCGAGTGACGCAGCCAGGGTACCGACGCGATGGTTGCGCAGGTCGTTGAGAGCGTGGAGCGCCGTCTCGTCGCGGCGTACGACGAGCGTTTCGGTAAACGCATAGTAGGGCTGGCTGAAGGCGACACGCTCGCGTCGCGCCGCGGTCACTTCGAGCCCGTTCATGATGATGTCGAAGTTGCCGCGCTCCAGCGACGGTATCAGGGTGCTCCAGTCGTTTTGCACGAACTCGGCGCGCACCCCGAGTCGGCGCGCCAAAGCGCCCGCGATCTCGACTTCAAAACCTAAGAGCCGCGAGCTGTCGTGCGGATCCTGGAACGCGTACGGTTCGCCGCCCTGGATGTCGCCGCCCCAGCGCAATGTGCCGCGCGCCCGCATCTGCGCCAGCCCATCCTCGGCGCGCGCGCGCGGCGCGCCACAGGTGAACGCGATGCAAGCCAGTACAGCCAGGAATCGTCGCGCCATGGCCAGCGTTTATCGAACGCTCGGGTGGTGGGCAAGGACGGCGCGCCGAACCGCGCGGTGCGCCGTCCTTGCGCCGCCAGTGGGGCCGCAGGTAAGGAAGGGCGGAAAGGGGGAGGTGCCATGCCACTGTTGGCGGATAAGAAGGCGATCGTGTTTGGTGTGGCCAACGACCACAGCATCGCGTGGGCGATTGCCCAGACGTTGCAGCGTGAGGGCGCGGACTTGGCGTTCACCTACGTCGGCGAGTCGATCGAACGGCGCGTGCGCCCGTTAGCGGCGTCGATCGGGGTCGACCGTGTGCTGCCCTGCGACGTGACCAAAGACGATGAGATCGCCGCCACGTTTGCGGCGCTGCGCGAGGAGTGGGGCCGCGTCGACATCGTGATTCACGCCGTCGCCTTTGCGCTGCGTGACGAGCTCAAGGGTCGCTTCCTGCATACGTCGCGCGAAGGCTTCCATGTCGCGTTGGATGTCAGCGCGTACTCGCTGGTCGCCATCGCCCGGCAGGCCGAGCCGCTCATGCAGGCGGGAAGCGCGCTGTTGACGCTCAGCTACTTGGGCGCGGAGCGTGTGCTGCCGAACTACAACGTGATGGGGGTCGCCAAGGCCGCGCTCGAGGCCAGTGTGCGCTACCTGGCGTACGATCTCGGACCGCAGGGCATTCGCGTCAACGCGATCTCGGCTGGACCGCTGCGCACGCTCTCTTCGGCAGGCATTGCTGGGTTCAAGTCCATGCTTCACTACCACGAGGAACGGGCGCCGCTGCGCCGAAACATCGAGGTGGAGGAAGTGGCCAACGCAGCGCTCTACTTGTGCAGTGAGCTGGCCAGTGGCGTCACGGGCGAAGTGCTGCACGTCGATGCCGGGTACAACATTGTGGGAATGTGACGCAGTCTGCTCCCTCGATACAGGGTGTTCCCACACGCGTCCGGCACGGGGTTCTGGGCTTCACCCTCGCGCTCACGACGGTTGCGTATCTCGATCGCGTCTGCATTGCGACGGCGGCGCCGGCGATGAAGGCCGATCTGCAGCTTACGGATGCGCAGATGGGCTACGTCTTCAGCGCTTTCACGCTGGCCTACGCTCTGTTCGAGGTGCCGAGCGGCTGGCTGGCGGATCGCTTCGGGCCGCGACTCATGCTCACGCGTATCGTTGTGTGGTGGTCGGTCATGACCGCAGCGACGGGCGCCGTCGGGAGTTTCGCAGCGCTCGTGCTCGTCCGCTTCCTGTTCGGGGTCGGAGAGGCGGGCACATTTCCCAGCATGGCGCGCGCCTACGCGCGCTGGCTGCCGGCGCCGGAACGTGGACGGGCCTTCGGGTTGGCGCTCATGACCGCGGCGCTCGGCGGAGCGGCGACCCAGCCGCTGGTGGTGTGGCTGCTGGGGGTGATCCACTGGCGGCGCACGTTTCCGATCTTCGGTCTCGTTGGCCTGGTGTGGGCGGTCGCGTGGCTCTGGTGGTTCCGTGATGATCCGCACCATCACGCGGGCGTCAATGCCGCCGAGTTACGGGTCATCGGTAGCGATCCGCCTGTGCCACATCCGGCAGTGCCTTGGGTCGGCATGCTGCGCGACCCCAGCATGCGGGCGCTCTGCTTGATGTACTTTGGCGCGATCTATGGCTGGTACTTCTACATCACTTGGCTGCCGACTTACCTGCTGCGCGCGCGCGGCTTCGATCTGACGCAAGTGGGTTGGCTCTCGGCGCTGCCGCTGCTGAGCATCGCGGCCGGTGTGCTCGCCGGTGGGTGGGTGAGTGACGTGTTGGCGCACCGCTGGGGCTTGCGTGCCGGGCGGCGCACGCCGGGGCTCATCGGCTTGCCGCTTGCGGCGCTGGCGATCGTTGGCGCGCTCGTCAGCCCCACGCCACTGACGGCAGCTTTGCTGCTCGCGGCGGCCGCCGGGCTCGCGGCACTAGGTGTGAGCCCGGCGTGGGCGGTCTGCCTCGAGATCGGTGGACGCCACGCCGGCGTCGTGAGCGGCGGCATGAACACGTTTGGAAACCTCGGCGGCACGCTCAGCCCGGTTGTGGTGGGTCTGTGCCTCCAGATGTGGAACTCATGGACGGTGCCGCTGATCACGGTCGCCGTGTGCTACGTGGTCGCCGCGGTGTGCTGGCTCGGCATCGATCCAGCGGAACCAATCCCCAACACCTAAGAACGTTTCAACAGGAGGAGATCGAGGCGGTGGCAATGATCGACGCGTGACGCGTCAACCCTGCGTGATCGGGATGTGTCGCGGTTGCGCACGCACGCGCTGCATCCAGTCCCGGACGGCGCTGAAGCGGCTGAGATCGAAACCACCCTCGTCAGCGACGTGGGTGTACGCGTAGAGCGCGATGTCGGCGATCGTGTAGCCTTCGCCAACGAAGAAGGATCGGCTGGCCAGGTGACGCTCCATGACGTCGAGTGCAGCATAACCCAGCTTGCGTTTCCCTTCGAGCATGGCGCGACGCTCGTCGGTCATCGCTGAGTGCAACCAGAACCGCACGGTCGCGATGTTCGGCTCGTGGCTGTACTGCTCGAAGAACATCCATTGCAGTACGCGGGCGCGGTCGAATCGGTCGTCCGGCAGGAGCGCGGTGCCTTCGGCCAGATAGAACAGAATGGCGTCTGACTCGGGAAGGAACCCACCGTTGTCGAGCTCGAGCAACGGTATGCGACCGTTGGGATTCTTCGCGAGGAACGCCGGTGTGCGTGTCTCGCCCTTCAGGATGTCCAGCTCGATACGCTCGAATGGGGTGCCGAGCTGCGTCAGTAGCAGCCGCACTTTGTAGCCATTGCCCGACGGCAAGTAATCATACAAACGAAGCATGCTGCTCCTCCCGTGAGTGAAATGCGGTAACCGAGGAAGGAACGCAAGACGCAGGCGGGACATCGTTCGCATAATCGTGGAAGTGCCGCGGCACCGTTGCGGCGTCGAGGCATTTGTACTACCGACGGGGCCATGGACCGCCGCTGGCTCGTTCGCGCCGCCTTGGTCGCGCTGCTCGGCACGCCAGCGGGAGCGGCGGAGAAGCTCAATCTCAACACGGCAACCCAGGAGCAGCTCGTGGCGCTTGGTCTGTCAGAAAGCCAAGCGATGCAAGTCGTGGCTCATCGCCAAAAGAGCGGACCGTTTCTGCAGGTCGAAGAGCTGATCGCCGTGCAGCAGATGAAGAAGGACAGCTTTGAGAAGATCCGCGACCAAGTGATGGTGGACGAATGAGGCGGCTGGCGGCGGCCATGGGGGCGTTGCTCTACTGCGTGGGCTCGGCGGCCGCTGACGACCGTGTGCGCCTGGAGAACATCAGGACCGAGTGGCAGAACGCCTATGGCGCCATCATCTATACGGTGCTTGCCGACGTGAAGAACGTCTCCGATTCGCCGGTGGTCTACGCCAAAGTGAAGGTCGAGCTGTTCGACAAGAATGGCAAACCGGTGGCCGAACGGGAAGGGTACAACGTTGGCGCCGAGGTCTTGGGCGTGGAAGGGCTACCGGGCAGCGTGGAAGACAAACTGAAGCGCGTGAAGCCGATCGCCCCTGGCGCGACGGACCTGCTGCGGCTCTCGCTCGACAAGGCGGACATTGGTAAGCCGTTCCGAACGGCAAAGGTGGAGTTGATCGAGGTTCGGTAGCCGCACGCTTGCGTCCGCGGCGTGTGGCTCGGCTTGATATTTCTCACAGCGGCTCGGTGTGCGTGCAGCGTATGGATCCTGACGGGCGTGGACGTTTGGCGAAGCTCTTCGCCTTCCTGATTGCCAAGCGTTGGTATGTGGTGGCGTTCTATGCGGTGTTGCTGCCACCGGCGGCGTACTTTGCTGCGCGCGTCGGTCAGGACAACTCGATCGACCGGCTGATTGTCCCAACCGATCCCGATTACGTCGCCAATCGCGCCTTCGAAGAGGTCTTCGGTGCCGGGGAGTACGCACTGCTATTGGCGGAGGCTGACGATCCACTGGCGCCGGCGGTGATCGAACGGGTCGATCAGATCGAGCGTGCGCTGCAAGGGATCCAGAACGTGACGCCCAACTCGGCGCTCTCGGTGTTCCGGCGCGCCAAGGCGGGCTTCAAACCGACGCCGGAGCAGATCGAGGCGTTCCGCAAGTTTGCGTCAGGCTCCCAGCTGTTCCGCCAGCAAGGGTTGATCGGCGACCACTACCTGGCCATCGGCGTGATCATCGAGGTCAACGGCAGCGCCGGTCGGCGTGCGACCCTGGCTGCGATCGATCAGGCGCTGGCCGAGTTCTTCGCGCACCCGGCACCACTGCGCGGCATCCACAAGCTCGGGCTGCCGTTCGTCAACGTCTATCTCGACGACACGCAACGGACGACGCCGCGCTACTTCGTGCTCTTCGCCATCTTCGTGATCGTCCTCAATCTGTCGCTGTATCGCTCGGTGCGCACGCTGCTGGCGTTTCTCATCACGCTCGGCGTCTGTCTAGCGCTGTCGGTGGGCTACATTGGCATCACCGGGGCGATGTTCACGATCGTTTCACCGATGGTGCCGATGACGATTCTGGTCACAGCAACGGCGACGCTGGTCTATCTGCATTCACGCTTCGTCGAGTGTCCACCCGGGGAGTCGGTCGACGCGCATCAGGTGTTTGCGCTGACCAACAAGTTTGTGGCGTGCACCGCGTCGATCTTCGCCACTGCCGTGGGCTTTGCGGCGTTGGTGGTATCGTCGATCCGGCCGATCCGCGAGATGGGCATCTGGGTGGCGGTTGGGTTGGTGTTCACGTGGATTGTCGTGTTCACACTGTTTCCGGCGCTGCAGAAGTTGTTGAAGACGCCGACGCGGCACGAACAGCGAGTGGCGGGCGAGTGGTTTATCCACTTCGCCACGTGGCTGCCCGGTTTCAGCTACCGTTGGCGCTGGTCGCTGGTGGGCACGGCGCTGGCGCTCTGCGTGCTGGGTGTGGTGTCATTGTTCGGCGTGCCGGGCTTGGTCGCGCCCATGCGTCTGCTGACCGACCCGGTCGAGTACATCAACCACTCGTCCACGTTGTATCAAGACATCCAGAAGCTCTCGCCGATCATTCCCGGACTGTCGATCACGCAGGTGTGGATCAAAGGGGATATCGGCAGCGTCTCCGAACCGGACGTGCTGAAAGGTCTGTATGACTTCGAACACGCGTTGGAAGGCGATCCGGACGTCGGTGCGGCGGTCGGTCCGACGATGATCCTCCGCATGATTCGCTACATCGGGGGTGCGGGCGACGGCTGGCCACAGGATTCGGCTGGGCTAGAGCAGTTGGCCGCTGACCTCGAAGGTCTGGTCTCGATGGAGCCGATGTTGCAGCGCTTCGTGCAGCCACACGCGCTGGCCCAGACGCACATCACGGTGATCTCGCGGGCGGTCGAGTACGAGGGCTTCCAGCGGCTCGACGCTTCCATCCGACGGCATTGGGAGGCGGCGGTGGCGCGCAACCCGGCGTTGCGGCCCTTTCAAATGCAAACGGTAGGGCTGGCGCCGCTGCAAGCCAAGATGGCGCAGAGCCTCGTGCCGACGCTGGTCGAGAGCTTCGCCATCACCGTAGTCATCATATTTAGTGCCTTCTTGTTGATCTTCCGCAGCGGGACGGCCCGCCTGATGGCGATGCTGCCGTCCATCTTCGCGATCCTGGTGATGTTTGCAGTGATGCGCGTCTGTGGGATGACCCTCAACGTGGCCACGATCCTGATTGCATCAACCGTGCTCGGTACATCGGAGAACGACCAGATTCATTTCTTCTACCACTTCCTGGAGGGGCGAAAGAACGGCACGGTGGAACAAGCGTTGCGGCACACGCTGCTGATCTCCGGGCGCGCCATCTTCTTTGCGACCTTGATCAACGCCGGCGGCTTCCTGGCCTTCGCGCTCGCCGACCTGCCGCCAATTCGCCAGTTCGGTTTTCTGTCGGCCGTGGCGTTCCTGCTGTCAATGATTGCGGACTTCACCGCCTTGCCGGCGGCCCTGTGGATCCTTTTCCGCGAACGGCCCGACGCCGTGAAGCAGTAACCACCAGCCGAAGGTGATTCAGTACGCCGCGGGCACGTCGCTGCAGCGCAACGGGCTCGCAGCCGCGACGAGCACCTTGAGCAGCGCTTGATCGTCGGGACGCAGAGACGATTTGCTCGCCAGGCAGAGGCGGAGGTGTGGGCAAGCGGGTAGCGGATCGTTGAGCGCGATGTACGCTTCCGCCAGGCGCAAGTGATTTTCGGGAACATCCGGATACTCGTCCGCCAAGCCTTCCAGCAGCTCCAAGCCTTCTTCGGAGTCGCCATGCTTGAGCAGCGTAGCCGGAGCGGTGACGTAGAGTGTTCCGAGCAAGCGCGTGGCGGCGCCGCCGCGAAAGGCAGGATCGAGCTCGCGGCTGCGACGCGCGTAGTGCTCGATGTCAGGGACCATGCTAGCCCCCAAAAGACCTTTCTGCTGGACCAGCCTGCCGGTGACCGCGGCGCGGGCGAAGGTATCACCCGCGGTGTCGCTGGTGTGCGTCAGCACCAGATTGTAGGCGTACACGCGATCGGCAGGAGTGTCCTTGCCGACGGCGATCAAGCTCTCGAGCGCGTCGGAGACGGCGAGCGTGCTCGGGTCACCCGGCATGTCGGTGAGCGCTGGATTGACGCGTGCTCGACTTGCGCATGCCGCGAGGCACGCAGCCAGTCCGATGATCACCACGAGCCGCGAGTACAGGGTGGCAGTCAGCATTGTCCTACTTCCCGTATGCTCCAACGACGGCCGCGTAGTCGGCGGCGCCCGCGGCGCGCAGAGACTCGATACCAACCTCGGCGCAGGCGCCTTTGCCGTCGTCGTCACATACCTTCGCGAGATTGTCTTGGAACCGCGCGCGCTCTTGCGCCGGCGCAGTCGGGAAGGCGACGACGACCATCGGCGGCAGCTCCGCGCTGGACCACACCGGGCGGACGCCGTCGGCACCCTCGATATGCGAGAGCTCGGCGAGTTGCGCATCGTCGACGAGGGCGCAATCGGTGTCGCCCGCAATCACCTTTTTGATCGTCTGCAGCGGCCGTTGCGTTTGCACCACCTTGAAGTCCGCCAGCTTGAACTTCCCGCCGGCCACGACCTTTTCGATGAAACGCACATCGTCGGCGTGATCGGTCGCCAAGCTCTTACCCTTGCAGTTGGCAAGGTCTTTGGCTCGTTTGCTGATCACGTAGTATTGCTTACCCCCGACCAGCGACACGGCCACCTGTCCGATCACCTGGAGATGGTACTTGTCCTTCAAGGCGAGGAAAGCTGCAAGTGAAAGAATCGCGTAGTGCGGCTTCTGCTCTTGAATGAAGGACTCCGCCGCACTGCGATTGGTGTAGTACATGCCCTTCGCATCGTTCCACTCGTTTTGCTCCGCAGCCAGCGCGACGAAGCGGTCGAGGTACGGCTGGACCAACGACGGGCTCCCAACGCCATGCTCTCTTAGTACGAGAATACCAACCGCTTCCGCCTGGGCGGAGATAGCGAGCAAGAGCATACCCGTGGCGAGAGCGCCGCCGAGCAGCACGGCGCTCCGGGCAGGCGTCGAGCGCGAACGGTTAGTGGGTTCGTCAACCATATCGTCCTTTGGATGGGGGCTCGTGCCTGGAGACAGCGCCGGAGAAAGAAGCTACTGGTTCAAATGAAGCGTGTGGTCCGCCGCCGCACGCGGAACGGACAGTACCACGGTGTGCCCCAACGGCAGGTACCGCGAACGGTGATTTCTCGTCTCATTGGCCGCCAGAGACATCGGGGGCGCATACTAACAAGTCACCGGTGCTTTGAGAAGTACGCAGCGTGGCAACTCTGCCGGATCATCTGGCGCGGGCCAGAGTCTCCTATTGCCATCGAAACACACGCCGGGCGTTATCGCTGAGGTACTTCTGCAGCACGCCTGGGCGGAAGGGGAGGGCCCTCGCCGTCTCGATGGCGCGGTCGAAGGGCAGGAACGGGAAGTCCGTGGCGAACATGATTTTGTCCTGCCCGCGCGTGTTCATGAACCGGATCAACTCGTCGGGTAGGTATTTCGGCAGGTACGCCGAGGTCATCATGTAGAGGTTCGGATACTTCAACAGCAGGCGGATGGCCTCGCCCCACCACGGGTCGGCACCGTGCGCCATGATGAGAACGAGATCCGGGTAGAAGAGGCATACCTCGTCGAGATACAGCGGCCGTTGCGGCTCGGCGGGCATTGGTGGTCCCGGGATGCCGGTATTGACCGAGACCGCAACCCCCAGCTCGATGCACTTGGCGTATATCGGGTAGCACACCTTGTCGTTCGGTGGCCGGTTGAAGAGAAACGGTACCATGCGAATGAGACGGACGTCGTACTCTTTGACGACACGGTCGATGGTACGCAGCGTTTCCATCCCTTGCAGTGGGTCGACTACTGCCGATAGGAGGAAGCGTCCGGGATACTCCCGCGCCATGTCGGCGAAGGGTTTCGGATCGGCAGCGTTAATGGTGAGGATGCCGCCGTCGATGCCGGCTGCATCCATCATACGCACCATCTCATCGAGCGGCGTGCCGCGTGACAGCTCTCGTTCGCGGTGAAAGTAGTCGGTTGCTACCCGCACCAGGAACTCGGGTTGCTCGGCGCGCGCATGCTCGGGTGTAAACGGATTCACCCAGCAGTCGATGGCGCGGATTGGGGCGTCTTCGGACATTCCATCTCCTTGGATGTGTGAGATTGCTGCTTAGGACAGCGATGGAGGTGGTGTCAATGAGGGCCGACAGACCCGGCGGCTCTCGCGTCTTTAGTGGAGATGTCGTGTCACCGCACCAACGTCCGCAGCGCTGACACGGCCGTCAGCGTTGACGTCCGG
>JBGQHM010000046.1:0-26920 GCA_041497995.1 Binatia bacterium | reverse complement strand
GATCACTGAGCGCGGCCGCCTCCTCACCGCCGCCGTGCGCGCCACCCGCGACGCCAGCATTAAGCAGCTGCTCCGGGAGGCCGCATGATCGCCGCCAACTTCTGCGCGCCACGCGAAGACTTTCGGATATAGTAGTTCAGGGTGAGCGGAAGCAGGTCATTGAAATCGGGGAGGGGAACCGCTCATGCTGAGCCTGTCGAAGCACGGGGGTTTTTTCAACGGACGGCTAAACCCTACGGGCCGCACCCCGCGGGCACCATCTACTTCTTTCGCCGGCCCCGGCTGCGCGCCAAGCGCTGCGCCCGCGCATCGACGACGCGGGTGAACGCCGTCGCCAGCGATGGATCGGCAATCGGCGGCAGTGCCACGAGTGCACGTCCCGGTAGCGGCGTCTCGCGCGGTTCGTCCTTTGGCGTCGCCTCGATCGTGCCCGACGCGAAGAAGATGTCGCGCACCAATTCAGCGCCGAGACGCGTATTGAGCCGCTCGCGAATCTTCTCCTTCATGAACTGCAGCTCTTGCATCCAGCTCTGCGTCGCCACGGTCACGAACAAGATGCCGTTGCGAAATCCGCTCGGCTGCGCGCGCCGCGCAATCAACTCGCCGACCTCGTCGGCCCAGAAATTCCAGATGCTGTAGACGCGCATCTGCTGCTCCGGGTCGACACGCTTCAGCACGTCACTCAAAACGTCCGCCACTCTACTGGCGCGCTCGTTCGCTGGTCGCATGGTGCCGGCATTGTAGTGTGCAGCCGCAGCGAAGACGAGACGCGGCGGCTTCGCTTATGCATCGATGAGCGTTCCTGAAAACCGTTCATCTGGCGGCTGCCGCTTGACTGGGGTACTATATGTTGTGGTAGATGGACACGCGTAACACAACCAAATGTGAGGGGGATGGGGGAATGACGGATCCAGCGCGGCGGCGGAAGGATGAGGGGCAGGCGGCGGTGGCACAGGCTGCGGTGGCGGGTCCGGGCAGAGGTTTGACCATTCCGCGGTACTTCACCACCCCGGAGGTCGACCCCTTCGCTGCGGTGGAATGGGACCACCGCAGCGCGGTGATCACCGGCGAGAAGGGTGAGGTCGTCTTCGAGCAACACGACGTCGAGATTCCCAAGGTATGGTCGCAGCTGGCGACCAGCGTCGTCGTGTCGAAGTACTTCCGCGGGCCGCTCGGCAGCCCCGAGCGTGAGCACAGCGTGCGGCAACTCATCGGTCGTGTCGTCCACGCCATCCGCGGATGGGGCGAAGGGCAGGGCTACTTCGCTACACCGGCCGACGCCGAGAACTTCGCCGGCGAGCTGACGCACTTGCTCGTCGAGCAGAAAGCCTCGTTCAACAGCCCGGTGTGGTTCAACGTCGGCATCGAGCCGCGCCCGCAGTGCTCGGCGTGTTTCATCCTCTCGGTCGACGACACCATGGAAGCGATCCTTGGTTGGTACCGCAACGAAGGCATCATCTTCAAAGGCGGGTCCGGCTCGGGCGTGAACCTGTCGCGTATCCGTTCAGCCAAGGAGAAGCTGGCCGGCGGCGGCACGGCTTCGGGCCCGGTGTCGTTCATGAAAGCCGCCGACGCATCCGCCGGGGTGATCAAGTCGGGCGGCAAGACGCGGCGCGCGGCGAAGATGGTGGTGCTCAACGCCGATCACCCGGACATCGTCGACTTTATCCGTTGCAAGGAAGAGGAAGAGAAGAAGGCGTGGGCACTTATCGATGCCGGCTACGATAGCTCGCTCGACGGCCCGGCGTACGGCTCGGTCTTCTTTCAGAACGCCAACAACTCGGTGCGCGCCACCGACGCGTTCATGCGCGCGGTGGAAGAGAACGGTGAGTGGCAAACGCACTTCGTGACCAGTGGCGAGACGGCGGCGACGTACAAGGCGCGCGACCTGTTACGCATGCTCGCCGAGGCTACGCACGTGTGCGGCGACCCGGGCATGCAGTTCGATACCACCATCAACAGCTGGCACACCTGCCCGAACACCGGCCGCATCAACGCCTCGAATCCGTGCTCGGAGTACATGCACCTGGACAACTCCGCGTGTAACCTGTCCTCCCTCAACCTGATGAAGTTCCTCTCCGACGGCGGCGAGTTTGATGTCGCGGCCTTCCGCCACGCCGTCGACATCATGATCACGGCGCAGGACATCATTGTCGACAACTCGAGCTATCCGACGGCGGAGATCACCGCCAACGCCAAGGCGTATCGCGAGCTCGGGCTCGGCTACGCCAACCTCGGCGCCCTGCTCATGTCGCTCGGCCTGCCGTACGACTCGGAGGGCGGCCGGCACTACGCTGCGGCGGTGACCTCGTTGATGTGTGGCGAGGCCTACGCGCAGTCGGCGCGGATCTCTGCGCAGATGGGACCGTTCGCCGGCTACACGATCAACCGCGAGCCGATGCTGGACGTCATCGGCAAACACCGGGTCTGTTCGCACAAGATCGATCCGGCCTACGTACCGCTCGACCTGCTCAGCTCGGCGCGTCAGGTGTGGGATGACGCGCACAGCCTCGGTCGCCAAGTCGGTGTGCGTAACTCGCAGGTGACGGTGCTGGCGCCGACTGGGACGATTGCGTTCATGATGGACTGCGACACCACCGGCGTCGAGCCCGACATCGCGCTGGTGAAGTACAAGAAGCTGGTCGGTGGCGGCATGCTGAAGATCGTCAACAACACCGTGCCGCGCGCCCTCAAACGGCTGGGGTACGAGTCGAAGGACGTCCAAGCGATCGTCGAGTACATCGACGAGCACGACACGATTGAAGGTGCGCCTGAGCTGAAGGATGAGCATTTACCGGTGTTCGACTGCGCCTTCAAAGCCGCGCAGGGCAGCCGTGCCATTCACCACCTCGGGCATCTGCGCATGATGGGTGCGGTGCAGCCGTTCATCTCCGGCGCCATCTCGAAGACGATCAACATGCCGAACGCGGCCACGGTCGAAGAGATCATGGATGCGTACCTCGAGGCCTGGCGCCTTGGCGTCAAGGCGGTGGCCATCTACCGCGACGGCTGCAAACGTACGCAGCCGCTGAATACTGCACGGCAGGAGAAGAAGGCCGTCGCAGCGCAGGCGGAGTTCCGTCCGGTGCGCCGCCGGCTCCCGCAGGACTGTCGTTCGCTGCGCCACAAATTCGATATCGCCGGACACGAGGGCTACATCCACATCGGTCAGTACGACGACGGTACGCCCGGCGAGCTCTTCATCAAGATCGCCAAGGAGGGCAGCACGATCTCCGGCTTGATGGACACCATCGGCATCTTGGCATCGATGGCCTTGCAGTACGGCGTGCCGCTCGAAGTCCTGGTCAGCAAGTTCAGTCACGTGCGCTTCGAGCCCTCGGGCTTTACCAAGAACCCGGAGATCCCGATTGCGAAATCGTTGATCGACTACATCTTCCGGTTCCTTGGCACCCGCTTCCTCAGCTCGGAGCAGCGCACCGAAGTCGGCCTCGAAGCGTCGGAGCGCGACAGCGGCGAGCCGGCCGTGGTGGGCCGTGGCGCCGACGCGGCGGGTGAACGGAGCCAATCCGTGGGTGCCCTGGGCTTCAGCCCGCAGGCAGACGCGCCGAGTTGCTCCGACTGCGGCGCGATCATGGTGCGCAACGGCAGCTGCTACAAATGTCTCAATTGCGGTGCAACGAGTGGCTGCTCGTGACCATCCGAGCAGCAGCGTGCGCTTCTCTTAGGTAGCGAGAACGGGTTGTAGGTGTGGAAGGGGGGAGGGTGATGTGGCGGTGCGGTGGTGGTGTTCCTCCCCGCTGGTTGGGGGGTTGCGGCCGAGGGTGACTCGGGCGGGGCGCCTACGGGCGCCCCGCGAGCGGACTCCCTGCGGCTGGAACGACCAGTCGCTGGAAGAGGGTCGTTTTCAAGTGCTCAATCAGATCTTTTGCGTCGGGTGCTGCTCCGTCGCTCATGAAGCGTTGAACCAGAATCCCCGCGAGTGACGCCATGATCAGCGCCGCGTCACGCGCCGGCTCGGTGTCTGCACGGAATACGCCGCGCGCCCGGCCGCTTTCAATGATGCTAGCAAACGAGCTGCGGTAGACGCCGTACAGCTCGTTCACGCGGCTCAACATCTCATCCGGTTGCCCCTCCGACTGCAGCGTGAGGCTCAGGAAGAAGCGCACAGAGTACACGTTGTCGTGCACGAAGTCATAGAACTGGTCGATGAGGCGTGCGATCTGCGCCGGCTCTCCCAGCCCCTCGAGCCTTTCCTGGTCGATGAAGTAGGGCTCGAGGGTCTTGCGCATCGCGTTGCGATAGAGCTTCTCTTTGCAGTCGAAGTGCCAGAAGATCAGCGCCTTGCTCACGCCAGCCTCGCGGGCCACCTGTGACAGCGAGGTCGTTTCGTAGCCGTGCTCGGAGAAGAGCCGCGTCGCCGTGGCGAGAATTTTTTCGCGCGCTTCGGGTGTATCCACAGATTGTTGATCGGACATGTCCCACGCCTCTCCGAAAAGCAAGCTAGAGTAAAACGACGTGGTATGTCAACGCGATTCGTGGGGTTGCACCTGGAAGACCGGTCAGGCAGACTCCCCGCCATGCTCCGGCGCCCAGCTCTTCTCAGCGGGGCGCTCCGCCTAGTGGCAGTGGGTGTGGCAACGCTGGCAGTGGCCAGCCTGCTCCAACGTGGTCGGGCGGAGCGACTCAGTGAACCGGTCCCCGCCAGCTCACCCTCTCAAACTGAGGAGGCGTCTGTGCCGGAGCCGCCCGCTCCACATGCGTGGGCGCTGCGCAGTGGCGGTTGGTACATTCGGGTCGACGGTACCGAGATCGCGATTCCAACGTTCGCCGAGCAGACCGCGGCACCACCCCGTGCCAGTCTCGCGCTGTCGCTGTCGCCGTTTGACCACCTCATTGTTCATCACGCCAACGCCGAAGGCTTCGACTGGCGCTTGATTGCCGCGGTGATCTTCGAGGAATCGCGGTTCGACCCGTCGAGCCGCAGCGACAAGGGCGCTTACGGGCTGATGCAGGTGCGCCCGATCGCTGCCGAGGCCGTCGGCGCGGAACGCTTCAAGGCGCCCGACGACAATGTGAAGACCGGTGTGCGCTACCTGCGACAACTCGACGAGATGTTCCACGACGCGGCGGCCGCAGATCGCCTCGGCTTGGTCCTTGCCGCCTACAACGTCGGCCCCGGCCATGTCCGTGATGCGCAGCTGCTGGCACGCCGCTTCGGCTACGATCCGAACCGCTGGCAAGACGGCATTGACTTGATGCTGCCGCTGCTCGAAGAGCCGGCCATCTACGAGCAGCTGCCGAACGGCTTCGCACACGGGGGCGACACCGTGACGTACGTGCAGCGTATCCTCGAACGCTACCAGCGCTACAAGCGCGAGATGCCGGCGCACGCCGCGGAGGCCCTCTCGTCGTCATCGGCCCCGTCAGCGAACGGCTGACGCAGCTTCTCTCCCCGGAGCAGTTTGAGAAGTTCCTCGCCTCGAAAGAGGAGATGCGCGAAGAGTTCGAGCAGAAGCTCGAAGAGCAGGCCAAGGACAGGGAATAGCCTGGAAACCCACCTGCTCTCACGTCAATCGGAGCTCTGACGCATCACCGGCGAGGAGAGTGACCCCAGACAATGGTCGGAGCAGCGCCAGTATCCATCGACCGAACGGAGATCTTGCGCGAAGAGATTCAACGCCGTCTCCACGACCCGTCGCTCATTGTGGTGGATGCGTTACCCGCAAGCTCGTATGCGGATGGGCATATCCCGGGTGCTCGCAACCTACTGCTCGCTGACATGCCGGCGCGTGTTGCTGAGGTCCTGCCGGACCGGACTGCAGAGATTGCAGTCTACTGCGGCTCGGTGACGTGTCCTACGACGCTGGAGAGTGCCCTGGCGACCCTCGCGCGTCTTGCCGACGAGATCTGCGGCCACTGCGTGCCGCACACGTACGCGCCGGCCCGCACCGTCTGGATGGACCGCATCAGGTGAGTGCGGCACCTCACACGTAGCCGAGCGCATACACCAGCAGGAAAGCGCACATGACCATGACCGTCAGCCCCAGCAAGAAGAGAACGTCGGCGCCTTGTTCGAGCGCCACGCCTATTTTGTCGGCGCGCAGCGACAGATACGACAGGAAGCAACTGGCGAGGAAGAGCAGGCTATCGATGGCGAGGATATCGTCGATGAACGTCGTGAAAGCCCGTGAGAGCTCGGTGAGTTTGATGACGCTGACAACGGTGATGCACACGCCGGCCATCGTGGCCGCCGTCGGCAGGATGTGATGGGCGACGGAGCGCTGGTTCGGCACGTGTGACGTCCTACGCCAGGACGAGGAGCGTATCAATCCGTACAAGGGAGACGACATGAGCATTCGTATTGTGGGTATCGCCGGCAGTCTGCGGGCCGGCTCGTTGAATCACGCGCTCATCCGCGCGGCGGCAGAACTGGCGCCGGCGAGTTTGGAGATTCGTGTCTATGAGGGCCTCGGGGACATTCCTCCCTTCAATGAGGACGTCGAGAGACAGGGCGATCCGGCGGCGGTGCGCGCTCTCAAAGCCGCGATTCAGGATGCCGATGCGCTGCTCGTTGCCACGCCGGAGTACAACTACGGAGTGCCGGGTGTGCTCAAGAACGCCATCGATTGGGTGTCGCGACCGGCGGGGAAGTCGCCGCTGAATCGCAAGCCGGCTGCCATCATGGGCGCGTCGATGGGCATGCATGGCACCGCGCGGGCGCAGCTCGCGTTGCGTCAGACCTTCGTGTTCACGGAAACCTGGACGATGCTCCGCCCCGAGGTATACGTCGGGCGCGCCCACGAGAAGGTCGATACCACAGGTCGGCTCACCGACGAACCGACGCGCAAGCAGATTGGTAAACTCCTCGAAGCGTTCGTCGAGTGGATCGGGCGATTCAGCGCTCCAGCGCGTTGAGAGGGCTCGCAGGGGGCAAAGGAGGTGCGCACGGCGAAGGTCGCAAACACAGGGTTCGATCTGACCGGTAAGGTGGCGTTGATTGCCGGCGGCGGCCATTCATGACGGCGCGGCCAGGTGGCTCGCTCGCTTGCGCATGACGTCGCCACCGGCCGCGGACTGGATGCAGGCCTCGGCGCATGGTAGGCGGTGGGGTGCTCGATTCGATAGCTTAGAATGAAATGGAGGATCAGATGAGAACAAACAGGGCCTTTGCGGTTGTGCTGGGTGTGGTTGTGCTGGGTGCGGTTGTGCTTTCTTCACCAGTGTCCGTGAGCGCAGAGAAGCTCTCCGCCGTGGAGTCGACGGCCAGCTCCGACGGTAGCTGGACGGCGTTCTCCTTCCCCAAGCAGATCCCGGAGAACGCAAAGATCAAGGTGATCGAGGCAAAGTGCGAGAAGCCCAAGATCGAAGAAGTGCAATTCGTTCTGGCGCCCAAAGGGAAGTGCGGGGGGCCGGCGGGATCGCCGCCGAAGGGTGCGACCAGCGCGGCCAAGCTCGATGGGGTGCGCTACAACCTGAACAAGATGGACCTGTGCGCCGCGACAGCCGCGGCGGAGCTGAAGTGTCTTATGTATGCCGACACCGAATGGTAGCGCGTGACCCCCGTCGCGGTGAGGTACCCGCGGCGGGAGGTGCACATGTCGAAGTACGTGAGTGAAGTGTTCGACTTGACCGGCAAGGTGGCGCTGATTACCGGCGGCAGCCGCGGGCTCGGGCGGGAGATGGCGCTCGGCTTTGCGCGCGCCGGTGCCGACATCGTGATCGCGAGCCGTAAGCTGACGGCGTGCGTAGCCGTGGCCAAGGAAGTGGAGGCAGTCGGCCGGCGCGCCTTGCCGCATGCCTGTCACGTCGGGCAATGGGACACGCTCGACGGCCTCGCCGATGCGGCCTACGACCGCTTCGGCAAGATCGATGTGCTGGTCAACAACGCCGGCATGTCGCCGTTGTATCCCTCGCTTGCCGAGGTGAGCGAGGCGCTGTGGGACAAGGTACTGGCGGTGAACCTGAAGGGACCCTTCCGGCTTTCCGCGCTCATCGGCACACGCATGGCCGCCGGTGCGGGCGGGTCGATCATCAACATCAGCAGCGTTGCGGCAGTCCGCCCGACACCGATTGAAACGCCCTACGCAACGGCCAAGGCGGGCCTGAACGCCTTGACCATCGCCTGCGCGCACGCCTTCGGTCCGAAGGTGCGTGTCAACTGCATCATGGCGGGTCCATTTCTCACCGACATCTCAGAAGCGTGGCCGCCGGGAGCAGTGGAGGCATTGGGCGCCACGTCGGCGCTGAAGCGTGCCGGCCAGCCGCAGGAGATCGTCGGCGCGGCCCTGTACTTCGCCTCCGACGCCTCGAGCTTCACCACCGGAGCGATATTGCAGGTCGACGGCGGGCGGCCGTGAGGCTTCTGCCTCACACGCCTTTTTCCGCGATCAACGTGGCCACAAACTCCGGCTTCTCCATCGGCAAGAAATGCGTCTCGTCGGGCAGATGGATCTCGCGCCCGGAGCGGAAATGGTCGATGAGACCGGGCCAGGTGGGTGAGTAGCGGAAGTCCATCCAATTGCGATCTGGCGGCGGTTCCATCACACGCACCAGAAGTACCGGGACGTCGAGGGCACGCACGCTATCGTAGACCCCGGCGTTGCCACGCGCCGCCATGTACACCGCGGCTTCGAACTCCGGAGGGCAGGCGAGCACCAAGCCGTTACCGGAGGGGTCGGGGAGCAGGCCGTACTCGCAGTAGTCGCGCAGGACGTTGCGGTCCCACGCCGCGAATGGCGGGCGGTCTTTGAAGCGTTCGAACATCTCGTCCGCCGATGCCCAGTGGTTGCGCCGCTTGGCGGTGGGATGCTGCCAGGCGGACGCGAGCGTCGCGCCACCGGCTGCGGCGTACTCCTCCGGTGAAACGATGACGGGATCGATCAGGACGAGTCGCCGAAAGCGCTGCGGCTCAGCGGCTGCGGCTTGTGTGATGGCGTGCCCGCCCATCGAGTGGCCGACGCCGATCACGTCGGTCAGGTCGAGAGCACGGATCAGTCCCGCTAGGTCTTGGCCGAAGTCCTGCCAGTGAATCGGGAACGCTTTGTCGCTGCGGCCGTGCCCGCGCTGATCGACGGCGATGACGTGGTGCGCGTCGAGATGCGCGACCACACGGTCCCAACAGCGAGCATGAAAGCCGGTGGCGTGCGCCAGCAGAATCGTTCCGCTGCGCGCCTCACGTCCGGCTCCCCACTCGAAGGTGGACAATGTGATCCCGTTGACCACGAGGCGTCGGTGGATCGGCGGCATGACGTGAGCATAGAGCAGCGCCCTTCAGACGCAACCCGGTGTGCCCGCTTGTCCGCCCGCAGCGCTCAGGTGTACACCGCTGCGTGTGGCTGCTCGCTCCTCATCGGCCCATCTCGTTGCTGGGCTCGTGTTGACCGTGCTCAGTGCCGGCTGCACGCCAACGGTCAATCGGTTGCAGCCCTATCGGGACGATCCCGTCCAGGCACGCGAGTTGGCGGAACGCGCCAACGAGTTGTGCCGCCAACAGTGCGGGCCATCCGGCTTGCCCCCGCATCGGTTCACGACTGACGGTTGCTCGTTGTGGCCTGATGGCTCCTGGGTGAGCTGTTGCGTCGATCACGACATGGCGTACTGGTGCGGCGGCAGTTGCGAAGACCGCGCACACGCTGACGCTACGCTGCGGCAGTGCGTTGCTGAGCATGGCCCCGTCGGTATGGGGACGACGATGTATGTCGGTGTCCGCATTGGCGCGCCACCATGGTACCCGTTCCCGTTCCGCTGGGGATACGGTTGGGACTGGCCGCACGGCTACGGTTGCCTGCAAGGCGATGGCAGCGCCGGACAACCAGGTGCGCCGCCGTGACTTGTGCGTTTGAACGGGGCTGAGGCTCAGCGCCGTGCCCGCCAGCCGGCGGTGTTTGCAACATACGTCTGAATGTCGGAGAGGCCTGTAGGTGCGAGGGGGCGGCCTTCGCCGGACCCTCCGCGCTCGAACGCGACGATGAGGTGGACCTTGCGGCTTGTTACGGTGTGCTCTTCCTGGTCGCGATGATCCTCGGCGCGCTCGCCGCCGTGCCCTTCATGGCGAGCAGTCGTCGCTTGTACTGGCCTATGGTCACGATTGCTTCCTGGCCTCACTGAGCGCCTTGGCCAGCGTCGCTGTGTCCGTGAAGCCGCGCATTCGTTCCAGCAGGTGGTCTCGCACTGTCCAAACGTGGACGAAGGGCACATCGATCGGGACTGTGCCTTCGCGGGTCTCTCCGCGGAGACGACCGATCGCGACGACCTAGTCGTCCGCCGTGATGAAGTCCTCGGCGACGAAGCGGACGTCAAAGGCCGCGTAGAAATTCGCTAGAAACCGCTCCATCACATCCATGATGCCCTCGAACCGACCGCCCCCGGTGGGCATCCCTTCGGGCAACTCATAGACGACGCGTGATGATTGCAGACTCATCACGCGCTCGCGATGGCCGGGGATGAGCGCGTCGTAGAACGCCCGGACGTGCTTCTCATTCTCTGTGGTCATCTTCTTGTACCTCCGTTTCGGGTCTCTAGCGCACGGCTCGGCCCGCCGCACGTGGTCGCGTGCACGAAGGTACACGCCGTCCTTTTCCTTAGACTTCCACTTCGTCGGATAAAGCACCAGCGCCAGTCCTCTCCCGGCTCGAGGGACCGGATGATCGGGTGCCGACTCGTATGGAAATGCTTCCTGGCGTGCCGATTCGGAGAAGAGTCGCTGCAGCCGATGTGACCGCACGTCAGGCACAGGCGTAAGTGCACCCAAACTCTCCCGCGAGGCAGTCCTGGCACCCTTAGGAGATGAACCTGACGACGTGGGTGAATCGCCGCGTTCGGCACCATCAGCGATCCCGGGTCCCATGTAGGACACCTGATCGGTGGCGAACGCGGGCTTTTGGCGCCCCCGGCCGTGCGGCGTTCGCTGGCGGTTACCGTGGCGGGCGGCAATGGCGTCAAGCTCATGAATCTGGCCGTTCCGCCACGGGAATGACTTGCGACGCGGCACCTGCTATCCGGCCCGGCCACCCCCTTCGACCGGCATGCGCCGTGCAGTGCGAGTTAGTGGGGAGACATGGTTGCCTTCGAGACTACAACTCAGGCCGCAAGGAGCACCGGCGGTCTAGAAGCGCCTGGCCTCCCAGCGCCTGTCGACGCGCAAGCCGAGGGTGCACCCACTTCGTCCGCCGTTCCGTCTCCATCGGATGCGGAGATTGGCGCGGCACTGATCGCGGAAACGAAACCGCTGCTGATCGGGCGACTCCACCTCGCGGTGTGGTTGGCAGTGATCGGGGATGTGTCTTACCTACTGAAGGATCTACAAGACCCTCACACACCAGCTGTTTCGCTGATCATCTGGAAGCTCACTGCTGTGGGTGGCTACGCTGCAATGCTCGCGGTGATTCGAAGGCTCTACGCGTCCGACTGGAAGCGCCTGCTGAGGTTTGCAACGACCGCTGCCGTGCTCTTCTGCGTGGACATCGCGGTGCGCGGTACTTTGATCCATGCAGTGCAGTCGACCATCTTCCTACTCAGCGTTACGATGATCGCGCTTGGTGCGTTCCTGCCTGTGGGGCTTGCGCGTCAGCTGGTGCTGGTGGGGGCCGCCGGGGTGTGTGCCCTGGCGAACATCTACTTGGCAGGGGACCTGCGGGGGATCCCGACCGATCTGCTGCTCAACTTCGCGCTTGGCGCTGGCGCTTCCGCCTACATGGCCCGCGTCTTAGAGCTGCAACGGTCGGAACGAACCAGGGGAGAACTACAACTGCGTCGGCAAGCCATCGAGCTGGCCGAGGCGCGCGACCGCGCTCTGGCCTCCACGCGCGCTAAGAGCGAATTCGTGGCCAACATGAGCCACGAGATCCGCACGCCGATGAACGGCATCATTGGCATGACGGAGTTGGCGCTGCAGACCGAGTTGACCGGCGAGCAGCGCGAGTATCTCCAGATGGTGGCCGCCTCCGGCGATGCACTCATGACGGTGATCAACGATGTGCTCGACTTCTCCAAGATAGAGGCCGGCAAGCTCGATCTGGATACCGTCGACTTCGATCTGCGCGACGGCCTCGGCGACACGATGCGGACGCTGGCGCTGCGCGCGCACCTGAAGGGGTTGGAACTCGCCTACGAAGTGCGGCCGGAGGTACCGGAAGTCCTCGTGGGCGATCCGCATCGCCTGCGACAAGTTCTCACCAACCTCGTCGGTAATGCGATCAAGTTTACCGAGCAGGGGGAGGTCCTCGTTCGAGTGGACAGCCGACAGTCGACAGTCGAGAGTTCCGAGCCGTCGGCCCCTAGCCCGCGATCTACGGTGGAGCTCCATTTCGCTGTGTGCGACACCGGTATCGGCATTCCGCCCGACAAACAACCGGCCATCTTCAGCGCGTTCGCGCAGGCCGACACCTCAACGACGCGCAAGTACGGTGGCACCGGACTGGGCCTGACCATCTCGCGGCGGCTGGTCGAGATGATGGGCGGGCGTATCTGGCTGGAGAGCGAGGCGGGCAGAGGCAGCACGTTCCACTTCACCGTGCGCTGCCCGCTCTCCGCGCGTCCGCTCGAGCGCGCCGCCGGCGCGCCGATGGATCTGCGGGACCTACTCGTCTTGGTCGTCGACGACAACGCCACCAACCGCCGCATCCTCAATGAGATGCTCGTGCATTGGCAGATGCGCCCGACGACGGCGGACGGCGGGGGCGCGGCGCTCGGGTGTATGATGCACGCAGCGGCGGCCGGCACACCGTTTCCCCTTGTGCTCATCGATGCGCACATGCCCGAGATGGACGGGTTCGAGCTGGCCGAGCGGATCACCCACACCCCGGAGCTCGCCGGCGCCACCATCATGATGCTGTCGTCCGCCGACCTGACGGGAGAAGCGGCGCGCTGCCGAGAATTGGGTGTGGCGGCCTTCCTGACCAAGCCGATCCGACAGTCCGAGCTGCTGGATACGATCCTGCTGGCGATGGGCCGCGCCGCACTCGGTGAGCGCCGTCCTCTGGTCACCTCGGAGTCACTCCCAGCCTCGATCTCGCGACTGCGCATCCTGCTGGCAGAGGACAACGCCGTCAATCAGCGGCTGGCTGTGCGGCTGTTGGAGAAGCGGGGCCATACGGTGATGGTGGCCAACAACGGCCGTGAGGCACTGACCGCGCTGGAGCGCGAGCCGTTCGATCTGGTGCTGATGGACGTGTGGATGCCCGAGATGGATGGCTTCGAGGCCACGGCTGCCATCCGCGAGCGGGAGCTGCTCTGCCGCACGCATGTCCCCATTGTCGCCATGACGGCGCACGCCATGAAGGGCGATGAGGAACGCTGCCTGGAAGCGGGCATGGACGCCTATCTCCCCAAGCCGATCGATAGCCAAAGACTCTTCAGGACCATCGACAGCCTGATAGTCGCCGGTCCCGCGACGACTGCCTCCGCCGACCAGGTCGAACCTACCACCGCAGCACCAGCGCGGCAGCGATCGGCGAGTTGAGTGGGGACGGAACGAGAGTACCATTGTCCGCATGTACGCGCAGAGGGGAGAGCCATGATAGCCGTCCGCAAAGCCGCCGACCGCGGCCATTTCGATCACGGGTGGTTGAACACCTACCATACGTTCTCCTTCGCCGACTACTACGACCCGGCTTACATGGGATTCGGCGCGTTGCGCGTGATCAACGAGGACGTTGTGGCACCAGGCCGCGGCTTTGGCACGCACGCGCACAAAGACATGGAGATCCTTACCTACGTGCTCGACGGCGCGCTGGACCACAAGGACAGCATGGGGACCGGTTCAACCATTCATCCCGGCGAGGTGCAGCGCATGAGCGCGGGCACCGGGGTGACTCACAGCGAGTTCAATCACTCCAAAGCCGAGTCAGTTCATCTCCTACAGATCTGGATTCAGCCGGAGCGCGCGGGTATGCCGCCGAGCTACGAGCAGCGCGCCATCCCGCCGGCTGTGTTGCAGGGGCGCTTGGGTCTGATCGCCGCACCCCGACAGGGCACCGTCAAGGTCCACCAGGACGTTCAGCTCTACGCGGCCGTGCTCGCAGCGGGGCAGCGGGTTGCGCACACACTGCAACCCGACCGCCGCGCGTGGCTGCAAGTGGCTCGGGGTACCGTCACGCTGAACGGCCAGGCGCTGCAACAATCCGACGGCGCCGCGGTGACGCAGGAGTCGCGTCTCGAGATCGCGTCACCGGGTACGGCCGAGGTGCTGCTGTTCGACTTGGCATAGCGCGGGCGTTCTGCCTGCCCGTAGATGGTCCCGCCCGGTAGGGGCGTCAGCCAGCCAGCGGCAGCGTGAACGTGACGGTGGTTCCCACTGCGCCGTCACCATCGACCCAGATCCGTCCGCCGTGCGCTTCCACTGTCAGCCGACAAAATGCCAAGCCGAGACCGCTTCCGTGACCTGTGCCGCGACCGGCGACGTACTTCTGGAACACCCTCTCCCGGAGCACCGACGGAATCCCCGGACCTGTGTCGCTGACGGAGACAGCCAGCTGAGGCGGGGCGCCCGTCTGCTGCGCGCTGATGCGAATCGTGCCTCCGAGCGGCGTAAACTTGATCGCGTTGTCGATGAGATTGTGGAGCACCCGCACGGTGAGACGGGGGTCGACGAGCACGGCCGGGAGATCATCCGCCACCGCATTCTCGAGGTGCAACTGCTTCTCGCGCGCTAGTGGTTGCTGCAGTTGCAGTGTCTCGGCAACCAGCGCGACCAAGTGTACCGGCTGCCGCTCCAACGGCAGTTGCCCGCTTTCCAGCCGACTGACGTCGAGAATCGAATCGACCAAGCCCAGCATGCGCTGCGCGTTCGCGCGCGCAATCTGCAGCATCTCCCGTTGAGTCGACGACCGCCCGTCCTCGACGAGGATTTCCAGCGAACCGCTGATGCCAGCCAGTGGGTTGCGCAGATCGTGCACCAGCCCGTGCGTGAGGTCATCGCGCAGTTCATCGAGCAGCTTGCGCTCCGTGATGTCGCGTAACAGGATCAGGCGCCCTGTGACCTGCCCCTGCTGGTCACGTAGCGCCGCAATCCGCACGTCCAGGTACAACTCCGCATCGCCATCCAGACGGATCTCGGTCTGGCTCTCGGCCGCCATTCCCATGTGCGTGACGACGTCAGGCCACGCCCGCAGGACCGTCCCGATGTACTGTCCGACGGGCAACACTCGGGTCATGCCGACCATCCGCTGCGCAGCGGGATTGATGTCGGCGATGCGGTCCTGCGCATCGAGCACCACAACCCCGTCGCCCATGCTCTCGATCACCGCATCACGCGCCACCGGGACCAGGTCGAAGAGTTGAAATTGGAACATGCCCCACGCGCACACGACGATAGTGAGCGTGAATGCGAACGGGGTCAGATCAAGGCCGCGAATCGGACTCCAGCCGGCAAGGTAGATCGCGTTGCTGACCCACGGGAAGGCGAGAGCGATGAGGAGCACGATGGCCTGGCGCCGGTACACGTGCGGGAAACGCAGCAGCGCGCGGGCCAGCGCCAGCGTACTCAAAAGGATGAGGGCATAGTTGTATGCCGCGAAGATCCAGAACCACGGCCCGTGCTCAAAGACGAGGAGTGCCCCATCCTGGTCGGACGCCGGCGTGATCGAGCTCCACAACAACTCGTGTGATTCGTTGGTCGCGGCAAGCGCCACGGTGATGCTCGGCACGATCCAGAGCAGCAGCACGTTGCGCCGCGTCAGCCAATCCTCTTGTTGGCTGTAGCCGAGCGCAAACATCAGCCACAGCGTCGGCACACTGGTGATCCCCAAATACTCGATCTTGGCGCACACAACCTTGGCGGTCAGTCCGGGGACCGCCTTCTCTAACGCGCTCAGGAACGACCATTGCGCCAGCGCCATGGCCAATAAGGCGAACGAGGTGCCGCCCGGCGTGGCGCGCCGCTGCCAGGCAACCAGTGCAATGGCTGCGGCGAGGCCCGAAGTGAACAGCAGGGCAATGGCATGAGGCGGGAACTGCATACTCATGGCGGTGCTACGTCGCGACGTCCGGATCCGCTGTATGCTTCCCCGAACTTCTCGAAGCGAAATACGCTGATTCTGCAACCTGCCACATGCGCGCACTCGATGCCACTCCCGATGAGTGTGGCACGAATGTCCGCCGCGATCATCGTTGACGTTTGCGGGGCGCTGCGATAGCCGTAGAACCGTTGTGTCCATTGTGAGACGCGCGATCTCCGTCCTGCCGAGCGTGCTGGCCGTCGCTGGGCCGTTGCTGCTTGCGGGCTGCGGCGGCACCGTCGACCTCCCAACAACCGGTGGTGCGCAACCGGTGGCGGTGGAATGGTCCACTCTGGGCCGCGATCAATCGCGCTCGTTCTTCAACCCATACGAGACGCGCATCACGCGGGCCACCGTCGCCAGCATGCGCCCGAAGTGGCTCTACCGCACGGGGGCGGTGATCACGGCGGGACCGGCGGTCGCCTACATCGATGTGCCGAACGAAGGGCGCATCAAGGTCGTCTACATTGCATCGTGGGACGGCAACCTCTACGCCTTGCGCGAGTCAAACGGCTCGCAGCTCTGGCATTTCACGATGAAGCCGCATCCCGGTGCCTCGTACCCGCAGGCGTCGTCGGCCGAAGTGGCCACGGTGGCCGGCGAGCAGCGCGTCTACGTGGGCGGCGGCATGACCGTCTACAGCTTGCATGCGGCGACAGGCGAGCTGCGCTGGGAGTTCGACGCCGGCACGGGTTGTACGACGTGCGACAACCGTACGGAGCGGAACGAAGTGGAGTCCACCCCGGCTGTGGTAGGTAACCTCGTGTACTTCGGACTGGATACCAACGACTCGGTGGGGAAAGGCGGTCTGTTCGGCGTCGACGCGGTGGACGGCCATCTCGTTTGGTACTTCGATATGGAGACGGCGATGACCTGCCGCCCGCGGGCCTCCGACGACGTGCGTCGCTTCGACGGTTTCCATACTGCCGCGGAGCTTGGTTTGCCGGAGGACTTCTTTGTGACACGCCCTGGATGCAATTTCGATCGCACCCCCAATGAGTGCGGCAACGTCTGGTCGTCGTTCTCGGTCGATTACAAGCGCCGCCTCATCTTCACGACGTCGAGCAACTGTGACACCGACAACGACCCCGAAACGCCCGAGCCGCCGCCGCCGATGCCGCCGTATGAGGAAGCCATCTTCGCGCTCACCTTCGATGGTACGCCGGCATGGGTATGGCGTCCCCGCGAAGTCGATACGAGTGACTTTGACTTCGGCTCCGTGCCGAATCTGTTCGAGGTTGAGATCGGCGGTGTCACGCGTGAAGTGGTTGGTGCTGGCGGTAAGGATGGCACGTACTACGTACTTGATCGCGACGGGAAGAACGCACTGACCGGCCACGTTGAACCGTACTGGCGGACGAACGTCGTTCCGGGTGGCGCGATCGGTGGCATCCTGTCCAGCGCGTCGGTGGGCGAGGGGCGCATCCTGTTCAGCACCGCAATTGGCGTGTCCCTCAACTCGGCGCAACGTCCTGCCGCGTGGGGGTTGCACGCCACCGACGGGATGGTGCTCTGGTCGAACCGTCAGGCGGCGCCGAGCTACGGACCCACCACCGCGGCGCCGACCGTCGCCTTCATGGGCAGCCTGTTCGGTGGGTTGGTGGCGCGCGACGCCGACACTGGTGATCAGCTCCGCGTGTTCCCCCCACCCGGGCCCTTGGCGTCAGCGGCGACGATACTCGACGGCGAGCTGTTCTTTGGTGGTGGCATTGGTGAGCGCGGCGGCAACCCTGATCGCGATGCCTACAAGACATCGTTGATACCGACGAACGTGAGTGCGTATTGCGTGCCGGACGCTCCCGATTGTCCGGCGCAGCTCTGCGATGACGGCGACATCTGCACCTACGACTTCTATGTGGGGGACGAATGCCGGTCTGAACCCGCGCCCGATGGCCTCCCATGCCCGGCGCTCAATTCGCTGCATGGGCGATGTGCTGCCGGGCACTGTCAGATGACGCAGTGACTCCCGCGTGAGGACAGCTGTGACGTCAGGCCAACGGAGGTGGGCTGCGCTGGTCGCAGTGCTCCTGTATGCACCGGTCGCGCAGGCCATGCAGGCCGGGATCACGGGCTACTCCGGCAAGCAAGGTGCGACGTGCAACGACGACTGCCACATCGGTGGGGTCGCCCCGCTGGTGCGTTTCGAGGGGCCCCGGCGTGTCATGACCGACGCCGTGGCCACATTCCGGTTCGTCGTCACGTCGCAATCAACCAGACAGAAGGTTGCCGGATTCAACGTCGCGGCCACCGACGGCATGCTGGACGTCCTCTCCGGCCAAGCCGAGCACCTGGAATTCGATGAGCTCACTCACGACGCGCCCAAGCCCAATGTGAGCGGCGAGGCTGGCTGGGTGTTCTCGTGGAAAGCACCGACGCAGCTTGGGGTGTACCGGCTCTACGGTGCCGGACTGAGCGCCAATGGCAACGGCACCGACGGGGGTGACGATTCCGACTTGGCCGTCCTCGATGTGACCGTCACCTCCGACGTGATCGGTGATACGAACTGCGATGCGCGCCTGTCCGCGGCAGACGTGACGGCGGCCGCAATTCTGCTGCCAGGCGGCGTCGCCGCGGCCTGCGGCGGCGCGGACGCAGATGGGAGCGGCGCAGTCGATGCAGGCGACGTGGCAGTCGTAGTTGCGGCGCTGTTCGGCGACTGATGCCGTCCGGCGTCACCGGCGGTCGGCGCGCGGCGAATGAACCTCATCCTGTTGTTCGAAGAAGATTTCGTCGGTGCCCAACGCGTGCGGCTCCACGGTCGTCGCGCCCAGCATGTGCTGGCGGTACACCGCGCGCACGTTGGCGATGCACTGCGTGTGGGCTTGGTGAACGCGCAGATCGGTTCAGGCGTGATCACCTCGCTTTCGAGCGATGCCCTGGAACTGGAGGTGGTGCTGAATCACCTGCCGCCACCACCCCTGCCGGTCACTTTGCTGCTGGCGTTGCCACGCCCGAAGAGCCTCAAGAAAGTCTTGCAGGCCATCACCGCAATGGGGGTGAAGCGCATCGTTTTGATGGCGACCTGGCGCGTCGAGAAGAGCTTCTGGGACAGCCCGGTGCTGCGTGCGGAAGGGTTGCACGAGCACATGGTGCTCGGCCTCGAGCAGGCGCGCGACACCGTCCTGCCGGAAGTCACACTGCGCCGCCGCTTCAAGCCGTTCATAGAGGACGAAGTTCCCGACCTCATCAGTGGTACGCGTGCGCTGCTCGCGCATCCCGCTGCGACGCGCCCCTGCCCACGCGACGTCCACGGGCCGGTGACGCTGGCAGTCGGTCCTGAAGGCGGCTTCATTGCCTATGAGGTCGACCGACTGCAGGCGCAGGGCTTCGAAGTCGTCTCGCTTGGTGCGCGCAGCCTCCGCGTCGAGCACGCCGTACCGGCGTTGCTGGGCAGGTTATTCTAACGGCGAGCGCGCTTGCCCCGCGACCGCTGCGCTTCCGGTACACGTATGGTCAGCACCGGACAGCCGGCGCTACGCACAACCTTCTCCGCGACACTGCCGATAAACAGATGCGACAAGCCGGTGCGCCCGTGCGTCGCCATGACGATGAGGTCGGTCTTGAGCTTCTCGGCGACGCTGACGATCACCTGATACGCCAGCCCATCCGCGAGCACCGTGCGCAGTTTGGCGCGTCGCTTCTTGAGCCGCGCCTCAATCTTTGCCAGCTGATCTCTGCCCTGACGTCGCTGCTCCTGCATCAGGGCGCTGAGCTCGGAGGCGGGCGCATACAGATCGCCGGGAGTGATGGAGTAGATGGGCTCCACCGCAAACAGGACGACGACCTCGGCGGCGAGTGACCTTGCCACGTCGATGGCGTAGTCGAGGGCATGCATGGACGGCGAGGAAAAATCGACGGGGACGAGGATGCGTTTGATGGCCATGACCGACCGTGAGGGCAAATTTCCTGCCACAGAATCCTTCGCCACGCATGACGCGGGTGCCGTCGCAAATCGTTGCGGCCAAGCCGCGCGGTTCCCACAAACGGTGCTGGCAGTTCGGCGTTTCGCAGTGCTGAGAAGACGGACCGGGCCGCCGCCGACTGTGGGGGTGCATCGTCGGTGGCACTTCATTTGATCGCTCGACGGTGATGCGCCGCACGCTGCCGCTTTCCCGACTTGGCGACCTCGTGGCTGCGGACCGCGGGCTCGCGACGGTTGAAGTAGTGACGCGGCGCCAGCGCTACGGGCTCAACGATATCATTGAGGTGTCCGGCCGGCCGTTGCTGGATCTGGTTCGGGATACTGCGCGCGATCCGATGATCTGGTTTCTGGTGGGTATCGCCGCGCTATACGGTCTCCTGGGGGAAGGCGTCGAGGCGTTCACCTTACTCCTGGCGATCCTGCCGCTCGTGGGTATGGACGCCTATCTGCACCGTCGGACGCGCGCATCGACCGAAGGCCTGAGTCATCGCCTGGCAGTGCGGGCGACGGTGCTGCGCGACGGATCGGAGGTGCAAATTGCGGTGACGGAGGTCGTGCCCGGCGACTTGGTTGTGGTGGCAGTCGGGGAACCGTTCCCGGCTGATGGGATCATTCTCGCGGCGAACGAATTGCGAGTCGACGAGTCGGCGCTGACGGGTGAGGCGTACCCCGTGGTGAAGCGACGGCTGGCTGGCGTACCGGTTGATGGGGCGGAGCCGGCAATCGACGCGGAGCATTGGGGGTTTGCCGGGACGCGAGTGCTCACCGGTCGTGCCCGCCTGCGTGTTGTCTTCACCGGTGGCGAGACGGTGTACGGCGAGATCGTTCGTTCCGCGGCGAGTGGGGGGCGCGCGCGCACTCCTCTGCAAGCCGCAATTGCCAGCCTCGTATCTGCGTTACTGGTCGCTGCGGCGGTGATGTGCCTGGTGTTGGCATTCGTGCGCCTCCGCCAAGGGTACGGATGGGTCGACGCGGTGGTGAGCGCGGCGACGCTTGCGGTAGCGGCCCTCCCCGAAGAGTTTCCGGTCGTCTTCACATTCTTCCTGGGCGTTGGTGTTTACCGCCTCGCCAAACGGCAAGCGCTGGTGCGGCGCGCCGTGTCCGTCGAGAACATCGGGCGGGTGTCGTGCATCTGCGCCGACAAGACAGGGACGATCACGGAAGGCCGCCTGCACCTGGCACATCTGGTGGCCGTCGACGAGATTGCGGAAAACGGGTTGCTCGACCTGGCGGCGGTCGCCTCACGGCACGACAGCAACGACCCGCTAGACGGTGCGCTCCTGCGTGCGGCCACGGCTCGCGGCCGGCCGGTGGTCACCGCAGAGGTGCTGGAGACTTTTCCGTTCACCGAGGACAGCCGGCGCGAAACCGCGGTCATCCGCGACCGCGACGGTAGGGTGCTTGCTGCCACGAAGGGCTCGCCCGAGGTGATCCTTCCCATGTCGACGCTGACGGAGACACAACGGGCAGTGTGGAACCAGCGGGTCATCGAGCTGGCTGATGCGGCCCACAAGGTTGTGGCGTGTGCATGGCGCATGCTCGACCGCCACAGTTCGGCTTTGGGTGAGCCGGTCGACGGGTATCGATTCGCGGGCTTGCTGGCGTTCGAAGATCCCGTACGTGACGGCGTAGCCGACGCCATCGCGACGTGCCGCGACGCTGGCATCCACGTTGTCATGGTCACCGGCGACCATCCCGCTACGGCGCGGGCTGTCGCCCGCGAGATCGGACTCGGGCAGGAGGAACCGGCCATCGTTACGGCCGAGGAAATGGAAACGCGCCTCGCGCGCGGCGAAGGAGACTCGTTGCGCGCGGTCGATGTCATCGCGCGCGCCGTGCCGTCGCAGAAACTGACACTGGTGCGCGCTCTGCAAGAACGCGGCGAGATTGTCGCGGTCACCGGCGACGGCGTGAACGATGTGCCGGCGCTGCAGGCGGCGGATGTCGGCATCGCCATGGGGGAGCGCGGGACGCGCAGCGCCCGCGAGGTGGCTGCCATCGTCCTGCTCGACGACAACTTCCGGACGATCGTGGGCGCTATCAGCGAAGGTCGGCAGCTGTTCCGCAATCTGCAGTTGAGCTTCGCGTATCTGCTGATGGTGCACTTCCCGTTGGTGATCACCGCGGCCCTCATTCCGTTGGCGGGATATCCGATGCTCTATTTGCCCATTCACATCGTGTGGCTCGAGCTCGTCATTCATCCGACCGCGCTGCTGGTATTCCAGGATCTGCCTCCGACGGAGCGGCTGGCGCGCGCCGAGGCGTACCGCGGCAGAGCGCGCTTCTTCTCGCGGCGTGACTGGATCGTGATCGCCGCGGTCGGTGCGTTGATCACGGCATTCATCGTGGTCGGGTACAGTTACAGTATCGTCGAACGGGGCGGCGCCGAGCATGCGCGCGCCGTGGCGATCGCGGGTCTGACGTTCGCCAGCGCGGCGCTCACTGCTGCGCTCAGCCGTCTGCGCACGTTGGTCGCCCGCACCGTTGCCGGCAGCACGGTGGCGCTCACCGTCTTGCTAGTGCAAACGCCGGTGTTCGCGCGGTTGCTGCATCTGCAGCCGCTGCATTGGGCCGACTGGGCGCGCGTGCTGGCGGCGAGCCTGCTGCCGGCGCTGCTAGCGCTGCTGTTTCCACCACGCGGCTGACGACGGACAACCAGCCTCCTGCACTGATCGTTTCCGGCCTGAGAGTGTGCGTGCTATCGAAGGGACGGCTCAGTACCCCAAGCAACATGTCGTCGACCGGCAAGAAGCCCATAGCTTTTCTGTTTCCCGCCTTTCCGGTGTTGCATCAGACTTTCGTGCTCTGGGAAGTCTTGGCGCTGCGCCAGCAGGGCGTGCCCATTGCTCTCTATTCCCTGAAGCGACCCGGCACCGGCAGCCAGCAACCGGAAGGTGCGGCGCTGGCGCGGGAGGTGACGTACCTGCCGCGGACTCTGTCGGGGCAGGTCCTGTGGGCAAACGTCCGCACGTTAGTGGAGTCTCCGCGGCGCTACGTCGGAACGTTTGTCGGTTTGGTACGCGAGTGGTGGCGCGACCGACACGCCAAGAGCCTGTGGCGTGACAAGTCGGCGCCGCGCGATGCCGCGATGCGCATGCTGTCGCTGCGAGAGTGGATGCAAGTGGTGACGAACCAGCATCCGCTCATGTATCTCCTGCGTTCCCTGTGGTTAGTGCTGCCGGCGGTCTACCTGGGGCGCGAGCTACAGCGCGCCGGCATCGATCGCGTCCACGCGCACTGGGCTAGCTATCCGACAACCGTGGCGCTGGTCATGCGGTGGATCTTCGGCATTCCGTTTAGTTTCACCGCCCACGCCTACGACATTTATCTGGTCCCGCAGCTCTTGTCGGCGAAAGTGCGCACGGCGGAGTTTGTCGTCACGTGCGCGCGCGTGAACGCGTTGTATATGGGACAGCTCGCCGGGCCAGCGGCCCGCGAACGCATCATCGTGAACTATCACGGGGTCAATCTCGAGCGCTTCCGACCGCGCGTGCCGGCGCGGCATGAAGGACTGCCACGCATCGTGACCTGCGGCCGGCTGCAGCTCTACAAAGGGCACCACATCTTGCTGCAGGCGTGCGCGCAGCTCACCCAACCGGTGCGCTGTATCGTCATCGGCGAGGGGCCGCAGCGTGCCAATCTCGAACGGCTCGCACAGTCACTGGGCATCGGTGACCGCGTGGAATTCACGGGGCCACTGCCCCAGGAGGAAGTGGCCCGGCTGTACAGCGAAGCCAGTCTGTTTGTGCTGGCGAGCATCGTGATCGAATCGACCGGACGACGGGATGTGATTCCCAACGTGCTGGCCGAGGCGATGGCGATGCAGGTGCCGGTCGTCTCAACCGACATCTCTGGCATTGGCGAGTTGGTCGCCGATGGCGTCAGTGGCCGTTTGGTGCGGCCAAACGATCCGTCGGTGCTTGCCCGCGTGCTCGATGACCTGTTGCAGGATGAGCCACAACGACGGCGCCTGGCTCTCGGTGGCTACGCAAAGGTGATCGCCGAGTTTGATCGGAACCGCAACATTCACGCGTTGGCGGATCTCTTCCTCGACCGGCCCGCGGAACACGCGGTCGCCCCGTTGAGCGCAGTCTCGGCACCTCCGGCCTGACGCCGCCGCGGTATTTTGTTGAAACTCGGTGTGGGCTTGGATATGACCCCGGAACAAATGCCTCTGCATGAACATCTTTGGGAGAGCTGGTGGATAGAGCGCGGGCGCCAGAGGCTGGGAACCCTGTAGCCCGTGGAGAGTCGTCGACTATCGCGTGACATCCTTGGCGTCCTCGGCACGCGCGCTGTCTGGACGGTCATGAGCATGCTCACCGGCGTGATCCTAGCGCGCAAGCTGGGACCACACGATCGTGGCGTGCTGGCACTCATCCTCCTGGTGCCGTCAACCGTCGTGACGTTGGTGAAGCTCGGCATTGCCCAGTCCAACGTGTACTTCATCAACGGCAAGCGCGAACCCATCGATCAAGTGGCGTCGAACTGCGCCGCACTGGCGCTGGGTATGGGGCTGCTGGTGGTGACGGTGGTCTGGATGCTTCGGGGTGACTTGGCGAGTGTCCTGAAGGGCGTCGAACCATGGGCACTGGCGCTCGCCCTGGCGCGCGTGCCTTTGCTGCTGCTCGACGACTACCTGTACGGCATCCTGCAAGCCGCGGGCAGCTTCAACATTTACAACTCACGGCTGGTCGTCAGCGAGATCGTCCGAACGGTGCTGGTTGTCGTCGCGTTGCTGATTCTGCACCTTGGGCTGGTCGCCGCAGTGGTCATCCACACGGTCGTGACCTTCGGCAACGTTGGCTGGCTGGTGGTGGCGACGCGCCGGAAGATTCCGTTCACCTTGCGGGTCAGGCGCGGTCTGCTTTTCCAGCAGCTGGCATTCGGCCTCAAGTCCTACATACAGACACTCACCTCGCACGCCCTCCTGCGCTCCGACGTCTACATGGTGTCGTACTTCCTCGGTCCTGCAGACACGGCCTTCTACTCGCTGTCACTCCGCTTCACTGAGATGGTCCTGGAGATTCCGCAAGCCGTTGGGTTGGTCCTCTACCCGAAGCTGGCGGCGCTGCCTGAAGCAGAGATACACCGACTCACGGCGCAGGCGTGCCGCCGCACGGTGCTGCTCACGGGGTTGGGGGTGGCATTCATCGCGCTCTTCGGACCGTTCCTCATCACCGTGTGGTACGGACAAGCATACGCACCGGCCGGCCTACCGTTGCGATGGGCGGCCGTGGGTGCCTTGGCGATGTCCATCTTCGTCATTCTGACGCGCGCCTTCACCAGTCAGAACCGCCAGCAAGTGAACATCCTCGCTGGTGTCGTGGCGCTGGGGTCAAATGTGGTGATGAACCTCTATCTGATTCCGTCGATGGGGATAGTCGGTGCAGCGATGGCGACGGCAATCTCCTACTCGGGCGCGTGCCTTCTGCTGATGATCTTCTACCTCTTGGACTCGCGTCTTTCGCTTTCAGAGGTGGTCCTGGCGAAGCCGGACGATCTGCGCTTTTTCTGGCAACTGATCCGGCAGACGGCGCAGCGTGGCTGGCGCCTCGCCGGGATGGGGTCCGCAGCCGGTCGATGATTTCGATAGCCGCTACGCCTCGGTGCGCGTTGTCTTGCGGCTGACGGCAGCGTGTCGGTCCGTGGCGACGGGTTCGACCACGGTCGTCGTGGAGCCAAACCGGTGGCGAATCGATATGCGCGCGACGATCTTCGCGCCCAGCAGGCGAAGCAGCAGGATGGACCGTTTGTTGTGGGCTCCGACCAGCGCGACGGTGGAACGCACGCCAGTGCTCGCGACTCGGTCCGTCGCGTACTTCGAGATAGCCCAAGCGGCGGCCTTGTCACCGGGCACGACGAAAATATTGGCGTCAAACAACGCGGGGAGTATGAGATGCGGCTCAACCACGCGGTACCACGGCTGTTCGGCGTTGACTGAGTCCGTGTACCACGCGGCGCCCACGATCCGATCGTGCCGCGTGGCCACCACAGCCTCGGCGAGGGGATCGTTGTCGTGCGGCTCGTGGCGTTTGATTCGAATGTCCGCGCGATCACGATCTGTCATCTGCCGAACGACGACGCCATTCGTCTCAATCGGCAATTCGACCGGCGCGTCCGGCTGCTTGAGGTGTTGCACGAAGACGTAGCGCTCCTCGGTTCCGAACAAACGCAGCCACACACGCCGGATGGTGGGTCCAAGACCATCGACCTGCAGACTGAGAAGAGATCGTCGGAACAACGAGCGAGCCCCCCGCGCCGAGCTATTGATTCCTCGTGAACACGCTACAGTCTTCGAAGCGCAGGTGGCCGTCGACCGTCTCCACGAGGATCTCCTTGGGCGGGGCGTGGCTGATGAAGTGGAGCGGACTGGCCGTGAGCCCGTAGGCCCCGCTGCACTTGATGCCGATCAGATCCCCCGCCACCAGCCCCCGCAACTGCACCTGCCGCCCCAACCGCTGGATCGCCTGCACAGCGGGGTCGAGCTCCTCTTCGTCGATCCCGAACTGCGTCGGCTTGCCGCTCATGTTCACCCCGAAGCCCCGCGGCACCGTGCGCGACCCGATCCGGATCAGGATCCGTTGCTGGCGCCGCGCCTGCCCGGCGATCTGATTGAGCAGCTCGGCCTCGTCTACCGACTCCACGATCACTTCTCCGATGCCGCGCTCCACCGCCAGGCGCAGCTCGGCGGCGGTCTTCCCCGGCCCGGTAAAGCCCAGACTGCCCGGCGCCCAGCCGCACTCGATGGCGCGCAGGACCTCGCCGCCCGACGGCACGTCGACCGAGTCCACCACCCCGTGCAGGCGGCGCAGCAGGCCCGGGTTGGGATTACTCTTCACCGCGTAGCTGAGGTGGAAGCGATTCCCAAAGGCCGCCCGCACCGCGGCGACGCGCGCGCGCACCTGGTCCAGGAAGTACACGTAGCACGGCGTCCCGAACTCGCGCGCGATCGTACGCAACACCTCGTTCATGACGCCCCCAATCACGGCTCCTGCTGCTCGGCAACGAACCGCAGGATGCAGCCGATCGAGTCCAGGTG
>JBGQHM010000045.1:0-26974 GCA_041497995.1 Binatia bacterium | reverse complement strand
GCCGGGTGGAAGAACTGGCCGCGGCCTTCCCCGACCCCGCCGCGAGTCGCGCCAGCGAACTGGGCCTGAAACCACAAACACTAGCGGCGAACAAAGGCTTCAATGAGTACCTGAGCTGCTGCTGTGCGGAGCGCGCTACATTCCCGGAGTCGGTTCTCAGCGAAACGCATCGCAAAGCCGAGACCTGCACCTGCGGCCACGCCTGCCCCCCGGACGTTCATGATAGTCTCCGCGACAACCTCGACTTGTTGCTGTTGCACCCGTTCATCAGTTCCGTTGGCACCCGCTACCTACCGTGGTTCGGCGCCGAGACGTTGTTGATCGAGACTTTCCCGGAAACCGAGCCCGACGCCCGCGCCGGCCTGCTGACCGCGCTGGGTTTGCAGCGCCGGCGCGGCCTGCCACGCATCGCCATTGAAGACGCGCTCCTGACGAACGGCTCACGAGTGTGCACCCAACTGGGATTAGATCCGGCGGAGTTCACGGTCGCCTGCATTCCATTCGACGCCTACCTACGCTTGGCCCCGCAGTACCAGTGGGGACAGCACCAGCTCTGGACCCACTTTGACGGATATCAGGTAAGCCGCCAGGTGCACCTGCGGGCGCTGGTCGGGGGCGATGCTCGGTATGGTGGTCCCGATGACCTCTGCAGCATCGAGCGCGATTACGAAGTGGAGCACCTCACGGTTCGCTTTGCGGTTGTGCGACGCCAGCGGTTCATGACGCGAGAGACACAGGAGGCGTGACCAATGACGGCGGTGGAGCCTGGCACCTTCGTGCAGCACGGAGTGACGATGCAGTTGAAGATCGGCGTCATGGGTGCAGCGACGGGGGAATTTGCTGTCGCCCACCGCAGCGCGGCCTTCGGCCTTGGTGAGGCGATCGCCCGCGCCGGCTGCGTCACCATTACCGGCGGGTGCCCAGGTCTGCCGTTCGAAGCCGCACGCGGTGCCAAGGCCGCGGGTGGCCTGGTTGTTGGCATTTCGCCTGGGCTTAGTCTCGACGAACACCTCCATAAGTATCACTCGCCGGCCAAGTTCCACGACATCCTCATCTTCACCGGAAGTGGCCTGATGGGCCGCGAGGTCGTGAACATCCGGTCGTCCGACATGGTGGCAATCGTCGGCGGGCGCAGCGGCACGCTCGGGGAACTCGCGATTGCGTACGATGAAGGCAAGCTCATCGGCGTCCTCAATGGGACCGGTGGCATCACGGACATGATCGTCGAGATCGTACGAGTGTGCGCCAAGGACACTGGTGCCCGCATGATCTACGAGTCGGATCCTCAGCGCTTGGTGGAAGAGATGCTGCACCTGTACCGCACCGAACATCACCGCAAGCCATCGTGCTTTTGTGAAGACCACTGCGAGTGTGCCCGGCCGGAACACGAGATGCGATGAAAGGATCGAGCCATGAAGAATCGCAAGCGACGACGAACTGGATACTGGACGATCGGTGCTACGCTGGCCGTTGTGGTTGTTGGGGTGGTGATTGCCAGAACCACTGCAGAGAAGTCGCACGCCCCGACGGCATCCGACCTGCAGCTAACCGGCAGTCGCCAAGAGGCAGCCGACTTCATCCGCTACTATCACTCGATCGTGCTGACGCCGGAGCAGGAGGCAATCAAGAGCGTGGCGCTCTCTGCGATCCCCGCACCGTGCTGTAGCAACTCTTCGATCGCGACGTGCTGTTGCCCCTGCAACCTCGCGAAGAGCGTCTGGGGACTGGCGCACTTCCTGATCGCGAAGCACGGCTACTCGGCACCACAGGTGAAGACTGCCGTCGAGGAGTGGCTCCGTTCCTCCAACCCACGTGGGTACTCAGGCGACGCCTGTTACACGCGCGGGTGCGGGCGCTCGTTTGACCACGACGGCTGCGGCGGGATGGACGAAGAGCGGATTTCATAGCGCCGCGAAACGCGGGGGACATTGTGAAGGTCCAGATGATGTCGGATCAGATGCAAGGATGGAGCGACACATGAAGAGCTTTCGATTGCCAGAGGTTCTGTTCACGCTCGGCGACTACCTCGGGGGCGCGATCGTTGGCGCCGTAACGGCCGCAGCAGTGCGTGTGGCGCTGAGTCCTCACCTCGATATGGTCGTTGCAATGCTGCTCGGGATGGTGATCGGGATGATCGTCCATTTGGTACTGAGCCTCCTGCTGTCTCCGCTGCTCGGTGCGTTCCACACCATGGTCCCAGGAGGTCTGATCGGCATGTACGGGGGCATGCTCTTCGCGATGCGCGACACGATGCAGGCGCACCTTGGATCGCTGAGCAACGCCGTTCAGGTCGGTGTCGTCTTCGGTCTCATCGTGATTGCCGGCGTGCGTTTGTACGACCGCGCCCTCCGGGGCACTGCGTCATCCGACGCGTCGAACTAGGGAGGATCGAGATGGACGTCGCACTCCAAGCGAAGTGGGATTTCGCGAGTCGGACCTATGACCTCATCACGTGGGGCGAGGAGCGGCGTTTCGCCGCCGCCAAGGTGCGCCTATTCGCGAAGATGAGGGGCCGATGCTTCATGGTTGCAGCGGGGACTGGCAACGACTTTCGCCACTTTCCGTCTGGACTGACGATCACGGCGGTCGATATCAGCCCCGGTATGGCTGAGCAGGCACGCCGGAAGGCCGCCAGCTACGACGGGCCCCTCGATGTTCGCGTGATGGATGTCCAGGCGCTGGGGTTTCCGGACGCGACCTTCGACACGGTTGTAACGTCGTGCACGTTCTGCTCCGTACCAGATCCACTGCGCGGCCTGCGGGAACTCTACCGCTGCTTGAAGCCCGGTGGACAGCTGCTGATGTTCGAGCACCTGCGCAGCCGCATCGGCCCGGTCGCGATGCTCCAGGACCTGATGACGCCGCTGACTCGCAAGATGGGACCCGAAATGAACCGCAACACCGTGGACAACGTCCTGCGGGCCGGCTTCGAACTATACCGAGAGCAGAACGTCTACTTGGACATCGTCAAAGCCATCGAGGCACGCCGACCTCACTAGGAGCCCATCGAGTCTCCTTCTGCACACCTCAGCCGCGGCGGCCGCGGCGTCGAGAGCCCCGCGGACCGGCTGCTCGCGGGGGGGACGCTTCGCGCGATAACCCGCGCGGCCGGTGGGTTATCGCGGTTCTGTGCGACCTGGTGGAGAACCGCAGAACGTGGACAGGAGGACCAAGCTGCACTATGACCGAACCCGGAGTAGAGCGGATGAGCCACGCGTCAAGATATGAGGACCCTCGCACTTTCGGAGGTCATCCATGATCATTGCCCTGGCGTCGCCTTGTATCGCCTCAGCCCTTGATGACGGCTTAGATAAGATCAAGCGGCTCCTGTCCGAAGCTTCGGCCCAAGGCGCGGAGATCGTGTGTTTCCCGGAGGCCTATCTCCCAGGTCTGCGGGGACAGGATTTTGAAGTATTGCCCTTTGATCAGACGCAGCAGGAACGGGCACTCCAAGCCGTGGCGCAGTGGGCGCGAACGTATGCGGTGGCCACTATCCTCGGGATGGAAAGGCTCACGGAGGCGGGCCGGCAGATTGTCGCCTTTGTCATCGACGCCCGGGGCCAGATTCAGGGCTACCAAACCAAGAACCAACTAGACCCGACCGAAGATCAGTTCTATGTGCCCGGAAATACCCGGCGACTCTTCGAGATCAAAGGGATGAAGTTTGGAGTGGTGATTTGCCATGAGGGCTGGCGCTATCCCGAGACGGTGCGCTGGGCGGCGGTGCGCGGCGCCAAAATCGTCTTTCATCCCCACCACACGGGGAGTGATCAAGAAGGTGTCCGTCTGACGAAGTGGGGCGCGGCCAGCGGGCCTTACTACGAGAAGGCGATGATGTGTCGCAGCATGGAGAACACGATCTACTTTGCCAGTGTCAATTATGCTTTGCGCTTCCAAGAATCGGCGACAAGTCTCATCGCCCCCTCAGGCCAGTGCCAGGCGTACTTACCTTATGGGCAGGAAGGCGTACTGGTGCAGGCCATCAAAGTCGAGGAAGCAACCGGTTTGCTAGCCACTCGATACGCACCCGAGCGTTATCAAGAATTCACGTTGAAGTGAGCGCCCAACACCGCATCCAGCCGACGCCGCACCGACGGCACCTCCAACCTCAGCGCCGTAACCGCCCTCGGGGAGGGTCGAGGCACTTGCCCCGGTCCTCCTCAAGCTGCCGTTCGGGCTGCAGCGCTCTGGAAGTTCGGCTCTCTCGCTGCATCAGCCCAAGAGACTGCTGAAGCCCGCCGGCCGGCGTGAACGGTCGGTGCTCTAGCCTTTGCGAATCGCCCCAGACGTGCTGTCCAGCGATTGGGAACCTCATGTGATCTCCGTCGGGCGCCGCGGCGCAGCATCCAACTGGCAAGGGACGTGCTGCGTACATCGGGGAGGTGCGCTCTTGGAAACCCTCAACCGCCGCCAAGTGCTGAAGTTGGCTGGACTGGCTTTGGCCAGCCATCATCTCAATTCATCCACGCGGGCTCTCGGCTCACCAGCACGCGCTGCAGCATTTCCCGCACTGCCTGCGCTGCCACTCACTCCGGCGGAGCCGGGCGTGGTTGAGGCTGAGCTGACGGCAGCATGGACCAACGTCTCGGTTGCCGGTGTGCGTGCCCGTCTGCTGACCTACAATGGCAGCTTCCCCGGACCCGTATTGCGCGTGCGTGAGGGCGAGCGCGTGCGCTTGCGGTTCACCAACGACCTTGGGGAGCCGACAAATCTGCACTTTCACGGCCTGCACGTGCCGCCGAGCATCGACAACCCATTTCTGGCTGTGGCACCAGGCGACACCGTTACCTACGAGTTGACGATCCCGACGGGTTCGGCTGGGACGTATTGGTATCACCCGCATCTCCACGGCCACGTCGCCCGACAGCTATTCGCGGGTCTGGCCGGTGTGATCGTGATTGAGGGACCGCTGGATTCGCTCGCACGATTGCGCCGCGCGGAAGAGTACGTTCTCGTCCTCAAGGACCTCACCCTTGTCGACGGCGCTCCTGCAGCCCACTTACCAGTCGACTGGTTCGCCGGCAAAGAGGGCGAGTTGCTGCTCGTCAACGGCGCGCTGCAGCCGGTGCTGGCGCCGCGCCGCGGCACACTGCGCCTGCGGCTGCTCAATGCGAGCAACGCCCGCTACTATCGGCTGCACCTCGAAGGCCACCCATTGTATCTGATCGCCACGGACGGCGGCTTTCTCGCAGCACCCGTCGGCGTTGACGAGTTGCTCCTGGCCCCCGGCGAGCGTGCCGAAGTGATGGTGCAGCTCACGCGCGCAGGCAGCTTCCGCCTCGTCAACCTCCCCTACGACCGCGGGGGTGGCCACATGATGGGCAGCACCGGCATGATGGGAGGAATGACCGGAGGACCGGTGGGCGGGAACCGCCAGACGCAGACGCTGCTCACCATCGCGGCGCCCGCCGATCCCAAGACGGTTCCCCTACCTTCTCGCCTTGCAAGGCTTGACCCGATCGATGCGCCTCTCGCTTCGATCAGCCGCCTGCTCGTGCTCGGCGGCGGCATGATGGGCATGCAGTTCTTCATCAACGGGCGCAGCTTCGACGAGAACCGCGTCGACTTCCACGGGCGATCCGGCGATGTCGAGATCTGGGAGATTCGCAACCGCAGCACGATGGATCACCCGTTCCATCTGCACACCTATCCCTTTCAGGTGCTGTCGAGGAACGACGTCGCTGAACCCTTCGTCGCTTGGAAAGATGTCGTGAACGTGCGACCAGGACAGAGCGTGCGCATCGCCGTCCCGCTGCGTGACTTCACCGGCAAGACTGTCTTTCATTGCCATATCATCGAGCATGAGGATCAGGGCATGATGGGCGTGCTCGAGGTATGAGGCGCCCCGCACTGCGACTTGGTCCGGAGGACTGTATCTGAGGGCGGGCACCCTTCGACACACCTGTGGCCGGATGCGCAAGGACATGCATGGCGGTGGCGTTCTCGCCCGCGGTCTGCGGGCAGGTGGGAGCCGAGACCGGCTGTAGCGCGCAGCGAAGGATGGTGACAGACTGCTGCTCTCTGCATTGGGAAGGTGACAGTCCATGGCTGCTGAAGAGGTCGAGGTCGTCTTTCTCATCGCCGACCTCTCCGGGTACACCGCCCTGACCGAGGTGCACGGCAATATCCAAGCTGCTGGTGCGGTCACGCGCTATGCCGAGATCGCGCACGCGGCGCTGCAACCCGGGGCGCGTTTAGTGGAGCGGGTTGGCGATGAGGTCGTCATTGCTGCTCGGGAGGCTGCAGCTGCCGTCCGAACAGCGATTGCACTACGCGATCTCATCGACCAGGAGCCGTTGTTTCCGACGGTGCGCTGCGGCATTCACGCAGGCACGGTGGTGGAGCGTGGCGGACAATATTTCGGCGGCGCGCTGAACCTGACGGCGCGCGTGGCGAGCCACGCGCGGGCCGGACAGATCTTGTGCACCGCGCCGGTGACGACGCTCGCCGCAGCGCTCGACAAAGTCGAGTATCAACCCTTGGGAGAAGTGCGTTTCAAGAATATTGTCGATCCCGTGCTCGTATTCGAAATCGTCGTTGGTCGGCGCAGCACCGAGGCTGTAGTCATCGATCCGGTGTGTCGCATGCAGGTGCGGACAGAGGCAGCGCCCGCGCGGCTGCCATTCGACGGGCAAACATACTACTTTTGTTCATTCGACTGTGCGCGGGCTTTTGCCGAGCGGCCGGAGCGCTACGCTGTGCCGGCGCCTTCCTGATCAGCGCAAACCGGCGCGCGCGCGGCGCTCCCGGGCGACCTCCGGAGGCATGACCAACCTGACTGCCAGCTCACGCGAACGGTTCTACACGCACGTGCTCGTGGACGTGGGCTGTACACCGGCCCTCGCCCTGCTCGTTGGTGGCTCGGGTCCTGACGGTCGCTTCGGAGCCGGACTCAGCGAAAGAGCTGGATCAGGATCAACAGCTCGCCGGCCGTACCAACGAAGAACACCGCCGTGCGCACGCCGGTGATGCCGGCGGTGTAGACGGCAACGTGTGCCACTCGAGCCCAGAAGAAGATCTCCGCACCCAGCGCCGTCATCCCGTTGGCCTTGCCGCTCACCTGGGCGGCGAGGACCAGGATCGCAAACGGCGCGAGGTTCTCGACCAGGTTGAGGTGCGCGCGCTTCGCCCGCGCCGCCCACTCGGGCAGCTTCAGCGATTCGGCCCGGTTGCCGATTCCCCATTCCATGCCGCCGGGCGTCTGCACTTCGCCGACGAGATAGATCACCGGGTTGACCAGACACAGCAGCGCGGTTGCCACCAACATCATTAGATCGGTCGTCATCGGTTACCCTCCTTCTCCCTCAATTGGTGAATGGTGAATGCTGAACGGTGAATTCCGGAACCTGACGACCAGATTCATTCATTCACCATTAAACATTCACCATTCAGCATTCGCGTTTGGCGTGACGCGCTACGCCCAACACACCGCGACTTCCCGTGGCCCCTGGTACGGTAGCCGCCCGTGTGAGACGGCGTAGTTGTCGATGGCGACGACGTCGCCGCGGCGCCAGGGGAAGATGACCATGTGCTTCCAGACGACGTCGCGCAGCGCTTCCATGTCCGTCGCTGGGATCTCGCTGCCATCGAGGTACGTGCAATGCATCGCCAGCTCGTCCTTCGTCTTCATGCGGCGCTGGAGCGCGGTGAGGACGCGGCCGAGTTGCCAGAAGAACCAGTTACGGAGCGTCGGCCGCAGCGCGTAGATGCGCCGATACTCACCCGGCGCTGCCGAGAGATGAAAGGTCGTGACATGGTTGTGCCAGACCGGTGCGCCGGTCTCCGGATGCGTGCGTGTCACTGGCTGCGTGCTCACCAGACGGAGCCCGCCGGCGGCCGTCCACGACGGCTCGAAACCTTCGCCGCGACACTTCGCCTCCACGGCGGCACGGTCGCTGGTCAGGAACATCTCGTCCCACCGTTTCAGCTTCCACAGGTCGAAGCGGCCGCCGCCGTTTGGGCCGCTGTAGTTGCGTACGATGCGCAAGCCACGCTGCTCGAAGCGGCGGCGTGTCGCCGGCTCGATATCGCGCAGGACTTTCCGGAAGTCGGCAAGTGGTGTCTCGCCACAGCCTTCCGCCGGCGGTCGCAAGCAGCAGAAGAAGAGGCGGCGCGGCGGCTGGGCGATGAAGCTCATCTCGCAGTGCTGGGGGATGGGATAGAACGGCGGCAGCTCGCTGGCGGTAAACACGTAGTCCGTCAGACCGTTGCGCGGCGACGTGCCGAGGTACTCGTTCTTCAGCTCGTTGTCGACTGAGCGCGCGACGCGCTCGAAAGTTGGTGCGTTGGCGATCGCGAAGCCACGAAACAGCAAAGCACCGTGGTGTCGCAGACGATCTTCGACCCAGTCGTGGTGTGCAGTGATCCAGCTCCCGAGATGCTCGGGGTCGCGATCCTCCCGCGCCTGGAGGACGAGCGGCAATCCGTCCGGATCCCCATTCAGGGTCCGAATATCGTACGGGCACTCGATCGCAGCCGCAGTCGCCATGTCCGGGATCTTGTATTCCAGTAAGTGGATGACGCGGTCAACTCCCGGGGCCGGGCGGTGCGACCCCACCAACCGGGAGCGGCGTCCGATCGGACGCCTTGCGATCGTATGCGAGCGCGAGGCGCGTTTCAGGCTGATCGGCGAACGTGCGGTACGCGGAGCACGTGCACTGGCGCCCAAGCGGCGCCCAGCCGCGGGCTCACCGGCCGCGGAGCCTTGCGGGTGTCGCTGGGTGGGTGACGGATTTCCGTACAGGTCCACGTGAGCACCGGTGCAAAGCGCCGCTGCAAGCGCATGTCCTCAATGATTTCAGCCGGCGTCGCCTGCGGCCAGCGTGTCCACGCGACCCACTCGCCGGCGTATGCGTAGCGCGCTTGGACGTCATGTAGGATCGCCGCGGCGGGCAACTGCGCAAGGAGCGCCATCGTGAGTCGTGGTCGGGCCAACGCGCAGGTCACGCAGTAGAGCGCAGCCCACTGGCCGGGATGGTGACACGCGGCGCCGCTGACGTGACGCTGGCACCGCTGACATGCGACCGGGTGCTCTGGTTGCGCCACCATCCATGTCGTGTAGTCGACCCGGACCCGCACCTGAGTTCCGCGCCGGGCGTAGTTGAGTACGTGGTCCACCAGCACCTGGCGGTCGTAGAGTGTTTGCGCCGGTAGGACGAGGGTTCCACTGGCGAAGACGATGGATGCTACTCCTGTTGCCATTGAAGCGCTCCTCGTTTGGCTATGGGCCGAGGAGACCACCACCGCACCTGCCACCCTATCCACGCGGCCCGCGTGTTTGTGACGTCCCCTTCATGCAGCGCGGACGGACACCGCACAAGGCCAAAAATTCGCGTTGACAGTCAGTACAGCGAGATGCGGACACGCGCTCGCTGATCCCTGCTGCTGGCAGCACAGCGACCGATCAGCTACCAGGGTGTTCACCAGTATGCTCGGAAGCGATTCACCCACCGACTGGAATGTCGTCGTCACGTGCCGGCAAGGCGGGACACGTGCCGTGCGGCGCGCGCTGCATCCGCTCGTGCGCTTGCGGCGCTCGGGCTTTCGCAACGTGCTCGTCGGTCGTGTCACTGATGTCGATGCGTTCCTCGCCGGGGTTGCGGAGCTGCTGGAGCGCCGGCGTAGCCTCGGCTCTTCGCTGGGCAAACTTCTGCCCGTCGCGGGGACGTTCGCGATCGATATCCCGAGGCTCCACGAGCAGCTGGCCGCCGAGGCTGCGGTGTTCGTCGATCGGTTGGTCGGGCGGAGTTTCCATGTCCGCGTCGAACGGCGTGGAAACAAGGGCATCATCAACACGCAGGTCACCGAGCGCGCCCTCGGAGACGCCCTGTACGCGGCGTTACAAGCCCGCGGCGAGAAGGCGACGATAACCTTCACTGACCCCGATGTCGTGGTTGCCGTCGAGCTGATCGGCAACATCGCGGGCTTCGAGTTGGTGACGCGCGAGATGCGGCAGCGCTTTCCGTTCGTCCGGACCGACTGACTCACGGTCTTGTGAAGCTGTAGAGCACGGCGCTACCCGCCCACAGCAATCGCAACCGCAGCCGTATCGGCCGATTGCACCCCAGCAGTTCGGGAGCGATTGGGACCACCATCTTGACGCAGGTGATGAACTCGTCGAGGGAGTCAGCTGGGTAGTACGACCCGAACCAGTTGCAGTGTTCGTTGGTGTCGGTGAAGGGGCCGGACTTGAAATCGTTGTCTGTATTGTTCTCCCAGTAGCACTCCCACTGGAGACCCTGCCCGGTGGCGAGCTCCAGTTGCGGGTCATGTGTCGGGGCACAGCGCGCTGGCCCCTACCCCAACGCCGTAGGTTGTGCCCCATTGCGGGCGGACCCTCGTTGGCGTAGACGCGAGACACTGTCGCGGGAGGAACACGCATGGCGCGCATTGATGGCGGGGAAATGCTGGTGCGGGTGCTGGAGCAGGAAGGCATTCGCGAGGTCTTCACGCTGCACGGTGGGCATCTCGACGCGATCTACCAGGCGGCACGCGGGCGCAATCTGCGCTGGATCGACACGCGCCACGAGCAAGCGGCCGGGCATGCCGCCGACGGCTGGGCACGCACAACCGGGCGCGTCGGCGTCGCCATCGTCACCGCCGGACCCGGCGTGACCGATGTCGTCACCGCCGTCGCCAACGCCTACCTCGACTGCATACCGACGTTGTTCATCGGCGGCGCCGCGCCGCTGCGTGACGCCGAAACGCTGCCGCTACAGGGTGGCTTTGATCAGCTCGCGCTGATGCGTCCGATCACCAAGTGGGCGCATCGCGTCACCCACACGCACCGCATTCCCGACATCGTCGTGCAAGCGCTGCGCATCGCCACCACCGGACGTCCGGGGCCGGTGTTCCTCGAGCTGCCGATCGACGTGCTGTTCTCGCGCGTCGACGAGGCCAAGGTGGTTTTCCCGAAGTCCGTCCGTCCCGACAGCGCGCCGGCGCCGGCACCGGCGGCGGTCGAACGCGCCATCGAGTGGCTCCGACAGGCCGAGCGTCCGGCGATCCTCGCCGGCGGCGGCGCGTGGTTCGCGCACGCCGGTGCGGAGCTGCTGGCCTTCGCCGAGCGCACGGGGATCCCGGTCTTCGCCAACGGCAAGGCACAGGGACTGGTGCCGGCCACGCATCCGCTCTGCGGGCGCAGCGCCGCGACGCTGGCCATCCTGGCGCGCGCCGGCACGCCGCCCGACGTGGCGGTGCTGCTCGGAACACGGCTCGGATTGTTCACCGGCGGGCGCGGCGGTGGCTTTCTCGCACCGACGCAGCGGCTCATCCAAGTCGACATCGAAGGCGAGGAGATCGGCCGCAACCGGGACATCCAACTCGCCATCGTCGCTGACTGCCGCGAAGCGCTCCGCGCTTTTGATGCCGCCGCGCGGGCCCAGCGGTGGCCCGACCGGTCTGCGTGGCAGCAGACGGTTCAGCAGGCCGTCGCCCTCCCGCGGCAGATGTTTGCGCAGGCGTTGGAAAGCGACGCGGTGCCAATACACCCATTCCGTCTGGCACACGAAGTCGCCCGCGCCGCCGGCCCCGAAGCGGTGATCGTCGCCGACGGCGGTGAGACGGCGAGCTGGGTGGACATGGCGGCCGAGGTGTGTGGTGGTGGCCGCTGGCTGTCGCACGGCTACCTCGGTTGCCTCGGCACGGGCATGCCCTTCGCGATCGCGGCGCAAGTCGCGCATCCAGACCGGCGCGTGCTCTGCGTCGTCGGTGACGGCTCGGTGGGACTGAACTTCGCCGAGTTCGACACCATGGTGCGCCACAACCTGCCGATCGTCACCGTCGTCAACAACGACCAGCAATGGGGCATGTCGGCGCACGGGCAGGACCTGATCTACGGCGAAGGTCGCCGCGTGGTCACCGAGCTCTCACCGACGCGCTACGACCTCGCCGCCGCCGGCTTCGGCTGCCACGCCGAGCACGTCGAGCGGCCCAGCGATCTGGCGCCCGCGTTGCAGCGCGCGCTGGCGGCCGGAAGGCCGGCGTGCATCAACGTGATGACCGACCCGTCGGTGATCGCCCCGGTGACGATTGCGATGGTCGGGTCGGCGAAGGCGTCCGACGCTCTCAAGGAAGGCGACGAACGCGTGCAGATCCCGTACTACGATGATCTGGAGCAGTAGCGGCCGGGCTACCGAAGCGCGGGTGGCGTGAGCTCTGCAACCACGGGCTCGTGTATTGTCCGCCGAGCCACCCGCGCCAGCATCACGAATCCGATCGCTGTGGCTCCGACGACAATCGCCGACGTCAGCCACGCGGCTTGTACCCCGAAGTCGCGGGCGATGAGGCCGATGCAGACGAGACCCATGCCACCACCCAGCGTGAATGACATGGCACGCACTGACAGCACCGTCGCACGACGCGCCGCGTCGATGTGCTCGTTCATCCACGCCTGCAGCACGGGCTCGCTCAGGCCGAAGCCCATCTCTTGGAGCATCAGGCCGGCCAGCGCCGGATAGATGCTCGTGGCAACACCGGCGACGACCAACATCGCCCCACGCCATAGCGAGGCCGCGGTGAGCACCGTGGTGCGGCCGAAGCGGCCGAGGAGGCGCGGCATCAGCGCGCTGCCGATGATGGATGCCACGCTCAGCAGTGCCCACACCCAACCCATGAACCACACGCCTTCGCCAGTGAGCGCCTGCACGCGTGGTTGCCAGAGCATGTGGATGGGCATGATGCCGAAGGACGCGGTCAGCGTCACCACACACAGCAGCAACAACACGGGGTGCTGGCGCACCGTCGTCAGCGCCTCGTACACCGTGCGGCTGATGGAGCGGTGCATGCTCGCCCAGCGGGCGCGCGGCCGCGGCTCCGCCAGCGGCGCCTCGCGCATCAGGAACGCGGCCGCTAGCGCCGTGCACGTGAAGACGGTCGCGCCCGCGAACCACGTCAGCTCCATGCGGCGCTGCGCCAGGTAGCCGCCGGCCAATCCGCCGGCGATCATCAGCGCCCGCGCCAGCATCTGGGCGCGTGCGAAGAAGCGGTCGCTGGCGCGTGTGTTGCCCTCGGCCCGCATGCCGTCGATCGCCCACGCATCGAGTGCGCCGCTCGCCAGGGTCGTCCCGATCGCGTCGATGAACTCGGCGATCAGACAGTCGGCGAACCCGTGCGCAAACGCGTAGAGTGCGAAGGCGCCGGCGCGTAGTCCGCAGCTCAACAGGAACGACAGTCGACGCCCGGCCAGATCGGCGATGGCGCCGGTAGGCACCTCGAACAGGAAGGCCGCAATGAGATATGTCGCGAGCACCAAGTTGATCTGCAGCAAGTCGAGGCCACGACTCAGCAGAAACAGCGCGTACATCGGGCCGGTGACGGACCACCCCACGCAGTAGAAGCCGAAGAGGAGATAGTAGCTGCGTTCGGTGCGGGTCATGGCGACCGCTACCCGTACCCTGTCCGCTGCACACGCTCAATGCTCGCGCCTTCTATCTTCGTGGAACCCGGCCCCATGGTGTGCACCCGACGCTTCTCCACATTTGCGTCGATGCGTGGCATGTGATCGGCATGACCGCAGCGCGCACTCTATCCACCGACGTCAACCTCACCCGTTACCGATCGGGCCAGCGGGCGGGCCACTACGAGAGCTTCTTCGTACGCGCCAATCACCCTAGTCGTCCACTGGCGTTCTGGATCCGCTACACGCTCTTCAGCCCGCGCCGTGGTCCCGAAGACGCGATCGGTGAGTTGTGGGCGATCTTCTTCGACGGCGAGACTGGCCGGCACGTCGCCGTCAAACAAGAAGTGCCGATGGGCCTGTGCAGCTTTAGCGCGTCCGAGTTCCTCGTCGACATCGGTGACGCATACTTGCGGCCGGGCAAGCTCGAGGGCTCCGCAGTCTCGGGGGCGCACGCCATTTCGTGGAAACTGTCATTCAGCGGAACGGCCGCTCCACTTTTCCTGCTACCGCCAGGGCTGTACCGCACGGGTTTGCCCAAGGCGAAGAGCCTGGTCAGCTTGCCGTTCGCGACCTTTGGCGGCTCACTCGCGGTGGATCGCACAGTCATCGACGTCTCGGAGTGGGTGGGCAGTCAGAATCACAACTGGGGCTCGCGGCATACGGATCACTACGCGTGGGGCCAGGTGTGCGGCTTCGACAACCACGCTGAGAGCTTTCTCGAGGTCGGCACCGCACGCCTGAAGATCGGGCCGCTGTGGACACCGTTCATGACCCTGCTCGTGCTGCGTCATCGCGGGGAGGAGATCACGCTGAACAGCCTGCGGCAGTCGATCCGGGCCACAGCGTCGTTCACCTACTTCGACTGGCATTTCCACTCGGAGAACGATGTCGTGAGCATCGACGGCCGCATCCATGCGCCGCGCGAAGCATTCGTCGGGTTGCGCTACCTCAATCCACCCGGCGGCATCAAGCACTGCTTGAACAGCAAGCTTGCCTCGTGCGAGGTCACGCTCACCAATAAGCGCACCGCCTCGTCCGAGGTGCTCACCACGCAGCATCGAGCCGCATTCGAAATTTTGACCGACGACGTCGCACATCGCGTCGAGATGCGGGTGTGAATAGGTCCGGGCGCTTCTCCGCTCCCAGGCGGTCGCGGCGCGGTAGCGTCGGGGGCATCGGCAATTGCGAAACCCGGACGCCTGTGCCAATGCTCGCGATCGAACCGCCCCGAACCGAGGAGCATGGATGAGGCGACTATTCTCACGTCTTCGAGCGACGGTAGCTGGCACAGCGAGTGTGTTCGCAGCGATGGTATTGACCACCGGTTGCGGCAGCGACTCGAACCCGCCAGCCTCGGCGCCAACTGCAACGGCCACACCCAGCCCGACGCCAACTGTGCACTCGATCGTCTTCCTTAGCGCCGAGGGTGAAGACCTGAACGCGTATGACGTCAAAGACGGCTTTCGCAAACAGGTCGTGGTCTCGGGCGGCGAAGATGAGCACGCCGGCGGCCTCTCGCTGAACGGCGAGGTCTGCTTCGCACCAGATGGTTCGCGGGTCTTTGCCCTCGGCGACGACGCGGGACAGCCGGACGTCACGCCGGGATGGTCGATCTTTCAGCTCCACGGCAATCGCGTGGGTGAGCTCACTTACGCGCACATCGCCAAGATCTCACCTACCTACCAGGCGCAACCCGACAACTACGGCTGCGCGTTCCTGCACGACGGCCGTTTGCTGACAACGGACATCGGTAACAACCGCGCCGGCCCGGGGAACGGACAGCTCGTAGTCTGGTTCCCACCATTCGATGTCGCGACGCCGCGCTACTGCAAGATCGATATCACGATCGGAACCGCTGGAGGCATCTACGTCGATGCGGCCGACACCGTGTACGTGGCCAGCGCGCGCGTGAACCCGGGCATCTTCCGCTACCGGCCCCCGCTCCCAACCTCCGACGATGCAGCGGGCGGTTGCGGGCAGCGCGACGGGACCGGCGCTGGGCTTGCTGATCACGTCGCCAAGGACGTGTTCATTCCCACCGACGCGTTCGCCAGGACCCCGAATGCAATCTACGCCAGCGGCCACGGGACATTCTACGTGTCGAGTATCTTCAACGGCGTCATCGCCGAGTACGACGCGGAGGGAAAGTTCCTGCGGAAGATTCTGTCACCGCCGCGTGGCGAGACGCTGGGTCCGAAGCCCTTCTCAACCGGCACGCCGCTGGGCCTCGTCGTCGATTCGGAGGGTGCGCTGTACTATGCCGATCTTGGCTTGGTGATCGACAACGGGAATATCGGACCGGGCAACCGAACGGGTACGGTCCGCACGATTCACTTCGAGAACGGCGAGCCGCTTCCACCCGTAACGATCGATAGCGGGCTCCCCTTCCCCGACGGTGTGGGCGTGTTCGAACCGTGACTCGATGTCACAGGTCGCCGGCATACACTCCGACAACGTCGCGCGCTTCTTTCGCGCTCACGTCCCCGGCGGTGATTGCGCACTGGCATTCGAGCTGATCAGCGGCGGGCGTTCGAACCTCACCTACTTGGTGCGCGGCGACGGACACGAGTGGGTGCTGCGGCGGCCGCCGCTCGGCCACGTGCTGCCGACAGCGCACGACATGACACGCGAGTATCGCGTGCTGTCGGCTTTGGCGGGCACCGACGTGCCGGCCCCACGGACGATAGCACTATGCGAGGACGTATCCGTCAACGACATGCCCTTCTACGTCATGCAGTACTGCCCCGGCGTCATACTGGCGCAGGACATTCCGCCCGGGTACGCGCCGACACCCGAGGATCGCCGGCGCATTTGTGTCGCGCTCGTCGACACGTTGGTGCGTTTGCACGCCGTCGACTACCGCGCTGTCGGCCTCGAAGGATTCGGAAGACCCGATGGGTACCTGGAACGCCAGGTGCGCCGCTGGTCCGAGCAGTGGCAGCGTTCGCAGACGTCGGAGCTACCTGAAATCGACGAGCTGATCCGACGTTTGCGCGCCGCCCTGCCGGTGTCGCCGTCACCTACCATCGTCCACGGCGACTATCGGCTGGGAAACATGGCCCTCGATCCACACGATCCCGGGCGCGTCGCGGCGATCTTCGACTGGGAGATGGCAACGCTCGGCGATCCGCTGGCGGACCTGGGCTACACGCTGATCTACTGGACCGAAGCGGGCGACCCGCCTCCATCGGGTGGCGTGGGCACGGCATCGACGTTCACCGCGAGCCCGGGGTTCTTCACGCGCGCGGAGATCATTGCCGAGTACGCGCAGCGCAGCGGGCGCAGCGTCGACGCCATCGACTTCTACCAGGTGCTTGCCCTCTACAAGCTCGCGGTGATCAGCGAGGGCATTTACGCCCGCTATCTCCAGGGGAAGACGCTCGGCGAAGGCTTCGCCGGGATGAGCCGCTCTTCCGGCGCGCTCGTGCAGCGCGCCCTGACGATTGCGGACGCCTCCACCGATCTCCACTTGCACGCCCAGTAGTGGCTCATATGACGGAGGGCGGGACCCCTACAGGTGCGGAGGCGCAGCGTTTAGAGGAGGACGCGCGGCGCCAGAAGAACTGGAAACGTTGGGGCCCGTATGTCTCGGAGCGACAGTGGGGGACCGTGCGCGAGGACTACAGCGCCAACGGCACCGCATGGGAGTACTTCCCCCACGACCATGCCCGTTCGCGCGCCTACCGCTGGGGCGAGGACGGGATCGCCGGCATCTGCGACCGGCACCAGTTCATCTGCTTCGCGCTAGCGCTGTGGAACGGGCGCGACCCGATCCTGAAGGAGCGCCTCTTCGGCCTCACCGGCAACCAGGGCAACCACGGCGAGGACGTGAAGGAGTACTACTTCTACCTCGACGCAACCCCGACGCATTCGTTCATGCGGTACCTCTACAAATATCCGCAAGCGGAGTTCCCGTACGCGCAACTGGTCGACGAGAACCGCCGCCGCGGTCGGGACGCGCTCGAGTTCGAGCTGATCGACACGGGCGTCTTCGACGCGGATCGATACTTCGACGTCGGCGTCGAATACGCGAAGGCTTCGACCGAAGACATCCTCATCCGCATCCACGTCACCAACCGCGGGCCGGAAGCGGTGCCCGTACATGTCCTGCCGACACTATGGTTTCGCAACACGTGGTCCTGGGGCCTCGGCGAACGCCGGCCCCGTCTGCATCAGACCGAGTCGGTGGCTGACGCCAGCGTCATTCAGCTGCAACACGACTACTACGATCAGCGCTGGCTCTATTGTGACGGCGCGCCGGAGCTCCTGTTCACTCACAACGAGACGAACACGCGGCGCTTGTGGAATGACCCCGAGGGCGCGGCGTACGTCAAGGACGGTATCAACGAGTACATCGTCCACGGCAACTCCCACGCGGTTCATCCCGGACGCAGCGGGACGAAGGCAGCAGCGCACTACCCACTTGCGGTCGGTGCCGGCGAGACGACGACGCTGCGTCTGCGCTTTACGAACGGTGACATGGCGCAGCCGTTCGATCCCTCGTTCGACGAGGTCTTCACGCAACGCGAACGTGAGGCTGACGAGTTCTATGCCTCAGTCATCCCCGCCCACGTGTCACCAGATGGGCAGCAGGTCATGCGGCAGGCGTTGGCGGGCTTGTTGTGGAACAAGCAGTTCTACCACTACGACGTCGACCGTTGGCTGCGTGGTGATCCGGCGGGACCGGATCCGCCGGCGGAGCGTCTGCAGGGGCGCAACCACGACTGGACACACCTGTACAACGCCGACGTGATTTCGATGCCGGACAAGTGGGAGTATCCATGGTACGCGGCGTGGGATCTGGCTTTCCACTGCGTGGCGCTGGCGCTCGTCGACATCACCTTCGCGAAAGAGCAGCTCATCTTGATGCTGCGCGAGTGGTACATGCATCCCAACGGAGAGCTCCCGGCGTACGAGTGGGCGCTCAGCGACTGCAACCCTCCGGTGCACGCCTGGGCGGCCTGGCGCGTCTACAAAATCGAGAAGCGCCGGCGGGGGGTCGGTGACCGCGCCTTTCTCGAACGGGTCTTCCACAAGCTGTTGCTCAACTTCACGTGGTGGGTGAACCGCAAGGACACAAACGGCCGCAACGTCTTCGAGGGCGGATTTCTCGGCCTCGACAACGTCGGCGTCTTCGACCGCAGCGCGCCGCTGCCCACCGGCGGACACATCGAGCAATCCGATGGCACCAGCTGGATGGGCATGTATTGCCTGAACATGCTGGCAATCGCGCTCGAGTTGGCAGAGCAGGACGCTTCCTATCAAGATGTCGCCAGCAAATTCTTCGAACACTTCGTCTACATCTGTCGCGCCATGAACAACATGGCCAACGAAGGGATCGAGCTGTGGGACGCGCGCGACGGCTTCTACTACGATGTCTTGCATCTGCCGGACGGCCGCCACTTTCCGCTGCGCGTGCGCTCGATCGTCGGACTGGTGCCGTTGTTTGCCATCGAGACGCTCGAGTCCGACATCGTCGACAAGCTCCCCGGTTTCAAACGCCGCATGCAGTGGTTCATCGAGAACCGGCCCGAGTTCGGTGACAACGTCGAAACGTCGACGTCGAGCGGCGGGCTCGTGCGCCGCTTCCTGTCGTTGGTCAACCGTGAGCGCTTGCGCTGTGTCCTGCGCTACATGTTGGACGAGACCGAGTTCCTCTCACCGTACGGAGTCCGGGCGCTGTCGCGTTTCCATGGCGAGCATCCGTACGTGCTCGATGTGGGCGGCGTCGCGTATCAAGTCGACTACGAACCCGCGGAGTCACGCACCGGTGTGTTTGGCGGCAACTCGAACTGGCGCGGTCCGGTGTGGTTCCCGATGAACTTCCTGCTCATCGAGTCGCTGCAGAAGTTTCACTGGTATCTCGGCGACGCGTACAAGGTGGAATGTCCAGTCGGCTCAGGACGGATGTTGAACCTCTGGGACGTCGCAACTGAGCTCTCGCATCGACTGACGCGCATCTTCCTGCGCAACGCCGACGGCCGCCGCGCGGTCTTCGGCGGAAACGACAAGTTTCAAACAGATCCGCACTGGCGCGATCTGCTGCTCTTCTACGAATACTTCCACGGTGACAACGGCGCCGGTATGGGTGCCAGCCACCAGACCGGCTGGACGGCACTCGTGGCGAAGCTGCTGCAGCAGATCGGTGAGTACGGGTCCTAGAGTGTGACGGCAGCGAGATAGGATCTCAGTTTAAATCGCCCGTTCCGGAACGGGTGGCAAGGGCCCGGCGGACGGCTCGGAGGAGCTCGTCGGAGTCCGCGGGCTTAGTCAGGTAGGCGCTCGCTTCCAAGATGCCGCCAAGCGTATCCGATTGTGGAACAACCGAGTGAATAATCACGGGTACGTCGGCCATGCTCGGCTCCTTGCGTTGTCGGAACCGAAAGGCCACCCCGTTCATGCCGGGCATCTCGATGTCCAGAATGATGACGTCCGGCAACGGCCCGCGCCGCAGTGAGGCGAGCGCGTCGCGACCGTTCACGGCTTCTCCGACGTCATAGCCCTCCATCTCAAAGAGTCTCCGAAGTCCGACACGTACCGATGCGTCATCATCGACGATCAGGATACGCTCCGGAGTCTCCATACGTGACTATACGGTAGTCCGAATGGGCCGATGGCGCCAGAGCATTCCTCGCCCCGAGGGTGATGGGGCCGCTTTTCATACTCAGACGGGCGCGGCCACCGGCTGCTCAAACTGCGACCCACCACAAGGGGCCGGGGCTCACGCCCGCCGCGGCCACCACACCGGGTAGGGACGTGCGTGCAGGTGATAGTGGTCCGGAATCTGTCGCATATGATCGTCGAAGAACCAGCCACGCGGGTATTTGCTGTCGGCGATGCGGCGCAACGCATCTTGCATCACCGCACGCTCCGCGTCGCTCGGCGCAGCGCGATGCTCACCCAGGACGGCCATGGGCACATCGCACGAATCACAGTCCAACAAGGTGAACCGGAACGGCTCGTCGTACTGCGCGTACCACGTCGTCGAACGCGCCAATTCGCACAGCTCACATCGCGGCATGTCCATGCCCCCATACCGCACCACCACCGAGTCTGGCGCCGCGCCGCGGCCGGCGCCGGTGCTGTCCGACTTTGAGCCTGAGCGTCCTAAGCTGACCCGCTTAGTGTCCTAGTTTCGGATTCAGTCAACGGCGTGTCCCCGACCACGTCATCGTCGGCAAACGTCGCATGCTCTACTGCTCCGACGTCGTCCTCATCGGCGCGCCCTTGAGCGTGAGCTGTATCCGTACCCCAGCACCATCAGCGCGATAGAGAGGGCGAGGAGCATCCACGGTTGGAGTGCGGGAGCTTGGGCGCGCCGCCCCAGCTGAGTGAACTCCTGAATGTCGGGGACGCTCAGAATCCGATCGTAGAACCGGAGGTCGATCTGGCCCGCAAACCATTGCCTGTCGAAGGAGACGTTGCACGGGCTGTTGCCGACTCCGACAAACGTTATGCCGGTAATCGGGCCTGGGTCGCCCTCCCCTGTTGCGCTGGCGCTCAGTACGCCGTCGATGAAAATCATGACCTCGGAAAGGAGTGTTCGCGTCACCACGACGGAATGCCACGCGCCATCGTTGATCTGGGCAGTGCTCTTGAGCGTACGATAGATCACGTGCCCACCGTCGATCATCGCAATGCCCGCATCACCTCCCGGGGGGTTGCCGCACACTTCGCCGTCGACCAAGCTCAATCCCAGGAACCAGATCGAGCCATTGGGGGCGATCGCAGTGGTTTTGACAAAGAATGCAACGGAGAAGTCATTCTCCATCAGGCTTGCAGGCAGCTCGATGTAGTCGTCGATTCCATCGAGCGACACCGCCTGTCCGTCGATGCCCGGGACGAAGGTCGGCGCACCGTGCTCGATGCCGTTGTTTCCGTTTCCAGTGATATCGTTCGCGTTACCGTTGAACGTATAACGTGCGGTGAGGCCAACGTTCAGATCGGCCACCGCCGCCCATGGCGACATGGTCAGCACGAACAGAGCGATCACGAGTGCGAGTCTCAGCGTCATTCCTTCCCTCCAAGAGCTGAATCATCCTCACTTGCCGGAGCGTTCGATCACCTCGAAACGACCACTTGTCCTCTGATGCGAGCGCAGAGTACCAAGACGTACCGCAAAGCACAAACTCGGCCCTTAGAACCTGCACGCCCACAACACGAAGAAGCCACAGAACGTGCATTGTGGTCTTGCCCGCTGAGGTAACGCCAATAGCAGAACCGCGCATAGACACGGGCTAAGTGTCCAAATTTTTCACCCCGAGTGTCCTAAGACGGACAGTACCCTGCGCCAGCCGCTCTTGACCGGCGCGACAGCGCGCGCCAGACTCCACCGATGCTCCGAACCCAGAACCTGCGGGTCGTCAAGACCGAGCCACTCGTCCCGCCGGCCGCGCTCAAGCAGGAGCTGCCGGCCTCCGACGCCGTGTACGAAGGCGTGATCCGCGCCCGCACCACCGTACGCGACATCATCGCGGGCCGTGACCCGCGTATATTGGCAATCGTCGGCCCGTGCTCGATTCACGACCCCGTCGCCGCGTTCGACTATGCGCAGCGCCTCCAGCAGCTCAGTGTGCGTCTGGCGGCGAAGGTCTTCGTCGTCATGCGTGTCTACTTCGAGAAGCCACGCACAACGATTGGTTGGAAGGGGTTGATCAACGACCCGCATCTCAACGGCACACACGACATGCAGCTGGGTCTGCGCCTGGCGCGCAAGCTCCTGCTCGACATCAATACTCTCGGATTGCCGGCCGGGACGGAGTTGCTGGATCCAATCACGCCGCAGTATCTGGCGGACCTGATCTCTTGGACCGCGATCGGCGCCCGCACCACGGAAAGCCAGACGCACCGCGAGATGGCGAGCGGCTTGTCGATGCCCGTTGGGTACAAGAACAGCACCGACGGTAATCTGCAGATCGCGCTCAATGCGATGGAGTCAGCGCGTCACCCGCACACCTTCCTCGGCATCAACCAGGAAGGACGGACCTCAGTCATCCACACAGAAGGCAACCCGGACGGGCACATCATTCTGCGCGGCGGTCGCAAGCCGAACTACGATGCGGACAGTATCCGGGCATGCGAAGAGCTGCTCGCCAAGGCCGGCCTACCGACACGCCTCATGGTCGATTGTAGTCACGCGCAGACCGGGAAGGACTACACCCGGCAGCCGGAGGTGCTCGCCGACTTGGTCGACCAGATCCGCGCCGGCAATCGTTCGATCATGGGGTGTATGATCGAGAGCAACATCAAAGCCGGCAATCAGCCGCTGACGCACGGTGGCGAGGGTCTGGCGTATGGGGTCTCGATCACCGACGCATGCATCGACTGGGAAACGACGGAACGCTGCCTCACCGAGGCGGCGGCGCGTCTGCCCTAACCCTCCGTCCGCTCCGCGGGCCGCGCTCGGCCCTTTGCGTTGCGTGGCGGCGCGTGCTCGAATCGCGGCCATGACGACACCGCAGCCACTCACCATGCCTTTGGAAGAAGCGATGCGCACGCAGCGTGCGATTCGCCGCCTGAAACCCGACCCGGTCGACGATGCCTTGGTGCTCCACCTCATCGAGTTGGCCCTGAAGGCGCCGACGGGCTCCAACGCGCAAAACTGGGAGTTCATCATCGTGAAAGATCCCGCCGTCAAGGCGCGGCTGGCGCGTCTGAATCGCTTCGCGTGGTCGCTCTACGGAGGCATCGGCCGGCGGCTGGCGGCGCGTTCCGGCAACCCCGGAATGGTCAAGATCCTCAATGCCGTGCAGTGGCAGGCCGACCACTTCGAGGAGGTCCCGGTGATCGTCGTGGCCTGCCTGAAGGGGATCATTCCGCCGTGGCCGCCGGCAGCCGCGGGAGGCGCGTACGGATCCATCTTCCCTTCGGTGCAGAACCTGCTGCTCGCGGCGCGGGCCGCGGGACTCGGGGCGGCGCTGATCACGCTCCCGTTGTGGAGCAAGTTCCTGGCGCAGCGGGCGCTCGGCCTGCCGTGGAACGTGAGCCCGTGCGCCGTGATCCCACTCGGTTGGCCGAAAGGAAAGTATGGTCCCACCACCCGGCGTCCAGTCGAACAAGTGGTGTCGCTCGATCGTTACGGCAACCGGGCATTCACGGCGCAGCGCGGCGCGGAAAGGGAAACGTAAAGCAGGAATGGCCATTGGACAATGAGCGAAGGTGATAGCGGCCATCCCGATAGACAGGCCAGTGGCGAAGGTGCTCAACATAGTGCATCAATCGAATGGCAATCGCTATTGGGACGGACGGCGCATGCACTATCATCTGGTGGGTATGCAGCAAACTTCATTGCTGGATTCATCCTTCTGCTGCTTGGTCCCATTGTCGCAATCACGATGAGCAATCCGCGCATTGCAATCTACTCGGCCGCGACTGGATTGACCCTGCTTGTATGGATCGTTGCGCTTGTCATGGTTCGGCAAATCTCGCCACCGACCATCCCAAGCAATGCTGGAGTTCTGAAACCGACAGCGACCGTTTCCCCGAAGAGAGTACTCATTCGGCAGCTGGAAATTGGAAATTCCGGCACCGTCTTCGTCCAGGTCGGAACGGAAGGCGCGCCAATCTTCAAGTTCTGCAAAGACACTGAATTGATGGTCGAGAGTTTCGGCGGAGAGATTAGGGTGTCGACAGCAATCAACGATCGATCTGGAAGGCTGATCGCCAAACTCACTCGAAACGAGTGGAGCGTACAAACTCCGCCCACCACGTGGGATCGGAACTACAACCACGACGCCTTGGAGGTCATAGACGACAGAGGGGACGTGGCGCTTCAGATAAGGGTGAAGCCGGACCGCATTCAAATCCAAGGGAAATGGTACGAACCCAATGGCAACGGTCGTGGTTGGTCGTTCGTTGAGAGCCCGGATGGATCTGGCGGACTCATGCAGGTGCTCAATCCACAACATCCAGAAAACGAGATAAAGATAAAGCCGATGTTCAGGTACCCGAGCGCGCTCCACCTCGGCGAGCTGGCTGAACCACGCTAAGGAGCTGCAAGGCCAGAAGCGAGGATGTCCACCAGGTGCTTTACGCCGCGACGGTGCGCAACGAGATGAGGGCAGCAGCCCGAGAATGGCAAGTCCTCGCAGGAACTCGCCACCCACGGATCCGCTCCTTCATCCCCTTATTCCTCGTATGCCGCCCCTGTACCAGAGCGAATCCCCGCCGGTCGGCTCGACGCGCTACCCCGCCCGGACGAGTTGTACCAGAAGACTGGACCACATCACGAGGAGAACAAACCCGCTCGCGAAGTAGACGCTGAATCGGACGACCACGTTGTTCGAGGTGAGATGCACGTAGGTGTGCACGTATCGCAAGGCGACGTAAGCCCACGCACACGCAACCAGCCAGTAGGTCACCTGGTGGGTCAGGCTCTGCACCGTCTTGATAGGCTCGGTAGTAGACTGCGCTCACCTCCTTCTTTCGCACCGCGGCGAAGCGCATCGATCGCATCCGTAAGAGGACGACCGTGACCAGAAGGAACATGGCGAAGACGGGGTACAGAATGAGAGTGGGCGCCGCCTCAGTCATGCAGAAGGTGTCCTGACGTCAGTTTCCGACTCGATCGTCTACGGCCCAGTCTTGCAGCAACTTGGGCCTTGCGAGAGACCCTGCAGTTGGTTGGAGAGGCTGGTCAGATCGGCCGTTAGGAGCGGAACGCTTGCAGTCACCTGCGGTGGCAGGGTTGCCGCGGCAGCGACGCTCAGGCTGCTGGGCACCAACGTGGACGGCGCGGCGCCAGGCGACTTGACCGCGAACGTGGTCGGCGTCTTTGCAACGGACTTGTTGAGATTGAACGTGCCGACACGTGTGGGCCCGCCGCCATTCGCTGTCTCGGTCCACAACAACCGCTTGCCGGTGCGGTCGAAGTAGAACTCCGGGATCACGTTGTTGTCGAAGGTGAGCCGGCGGACGGCGTGACTGTGGAGGTCCAAGACGTACAGCTCGGTCTCGAAGCGCGCGTCGAGGATCGTGAAGATGAACATCGGCCCGAAGAGCGTGTTGGCCTGCGGCGCATCGAACCCCAGCCACTGCGCCGCCGAGACGACGGTCTGGTACCATGTCGGATGGTCCCGGCTGGACATCCAAATGACGTTGTTCATGTCGGGCGTAAACACGGCCTGCTCGTCCCACCCAGGGTGGCCATCGGTCAGTTGCGTGATCTGTGGATTCGCCGTCGACGCCCCCGAGCCGCTCAAGCGCATGAAGTACAGCTCAGTGTTCATCCAGCCGCTCAAGTCTTTCCCCCCGATCTCGGTGAAGAGGAAACCACTGCCGTCAGGAGCCCACACTTGCGTCTCATATGCCGCGTTTGCCACGGTGCCCGATGGGCCGACGACCGTGATGTTCGCCAGGTGCGGACCCGTTTGGTCCTGGACGAAATCGGCGACCGTGATCTCCCACTGCGTACCGCCTTGGTCGGGCAGCTGATACGTCACGTGCGTCCACACCAGATGCTTGCCGTCGGGCGACCAATACGGGTGGTAGTTGTCCTGGGGGTCTGACCCACCGTCCACGCTGGTCAAGCGCGTCACCTGTGACCCGTCGGGTCGCATCACGTACAGGTCCGACCCGATCCCGCCGAGACATGGCTTGCCAAAGGTAACGGTCTCGCCGCGCCACGAGCAGAACAGGATCCAGTCGCCCTTCGTCGGGCGCTCCTGCGGAAAGCCGTTGGGCCCCGGCTGCCCGCAAGTGAGACAGCTCGTGTTGGACCCGTCGAGGTTTGAGACATACACCTGCTCGGTGCCCGAGTTGTCGTTCTCGTTGGAGAGGACACGGCCGTCATGCATCCAGGACGGATTCTGTCCGAACGCAACGGCCGTGCTCTGCACCGTGAACAGCGCGTTGAAGTAGCGGTTCGTCTTCGCCAGCGCCGCGCTCGGGATGAGCAGCACGGCCACCGCGGCGAGCGTTCCAACGCGGCGTTTCGCAGACCACCCTGTCGGGCAACGTCCATCCATGCGAGCCGCGAACCGCAGACGACCTCGGCCATGCATCGCTGTCCCCTCCGTTCCGTGTTGGTGTCACGCCACGGTGCCGAGCCGCTCCGAGGCATCGGCTAGCCTTCCTACACACCCTTTAGTCGAAAGGAGTATCGTAGGGAAAGACCTCGTTGTCGACAGAGGGAGAGGTCGAGCTAACCCAATAGACCTAGTATCGAGACCTGACCATATGCGCTGCCCCCGGAGCCGAGCCGCTGCACGCCCCGAGGCCCTTGCGGCCAGTGAAGTTGACCCCTCCCTGCATTGGATTGAGCGCGTCGGCTGAGTGTGATTTGAGAGGCTGCGTGCTAGGCGAGGCAAGAGGAATACTTCCTTCTTCACTCATCGACCGAGCATGGCGAAGCGCTCGGACCACGGTTTCCTGGTTGATCGTCGTCTGTGTTCTTGCAGGAGGCGTGGGTGGCGTGACGCCCACAGCCACGGCCCGCGCATACGACATCACACGGGACGGTCAGCAGATCGAATTCGCCCTGAACCTGGCTATACAACGGGAGCTTTCCGCAGTACCGCTGGGTGGTCCCTCCACCACATTGACATACTCTTTTGCGCCGACCCTCGACGCCTACGT
>JBGQHM010000044.1:0-26978 GCA_041497995.1 Binatia bacterium | reverse complement strand
TGCCGTCGCCGACCTCCCCGCCGGTCACCGGACCCAACTATTATCTGAGCCTTGATCTCCCGAATGCGAAGCTGAATCTCTGGAAGTTCCAAGTAAATTTCACGACCCCCGGGAGCTCGACGTTCGTTGGTCCGACGCCCGTTGCCGGCGTCTCTTCGTTCACGCCTCCGTGCAATTCTTCCAATACCAATCAGCCATGCGTTCTGCAGCCGGGCACGGTCCAGAGGCTTTGGACGGTAGGTACCCGGCTGATGGACAGGCTGGTCTACCGAAGCTTTCTTGATCACCAGTCTCTCGTGGTGAGCCACTCCGTTCAGGCACCGAGTGTATCAGTTCCGAATAGAACTGCCATTCGTTGGTACGAGATCCGCAACCTGGGCACGGCGCCGAGTGTGTCGCAAAGCGGTACCTTTGCTCCCGACGACTTTCACCGCTGGATGGGCAGCATTGCGATGGACCGCCAGAGCAACATTGCCGTCGGCTACAGCGTATCGGGCCAGGTGCCAAGCCCAGGGCTGTTTCCATCGATCCGCTTCACGGGCCGCCTGTGCGGTGATCCTTCGGGAATGCTGCAGGCAGAGAACACTGTCGAAGCAGGAGCCGGCTCGCAGTACGTCGATCCAAACACTGAATCCGCGTCTGTGGCAGCATGGGGCGATTATACCGGAATGAGCCTTGATCCCATTTTTGAGTGTGCTTTCTGGTGCACCAACGAGTTTCTTCCGACGAATGGGTACGGAAACTGGCACACGAAGATAGCGTCATTTCGGTTTGATGCATGTCAGGGTTGTGTAGGTGACTGCAATCGGAACTACCAAGTCACGATGGATGAACTCACGACGTGCATCCAAATCTCCCTTGAAAACCAGCCGCTCGCAAATTGCTACCGCGGAGACGGCAACGGTGACGGTGCCATCACCGTCGATGAAATTGTCCTGGCAACGAACTACTCTCTGAACGGGTGTCCAACGAACGGGTGCCCGACCGGCAGCCAGGCCAGCGCCCCGGCCAGCTGGCAGGCCGCCCCGCTCGGTGTCACGATCAGCCAGGAGATCGGTACCGCCTCTGGCGGGCGCGGTAGCAAAGTCACCATCCCAGTGACCCTCAGCGGCGGTGGCGGAACGATCTCAGCCGCGCAGTTGGACATTCTTTACCCCACGAGCGTGTTGTCCAACCCGAGTTGCGTGAAAGAGTCCCGCTTAACGAACCATTCCCTGAGCACGGCTGGCCCGGCCGATCCAGCGGCAGCTCTCGCCGGCCAAGCACGCCTGCGAGCGCTTCTCGTGGACTTGAATGCGGTCAGCACATTCACCGACGGGCAGCTCTTCTCCTGCACGTTCACGATCAAGCGAACCGCGCCGACGGGCACGGCCATCATCAGGGGAGAAAGCCAGCATGTTAGTGATCACGCCGGCCACGAGCCACCGTCGGCAGTGACAAACGGGGCAGTGATTGTCTTCTAGGCTGGTCAATGAGGCCCGCGGCTATGAACCAAAAGCACTCGTTGCGGCCGCGGGCCTCAACCTGGTTTTCGACGCTTCTAGTCAAGCTCACGCCTGCCACCGCGCGCAGGACATCGTTCCCCGACCAACCCGACTGTCTCACCCTCATAGGCAGAGAGGGGACTTCGCGGGCAATCGCCTCGAGCACGCCGTCGATATCCTTCAGCACTTCATTGTCCCAAAAGCGCAACACTGTATACCCATGCTCCGCAATCGCACGCGTGAGCGACGCATCCTGTGCGGCGCGTTCCGCATGGTGGCCCCCCATCGACCCTCCGCGACGACGAGCTTCGGGTTCCGACAGCAAAAGTCGGCAATGAAGCAGACGCCCTGATGTGATGTGAGCCAGGTTTGTACGCTCACTATCGCGCTCATCATCGCCCTCACCCTCCCCTCTCCCACGCGGAAAACACGCGCTGGAGAGGCCACAAATCCAAGCTCGGCGCCACCAAGACTGAGGCTCACATCGCGTCCGATATTCGGCTTCCCAACGACGACCGAGACGGATAGAATCCGCGCGCCACATCAAGCGAGGAGGATGCCTATGAGCCTGGTGACCGATCGGACGCTGTCGTCGCGTGAGTGCCTCGACGAGTTCATTGCATTCAAGCGCGACCACGCGCCGCAGAGCCACTTTCTGCGCGGCCTTGTCATGGGGAAGCTGACCGACGCCCAGGTGCGGCGCTGGGTGAAGGACTTCTACTATTACGTCGAGCCGGCGATCCCGACGATCGCGGCGTGGCTGGCCTCGGCACCGACGTTGCCCGATCGCTCGGTGTACAAGCTCATTGCGCGCAACTTGGCGGGCGAGATGGGATACATCAAGGAAGCCGAGCACCACGATCTGTACCTGCAGTTCTGCGCCGGCTTCGGTATCACACGCGACGAGCTGCTCGATCATCTGCCACTGGCGTCGACCGTCGGCGCCGCGTCGACGATGGGCTACTACTGCCGCAACTCGTTCGAAGAGGGGCTCGGGGCGTTTGGCTTGGCGGTGGAGATGGAAGTGCCCGGCCGACCCAACGGCGCGAAGGTGATCTACGACGGCTTGAAGCGTCACTGTAACCTCGACGCCAAGGCGCTCGAATTTTGGCAGATCCACATGCAGGCGGAAGAAGAGCACGGCGAGAACGCGGTCGCCGCGCTCGAACGCTGTGCACAGACACGCGACCAGCAAGCCGTCGTCCGCCGCGCCTTCCGCTTCAGCGTGCTGGCACACGCCGGTATGACGGAAGGGTACGATCGCTTCCTCGACACACCACAGTAGTAGCCGATGGGCTTGTGGTCCAAGCTGCTCCGCTGGCGCCGCGGCGCGCAAGGAGAAGAGCTAGCGATGAGTGAAAGCGGGGGGGCCGCCGAGCCGCTGTCTACCGAGTCGCCGGTCACGAGCCACGAGGCGCCAATTGAGTTGCCGGCCGAGCCCTTCGTCTTCGAATGCCAATCCTGCGGCAAGGTCTTCGAGGCGCGCCGTCTCCGCCCGCTGTGCCCCGAGTGCGATAGCCGCGACGTCTCGCTCGTCAGTGAGTGAGACGCGTTGGAATGAAATGACCAACGCGGAGATCGCGCGCGTCATGCGCGAGATTGCTGTGTTTCTCGATATGGACGGCGTGCCGTTCAAACCGCGGGCCTATGAGAAGGTGGCCTACGCGATCGAAGCGGTCGATGAGCCGATCGCCGCGATCTACAAGCGCGGCGGCATCAAGGCGGTGGAAGAGATCCCCGGCGTCGGGAAGAGCATCGCCGAGAAAATCGTCGAACTCATCGAGACCGGGCGTCTGCCGTACTACGACGAACTGCGGAAGAAGACGCCGGTGGACGTGGCGGCCCTCACCGCGATCGAAGGGCTCGGGCCGAAGAACATTAAGACGCTGTACCAGGAGCTTCGGGTACGCACCGTCGCCGACCTGGAAAAGGCGGCGTTGGCCGGCAAGATTCGCGAGCTGCCGCACTTCGGCGAGAAGAGCGAGCAGAAGATCCTGAAGGGCATCGGCTTCCTCAAGCAGAGTAGCGGCCGCTTTCCGTTGGGCGCGGTGCTGCCGCTCATGATGGAGATCGAGGCGCGTCTGGGCCGACTGGCCGGTGTGCAGCGCGTGACCATTGCGGGCTCTATCCGTCGCCGCAAGGAGACGGTAGGCGATGGGGACATCTTGGTGATCGCGAAGAAGCCCGATGCGATCATGGACTTCTTTGTCGGCATGCCTGAGGTCGTCCACGTCCACGGCAAGGGCCACACCAAGTCGAGCGTGAAGCTGAATACCGGCATGGACGTGGACCTGCGCGTCGTCCCTGCCGCCAGCTGGGGCGCCGCGCTCAACTATTTCACCGGCAGTAAGGACCACAACGTCACGCTGCGACGCATCGCCATCGAGAAGAACCTGAAGCTCAACGAGTACGGCGTGTTTCGCGGCGAGAAGGCGATCGCCGGTAAGACAGAGGAGGAGGTCTACGCCGTCCTGGGATTGCCGTACATCGCGCCGGAGCTGCGTGAGATGGCCGGCGAAATCGAAGCGGCGCAGGCTGGCAAGCTGCCGGACCTCATCGGCTACGACGACCTGCGCGGCGATCTGCAGACCCAGACGACGTGGACCGACGGCGCCAACTCGATCGAGGAGATGGCTGCGGAAGCTCAACGCCTTGGGCTCGAGTACATGGCGATCACCGATCACACCAAGAGTTTGGCGATGATGGGCGCCGACGAGAAGCAGCTGCGCCAGCAGATGAAGGCCATCGACAAGCTGAACAAGCAGCTGAAGGGTTTCACCGTTCTCAAAGGCGCCGAGGTGAACATCAACAAGGATGGGACACTGGACATCGACGACCCGACGCTGGCGCAGCTCGAGGTCGTCGGCGTTGCGGTGCACTCACACTTCAACCTGTCACGCAGGGAGCAAACGCGCCGCGTGATCCGTGCGATCGAGAACCCTCACGCCGATATCTTTTTCCACCCGACGGCGCGCGTACTGCAGAAGCGTGAGCCGATCGACATTGATATCGATGCGGTGATCGCCGCTGCCAAGCGGGCCGGCACGATCTTGGAGATCGACGCGTACCCCGAACGCCTCGACTTGAAGGACGAGCACGTGCGCAAGGCTGTCGATGCGGGAGTGAAGCTGGCGATCGACACCGACGCGCACAGCGTGAATCACCTCGGCTACCTCCACTTCGGGATTGCCACGGCACGTCGAGGTTGGGCGGAACGCGCCGATGTGGTGAATGCGCTACCGCTGCGTGGGTTCTTGCGATCGCTCAAGGGCGGCGGGCGGCGCGAATGGTGAATTCAAGAGCCGGCCGACCGCTGGCCGGTCTTGACGATGGCGGTTAACAGACGGATGAGTTCATCAGCCTCGTGGAGCATGCCTGCAACCTCGTCCGGTGGACCGGTCTTGGAGTCACGAAGGAGCCGCAACCAGTAGTGAGTTTCCCGCGCTTCCTTCGCCGCGATGCTCATCTTCGCGACGAAGTCGGCCCTGCTCTGCGCCGCCTGTGCCTCCTCCACATTGGCCCCGATGCTGGTGCCTGCCCGAAGGAGCTGGCCTGCAAGCTCGTACTCCTTCTGTTCCCGCAGTTGGCGGACTACGCCGATCACGCGCAACGCAAAGGCGTAACTCTTGTCCCGAACAGGATTCCCTTCTTCATTCACCATGCACAATTCAACATTCAACATTCGCGCGGCGAACTACGGCGTGCGCAGCGCGGAGCGCAATTCACGCGCCAGCACATCAACGGTCCCGCGCGTCCCCCCCGCGAGCTTCAGGCGCCACTCGCCGTCGGTTTCGAAGCGCGGGTCGCCGAGGTACTCACCCCAGAGGTCGATGACGCCGGCGATCGACGATGCTTCAAATGGATCACCACCCGACTTGCGGATCGCCGCCAAGACGTCGGGCACGACACGCAAGAAGGCGCGCAGCGCCGCGGCGGTCTTGATGCTGTAGCGCTTGCCGTTCCAGGCCTTCGGAAACACCTTGGCGATTTGCTTGAAGTAGTTCAGAAAGAACCGCGTCGCGTGCTCGCGGAAGTCGTCGGCCTGTTTGCCGCCAAAGGCTTCGAGCGCCGTGAATACGCCCTTCAACTCTTCAGCGAGCGGCGCCTGCGCCACACGACCGTGTCCCACGCCGAAAAGCTTGATCTCGCCGCGCAGTGGCGAACCGCTGTCCTCGCTCAGCGTGCGCACAATGTCGTGGCTGACTGCCAGCGCGGGATCCGGATAGAGCCGGCGGCCGGAGAGGGAGATGAGATGTGAAGGGTTGAGCTTGGTGTGCTTGGCGTTGATGGTGACGAATAGTTCCACCACCTGATCGGGGGACAGTCGATCGAAGATGATCGCCGGTACCTGGACGTCCTCTGCGGGGTGTTCCTCGGCCAGCTGATGTAAGGCGAGGAGGCGGTGCTGGCCGTCGAGCGCGCGCAACGCACCTTCCTCGGGTGGAAGTTGAAGGACGCCGAGGATGCGGTGCGAGCTGATGGGCACGAAGTCGAGCCGGCGGTCGCACACCAATAGCACGGCACCAGGAATCGCCGGTAGGTTTTGCGCCTCGGCGCATTGCAGATAGTAATCCATGAGCTCGGCGATCTTCCGCTGGATGACCGGCCGTTGGTAGGCTTCGGCGCTGTGCGCGATCTTCTGCTCCAGCACGTCCCAGTTGACCTTGCCGGCGCGTCCCGCCTTGACCGGCCGCTTGCCGTGCGTGCGCCCGGCGTCGCTGTAGCTGAGTACTTCGAAGCGCACGAGCTTTTGCACATCGCGCACGCCGAGAATGGCTTGGTAGAAGTAGACGCCAAATTGGTGCAAGCGCATTGCCGGCACTGTGATCATTACGAATCCCCCTCTCTCACTGACCCTCTTCGGAACTGCGGCGCGAATCTAGTGGGCCGGTTGGCTATCGGTCAAGGGAGGCGTGAAGTGTGGAAAGGGAAGGCGTCCTTACTGCGCTAGGAACGCGACGGCGACCGCGAGCGTCAGCAGGGTGACGGGCACGCCCAAACGGAGGTACGTCCAGAATGAGACTGCGACGCCGGCGCGGCGGGCCTGCTCGATGACGATGAGGTTGGCGATCGACCCGATCGGCGTGAGGTTACCGGCCAGCGTGCTGGCGGCCGCGACCATGAGCCACGCATGCTCGCTGTTCTCCAGTCCGCTGATGAAGGGTTTGAGAACCATCACCGCCGGGACATTGCTGACCAAGTTGGACAGAACCGCCGTTGCCACGGCGAGCGGCAGAGGGCGCTCCATGTGCCACGGGCGTAGCGCCGCGAATACCTCGCGGTCGATGCCGGTCGTCTCCAGCCCGGCGACGACGACGAACAGACCGATGAACAGCACCAACAGGGTCCAATCGATGTCGCGGTAGACCTTCTCGGGCCGTACGCGGCGAGTGACCAGCAGCCACGCACCGATCCCGAGCGCGACGTTGCTCACGGGTGCGCCCGCGGCAAACAGGACGATGGCGCCCAGTGCGGCGGCGCTTGATTTGATCAACAGTGGTCGATGCACGCGGATCTTGAGAGCGGGGGCAGGGGGCAGCGCGCCGCGCAACTCCGATCCGTACAGCGCCCAGATGAGTACGAAGTCGATGGCCAGCCCGAGGATGGCCACCGGCGCCAGGTGCAATGCGAAGCTGCGGTAGTGGATGCCCGAGAAGCTGGCGACCAGCATGTTCTGCGGATTGCCGGTGATCGTGGCGACACTGCCGATGTTGGATGCCGTCGCCAGCGCGAGAAGGAACGGCACGGGTGGCAGCGCGAGGGCTTGGGTCAGCTGGAGCAAGAGCGGCGCGAGCACGAGACAGACAACGTCGTTGATGAAGAAGGCAGCGAGCACGCCGGAAACGCCCACGGTCGCGGCCAGGAGTTGAATTGGTGACGTGGCGAGTTGTGTCACCCGCGCGGTGACCAGACGGAAGAACCCCGACAGCCGCAGGTTGGCGACGACGATCATCATGCCGAACAGCAGCACCAACGTGCGGTAGTCGACAGCTTCCGCGGCGCGCGGCAGCGGCACTACGCCCGTCAGAATCATCGCGGCGGCGCCAACGATGGAGATGCCGGTGCGGTCGAGACGAAACGGGCGCAATCTCCCGATGGCGAGGAGCAGATACGTGATGCCGAAGATGACGAGCGCGACGTCGCGCATCAGCGGTGTGACGAAGTCTTGCCCGGGACGAAGTCGCCGATGCGCTTGAGGCGCCGCTCGTAGTAGCCGAGCGCGCGGCGCGAGAAGGGCTCCGACTCGACCGGCTGCCAGTCGCCGCCGTCGTTGCTGGCGTAGCCGACACACAGGCGTTTCTCATCGTCGTGCAGAAAAGCCAGCCGCACGTGGATGCCGGGCTCCTTGCGCAGCTCGTACGTCGGGCCGACGAGCACCAACGTCTCGCCGCGCTCGAACGCTTTGGCGACGCCGAACTCTTTGAGGATGCGGTCGGATTTGACTGAGAGAAGCATTCAGTTCTCAGCCGTAGGGTGGGCATTGCCCACCTCTTCTTGTGCTGCGACGCTCAAAGAGGTGGGCAGTGCCCACCCTACGGCGCTGCGACGCTTCTTCATCGAATCGCGTCCTCACCCGTGATGTCGCGGCCGATGATCAGTGTGTGCATGTCGTAGGTGCCTTCGTAGGTGTTCACCGTCTCGAGGTTCAGCATGTGGCGGATGATTGGGTACTCGTTGACGATGCCGTTGGCGCCGAGGATGTCGCGCGCCAGGCGCGCGATGTCTAACGCGTTGCCAACGTTGTTGCGCTTCGCCATCGAGACGTGCTCGGGCCGCAGCTTGCCTTGATCCTTGAGCTGACCCAACCGATGGGCGAGGAGCTGTCCTTTCGTGATCTCGGTGACCATGTGCACCAGCTTCTGCTGCACGAGCTGGTACCCGGCCAGCGGCCGGTCGAACTGACGCCGATCTTTCGCGTAGTGCAGCGCCGTGTGGTAGCAGCTCATCGCCGCACCCATGGCGCCCCAGACGATGCCGTAGCGCGCCTGGTTGAGGCACGAGAATGGTCCCTTCAAGCCGCTGACACCTGGGAGCATGCTCTCGCGCGGCACCCGGACCTCCTCGAGCACCAGCTCGGAGGTGATCGAGGCGCGCAGCGAGAACTTTCCTTTGATGTCGTGCGCCGTAAAGCCCGGCATGCCCTTCTCGACGAGAAAACCACGGATGCCCTCGTTCGTCTTCGCCCACACGATCGCCACGTCGGCGATGCTGCCGTTGGTGATCCAGCGCTTGACGCCGGAGATGATGAACTGGTTGCCGTCGGCGCGGGCGCGCGTCTCCATGCCGCCCGGATCCGAGCCGTGGTCGGGCTCGGTGAGACCGAAGCAGCCGATGAGCTTGCCCGCCGCCATGCCCGGCAGCCAGCGTTCCTTCTGTGCTTCAGAGCCGAAGGCGTGGATGGGATGCATGCACAGAGAGCCCTGCACCGACACCATCGAGCGCAAGCCGCTGTCGCCGCGTTCCATCTCCTGGCAGATGAGCCCGTAGGCGATGTTGTTGAAGCCGGCGCAGCCGTACCCTTTGAGGTTTGCTCCGAACAGGCCGAGCTCTGCCATGCGCGGGATCAAGTGGCGCGGGAAGGCCTCGCGTGCATTGTGGTCCTCGATGATCGGCAGCGCCTCCCGATCGACGAAGTCGCGTACGGTCTTGCGGATCATGCGCTCCTCGTCGGTCAGCAGATCATCCAGGTTGTAGTAGTCCACACCAGTGAATGGCGTCATCGCAGCGCTCCTTCCGTGTCCGCATGTTAAGCGCAGCGAGCCGTGAGCGGCAAGGCCGCTTCCCTTTTCGGAGGGCATTCGATAAGCGGCTGCCATGCCGGGAGCCGTGATCGAAACCAGCGCATTGCGGCGGCGCTTCGCGGAAGTGACGGCGCTGCATGGCCTCGACCTCACCGTTGGGGCAGGGGAGGCGGTTGCAATCTTCGGCCCGAACGGGGCCGGGAAGAGCACGCTGCTGCGGTTGCTGGCGACGTTGTTGCGCCCCAGTGCTGGCGCGTTGCGGCTGTTCGAACGCCCGGTGAACGACGGCGGTACTGCCGCGCGCCGGCGCACTGGATTTCTGTCGCACCAGAGTTTTCTCTATCCGGACCTGACACCCACCGAGAACTTGGAGTTCTATGCGCGCATGTTCGGCGTCTCCGGGGTGGCAGCGCGTGTCCGGACGCTGATCGACCGCGTCGGCCTCCGCGGTTGGGCGCATCGCCCGGTGCGCACCTTGTCGCGCGGTTTGGAGCAACGGTGCGCGCTGGCGCGGGCGCTGGTGCATGAGCCGGAGCTGCTGCTGCTGGATGAGCCGTTCACGGGTCTGGACGTCGACGCGTCGGCCATGCTCGCTGCGATGTTGCGTGAGACGCATGCCCGCGGCACGACGTTGTTGATGACGACGCACGACATGGCGCGCGGCTTCGAGATCTGCCGGCGTGCAATCATCCTGAACCGTGGACGTCTGGTCTGGGATGGCCAGATGGGAGAGACCCGGCTCGACGAGTTCGAGCGCACCTACCTGGCATCTGTCCACACGCCTGGGACAAAACAGGCGTAGCCTCGATGGAGTCCTGTAGCGGCGGGTTTCAAACCCGCTACCGCGATAGCGGTGGATCCTCGACGGGCTGCAAAGAAAGAGCGGGTTTGAAACCCGCCGCTACGGAGTTGCATACGGCCGCTTAAACTCATGTTCACACTGCTCCGCAAAGATCTGCAGATCGAATTCCGCACCAAGGAAACCTTGGCTGCGTTGCTGCTGCTCGGCCTGCTCACTCTGGTGGTGCTCAGCTTCGCGTTCGACCCGACCAGCGAGCTGCGCGTCGAGGCCGCTCCCGGTGCCCTGTGGGTCGCGGTGATCTTCGCCGGCGTCCTCGGGTTGAATCGATCGTTCCTCGCGGAGCGGGAGAACGAGTGTCTGCAGGGGCTGCTGCTGTGTCCGGTGGACCGCGGTACGATCTACTTGGCCAAGACAGTGGGGAACTTCCTGTTCATGCTGGTGGCGCAGCTGGTGATCGTCCCGATCTTCATCTTCTTCTTCAACCTCCCGGTATCGACCGGCATCGCTGGCGTATTTCTTAGCCTGGCGCTGGGCCTGCTGGGTTTCGCAGCGATTGGGACGCTCTTTGCCGCGATATCGGTACGCACCCGCGCGCGCGAGGTGATGTTGCCGCTCTTGTTGCTGCCGCTGACCGTGCCGATCTTCATTGCCGGTGTGAAGGTGACCGGGCCGATGCTCGCCGGCAAGCCGCTCGCCGAGGTTGCACCGTGGCTGAACCTCATGGTGGGATTCGACGTGATCTTCCTGGTTGTCGGCTGGCTGGTGTTTGAATATGCTGTCGAGGAATGACTCAACCGATGCGCAAATCCGCTGACGCCGTTCTACCGCTTGCCACGCTCGTCGTGATGCTGACTGCGATCTACATGGTGTTCGTCTATGTCCCGACGGATAAAGTGCAGGGCATCGTGCAACGGATTTTTTACTTCCACGTGCCGCTGGCGATCATGACTTTCGTGGCCTTCGGCACGGTGGCGGTAGCGAGCATCCTGTTCCTATGGCGCGGCACTAGGGTATGGGACCGTATCGCACACGCTGCCGCCGAAATCGGGATGCTCTTCTGCTCCCTCGTGCTGATTACCGGCCCGATCTGGGCGCGGCCCGTCTGGGGCACGTGGTGGACCTGGGATGCGCGGTTGACGACGACGCTGATCCTGTGGCTCATCTATGCCGCCTATCTGATGCTGCGCAGCGTCACGGGCGGGGATCAGGGGGCGCGCTATGCGGCGGTGCTTGGCATTGTCGGTGCGGTGGACATCCCAATCATCAACCGTTCGGTGTACTGGTGGCGCACGATCCATCCGGCGGTGCTGGTGACGCGCGAGGGGGGCTCAGGCCTCGCCGACGTGCGCATGCAATCGACGCTCGGCATCTGCTTCCTGGCATTTTTTCTGTTGTTTCTGTGGCTCCTGTGGGTGCGCAACGAGAACATGCGTCTCAGTGACGAGGTCGAGGGGTTGCGCCAACAAGCCCTCGGGCAGGCGTGAGTGCGGAGAGCGAGAGGGCGGAGCGGATATGACTAACCTGAACTTCCTTTTCGCGGCCTACACGGCCGTCTGGGTGTTGCTCTTCCTGTACATTCTGACGCTGTCGCGCCGAAACCGCTCCCTCGACAAGGAAGTCGAAGAGCTGCGCGAGCTCCTGCAGCGGCGCAAGCTGTCCTAACGGCACATGCTCAAGGAAGTGCGCTGCCCGACGTGCCGGCAGCTGACGGCGTGGGAAGGCAACCCCTCCAGGCCCTTCTGCTCAGAGCGTTGCAAACTCCGCGACCTCGGCAACTGGGCGAGCGAGGGCTATCGTATCCCTGGTCCACCTGGCGAGGCCGTACCCGAAGAGGGGGAGCCGGATGACGACGACCCGGAGCGGCACTGATGCCCATTCACCCGACGGCGGTGATCGACACGCGTGCCGAGATCGATCCCGCTGCAGACATCGGACCGTTTGTGGTCATCGACGGACCGGTGCGCGTCGGGGCGGGCACGCGCGTAATGGCGCATGCGACGCTAACGGGTTGGACCGAAGTCGGCGCCGACAACGTCATCCACATGGGCGCCGTCATCGGAGACACGCCCCAGGATCTGGCGTTCTCGGGTGAACAGAGCTACCTGCGCATCGGCGATCGCAACGTCTTCCGCGAGCACGTTCAGATCCATCGCGGCACCAAGCCCGGGTCGGCCACCGTGATCGGCAATGACAACTACTTCATGACCAACAGCCATGTGGGGCACAACTGTCGTGTCGGCAATCACGTGATTGTGACCAACGGTGCGATGCTGGGCGGCTACGTCGATGTCGAAGATCAGGTGTTTGTGTCGGGCAACTGTGCCGTGCACCAGTTCGTCCGTGTCGGCCGTCTGGCAATTCTGCGCGGCCTCAGTCGCACCAGCCGCGACGTGCCGCCGTTTTGCATCATGGACGGCACGCACACCGTGCGCGCCATCAACCGCGTCGGCCTGCGTCGCGCCGGGTTCACTGCAGTGCAGATTCGCGCGCTGCAGAACGCCTTCATCCTGCTCTTCGGCCGCGCGAGAAACCTGCGTATCGCACTCTCCGAATTGGAGAGTGGGCCCGTCTCGGCGGATGTGCGCTACCTGATCGACTTCATCCGCGCGTCCAAGCGCGGCGTATGCTTCGGGCCCAGAGCGGCCCGAATGGTGAATGATGAATTGTGAATGTTGAATGGCCGAGGGAAGACCTGTCCCCTCCTCAATTCACCATTCAGCATTCACCATTCAACATTCGCGGCTAGCTCTCCAATCGCCGCGCGCCCAAATAGCGGCGTGCGTAGTACGCTTCGTCGAGCGAATCGACTTGCACCTGTCCGCCGCGCGTGGCGGCGTGCACGAACTTGTCGTCGCCGACGTAGATGCCGACGTGTGACGCGCTGTGCCGATAGGTGTGGAAGAAGACGAGGTCGCCGGGCTCGAGCTCGTCGCGGCCGACGCGTTCACCGAGTGAGAATTGCTCGCGTGCCGAATGCGGCAGCTCGATACCGATCTTCGCGAAGACCGTCCGCACGAAGCCGGAACAGTCGAAGGACCCGCCTGCCGAACCGAAGCGGTACGGATGGCCGAGGAACTCGGCGGCGGATTGCACTACGGGCGAACCATCACCTTGCGCGATGACGAGCTGGTCCGGGTCGGGTGCACGCCGTGCCGTGTGAACGGAGGCGTGGCGTTTGGCGACGCGTCTGTAGCTCAGCTGGCTGCTGCGCTTCGCGATGCGCTGCGCGTTCGGAGCCTTGTGATGTTTGCTGGGGGTGCCTGTTTTCGAGGGGGCTTTGTGACTCTTGCGGAGCTTTGCAGAGGCCGGCGTGGGGTGCACTCCCACACACGCTACGAGTGCCACGACTGTCGCGGCCAGCACAACGCGGAAACCGGGGACCGGATGTCCGGCCAATTTGGGAGGACGCATGCCCAATGCCCTCATGCCGTCTCCTTTCTCGCCAACACCCCGAGGTGGCGACGCTTCGATTTTCCCACGACTGCAAATCGTTGCGTGCAGCCCCGGCGCTCTTACCAACCGCGAGACAGTGACGCAAGTATCGGCGCACAATTTCTTCGCATGCACGCCTCGGTCTGCGGCTTGCTTGAAAGGGGTGGGTGAATTCACTAGCGTGAGGGTCGCTGCATGAATCGTAAAGGTCGCTTTTTGGTCGCGTCGCTGCTGCTCGTCGGCGCAGTTGCCTATCTCATGTATACGGGAGTGCGGCAGAGCGCGGTCTATTACCTGACCATCGACGAGTTCCTGGTGAAGAAGGATACCCTGGCGAACGAGGGCATTCGGGTCGCCGGGCGGGTCACGCCCGGCAGCGTGACCAAGAAGATGACGTCGTCCGGCGAAGAGCTGAACTTTCGGCTGGGGGACTTCAAGACGGATGGTGATGGGGAGGGTGACGCGAAGAGTGTGGCGGTCTACTTCGTTGGCATCACACCCGACATGTTCAAAGCCGAAGGTGGCAGCGACGTCATCGTCGAGGGCAAGTATCGCGATGGCGTCGTGCATGCGCAGAGCGTGCTGACGTCGTGTCCATCGAAGTACGAAGCCGAAGCCGCAAACGCCCAAGCCGCCACCAACTAGAAAGGGTCGACAGATGCGAGGAGCGTGCTGCGAGAGCCGCAGCACGAACGGTTGCTGATTCATTTCAAAAGACTCTTCCGCTCACCCTGAGGCTCTCGAAGGGTGTGCTCTGAGGGCGTGGACACGAGTAGAAAGGTGCAGGCATGGTAGATGTCGGGTCGGTAGCTCTCGCGATCGCTTGGGTGCTGGCGATCTACGCGATCGGCATGTCCCTGTTCGGCGCTCTGCGCCGCAAGCGCGAGGTCATCGCCAGCGCGGAGAACGCCGCACTGGCCGTCTGGGGCTTCGTCGTGATCGCCGTCGCCGCGCTGCTGCAGGCCTTGGTCACGCACGACTTCAACATCGAGTACGTCGCGCACTACTCCAGCAGCACCTTACCACTGAACTACACCATCGCGGCGTTGTGGGGTGGCCAAGCCGGGTCGCTCCTATTCTGGTCGCTGATCCTCACCTCGATGTCCGCCGTTGTGATTCTGCAGAACCGCGAGAAGAACCGCGAGCTGATGCCGTACGTCAACGCCACGCTTATGGTGATCGCGCTGTTCTTTCTCTCGATGTTGATGTTCGTGACGCCGCCGTTCCAGCGCCTGGCCTTCACGCCGGCGGAGGGGCGCGACCTCAACCCGCTGTTGCAGAACTATTGGATGACGATCCACCCGCCGTCGCTCTACACCGGCTACGTTGGCTGCGCGATACCGTTCGCCTTCGCGATGGCCGCGCTGGCCACCGGCAAGCTCGATGACGTCTGGATCCGGACCACGCGGCGTTGGACGTTGCTCGCGTGGTTCTTCCTCAGCCTCGGCAACCTGTTCGGCGCCGAGTGGGCGTACCTGGTGCTCGGCTGGGGCGGCTACTGGGCGTGGGATCCGGTGGAGAACGCCGCCTTCATGCCGTGGCTGACGTGCACCGCGTTCCTGCACTCGGTGATGATCCAGGAAAAGAAGAACATGCTGAAGGTGTGGAACATGGTGCTGGTGATCCTCACGTTCGCACTGACCATCTTCGGCACCTTCCTGACCCGCAGCGGCGTCATTTCATCGGTGCATTCGTTCACGCAATCCGGTCTGGGCCCGTTCTTCATGTGGTTTCTGGGCTTCGTGTTGGTGATGTCGCTTGGCCTGCTCTTCTGGCGGTTGCCGCTGCTGCGGAGTGAGCATCAGCTCGATTCGATGCTGTCGCGCGAGTCGGCGTTCCTGCTGAACAACCTGATCCTCGTCGGTATTGCGTTCTCGGTGTTCTGGGGCACCGTGTTCCCGGTGATCTCCGAAGCCGTGCGCGGTGTCAAGATCACCGTCGGGCCGCCATTCTTCAATCGGGTGAACGCGCCGCTCGGTCTGGTCCTGCTGTTCCTCACCGGTGTCGGCCCCGTGATCGCCTGGCGGCGCGCGTCGGCGCGCAATCTCCAGAAGAGCTTCATGCTGCCGCTGGGGTTGGGCTTCGTCACCGGTATTGGCTTGGTCGCCGCCGGCATCCGCCACTGGTACGCCATCGTCGCGTTCTCGCTGTGTGCGTTCGTACTGACCACCATCGTCATGGAATTTTACCGCGGCGTCAGCGCCCGCCGCGCCCTGGTCGGTGAGAATCTGGCGACGGCGCTGGCGCACCTGATCAGTAAGAACCGCCGGCGCTACGGCGGCTACATCATCCACATCGGCATCGTCATGATGTTTCTTGCCATCACCGGGACCTCCGCCTTCAAGCAGGAGCAGCAGATCACCGTGAAGGCTGGTGACACGTTTCCGATGGGCGGCTACACGCTGCGCTATGAGGGCGTCGAGGCGCGCGAGACGCCGCACATCGCCTACCTCACGGCGCGCGTCGCGGTGCTCAAAGACGGTAAGCAGATCGACACACTGGCCCCGGAGAAGCGCTTCTACAAGAAGCCCGAGCAGCCGACCACCGAGGTGGCCATTCGTTCGACCTTGGGCGGCGACCTCTACCTCGTGCTCGGCGGCTTCGACGATGCCTCGCGCATGGCGACGATCCAGGCGTACGTCAATCCGTTGATCGGCTTCCTCTGGTGGGGAGGCATCGTGCTGGCGATCGGTACTGGTATCACCATCTGGCCGACACGCGTACCGGCCCGCGCCCCGGCGTATGTACCGGCGGGTAGCCGGACTGGGGAACGTGAAGCGTGATTCGTGAAGCGTGAAGCCTGCCCTCAGGTCGGTCAAAGGGCGCCAAGAAGGTTGTCGCTCGCCGTCTGGGTGGCTGCATTGCTGCTGGTCCTTCTATCGAGTGGCATCGGGGTGAGTGAGGACACAGTCTCGTTTCAGGAAGTAGAGGAGTCGCTCACCTGCCAGTGCGGTTGTGGTCTCACGGTGCATAGCTGCAACCATCTGCAGTGTCCGTCAGCGATCCCGCTGCGCGAAGAGATCCGGGCACAGATGAATGAAGGGAAGGACAGGATCGCGATTCTCGCCTACTTCTCCGGCAAGTATGGCGAGAAGATCCTGTCGTCGCCGACGGCTTCGGGCTTCAACCTCGTCGCGTGGGTCGCACCATTCGTCGTCATCGGGATAGGCGGTATCTTCCTCGTCTTCACCTTGAAGCGCTGGAGTAGGCGCGGTCGGCCGGCACCTGACGTCGCGACACCGCCACAACCAGCATCGGCGTACAGCAAGATTCTCGAGAAGGAGTTGAAAGACTTCGATGCGTAGGACGTCAACGTCCGCGGCCTGGCAACCATGGATCTCACCGTCGGCGTCGTAGGCTTCATATTGATCGTCGCGGCCGCTGCCTTTGTGGCGGCGCCGTTCATCGGACGTGACGCGCATGGAGGCGCGGCCGGCCCGGCACCGCGTGGCCAGCTGGAGCGCCAGAAGCTCGATGCGTATGCCGCGATCAAGGAAGCGGAGTTCGACTATCGGATGGGGAAGCTGTCCGACGCCGACTTTGCGGCCCTGCGTGAGAAGTACAGCGCGCAAGCCTTGGAGGCCATTGCTGTGCTGGAGGGCGTGCACGCCGCGCAACAGAAGAAACTCGGCGAGGTGCGGCGGCCGATACGGATCGCATTCTGCCCCGCGTGTGGCCGTGGTGTTCCGCCACGCGGCAACTTCTGCCCGGCGTGCGGCCGGTCGTTGAAGGAGGCGGTGGCGTGAGATGGCGACTCGTGGCTCGGGAATCGCTGGAAGGCGGAGTTACGTCTCGCTTCTCGCGAATGCGTTCACAGCGACGCGTGCTAAACCTGGCAGATCCGACATGATCCCGTCGACACCCAGCTCCAGGAGCCGTTTCATCTCGTCCGGATCGTTGATCGTCCACACGTGAACCTCGAGGCCGCAGCGATGGGCTGCCGCCACGGTGTCTGTAGTGACCAGCTCGATCTCGTTGAAGCGCGGGGGAATCTGCAGCGCCTTGCCGCTGGGCTGATAGTCGTCCCAGTTCCCGGCCTGTACGCGACCGATGAAGTCGACCACCTCGCCGGTACAAAAGCTGGTGGCGATGTCCCCCGCCAGGTGACGAATCTCCTGCATGATGGTGTCGTGCTCGGCAGCCAGAAGGACGCGGTGCTCGGCATCGAGGCGCTCGATGATCTCCACCACCTGCGCCACAATGGGCGGGTCCGGCTGCTTGATCTCGATGTTGCAGTACGCCAGCGGAAAGTCCTTGAACACCGACTCCAGTGTCGGGATACGCAGCCCGTGTCCGCGGTACGGATGATCGCGTCCGTCGCGTGTGAAATTGTATCCGGCGTCGAGCTGCTGCAACTCGTACAGCGACCGCTCGCGCAGTGCGCCGGTGCCGTTGGTCGTGCGCTCGAGGGTCGGATCGTGGAAGACGACGACCACGCCATCGCGGCTCGCGTGTACGTCGAGCTCCAAGATGTCAGCGCCGAGCGCGAGTCCGAGCGCAAAGGATGGGATGGTGTTCTCCGGCGCGAGGCCGGCGGCGCCACGATGACCGAAGACTCGCGGCTTTACTCCTGCGAAGTATCCCGTCGCCATGCTGCGCAGTGTGGCACACGCAAGAATCGAATCAATGGTTCAGTGGGTCCATTGATTCAATTCCTGGAGGCCTGTGTAGATCAACTCCGGCGCCCGCAGCTCACCGACCAGCGGCGTGACGCGGTTGCCGAACTCGCTGGCGCGCTGCAGCAGGCGCACGGCGAACTCGCGGCCGATCACCGAGGCGGTCTGAATGGCGCGCTTGGGCTCGTCGCCGAGCCGGTCGATGTGCGCCATGATCACGTCTTGAATGGTGTTAGGGATGACGACCTCCGACACTGGCCGGTCGAGACTGTAGCCGGCTGGTGTGCGGGTTGGGTGTCGTGTGTCGAGGTTCGCTTGAGTTTCCCCCGGCCCCTGATCCCCGACCCCGGACACCCCGAGGGAAGTGCCGCACTCGTCACAGAATCGTGCAACCGGCGGCAGCTGCGCGCCGCAGCCGGAGCAGACGGCCGCAAAGCCGTGTCCGCACCCCAGGCAGAACTTCGCCGTGTCGCGGTTCTCCTCGCCGCAGGATGAGCAAATCATAGGTGCCCTCACCGGATGCGCAGGATGATGGTTGCGAGGGGCCGATCTGTCAATGAGCGCGAAGCCATCCAGAAGTAAGCGCCTGTGGCAACGCCGCTCTTACGGGCATCCGTTCAGCGCGTTGTTTACTGCAGTGAGAATCTCATCGATGGTGATCTCACCATCGTGGTTGGCATCGCCCACGGGGCAGGCGGTAACCGACTGGTTGTTGAGGGCGATGTTCACTAGCGCGAGCAATTCGTCTACGGTCACCTCCCCGTTTCCTCCACAGTCGCCCACGCAAGGCGTGGTTGGGTTAGGTGTGGGGGGCGCTGTCGGGCTCGGTGTGACAGTTGGCGAACCAGTCGGTGTGACAGTCGCCGGAGTCCCGGTGATGGTGCGCGTGGCGGTCGCCGTCGCAACGAGTGACGCCGTTGGTGTAGCCGTCGCGCCTCCAACGACGGTCCGCGTCGGTGTCGGCGGCACAGGCGTGGTTGTCGGACTCGGCGCCGGCGTGGTGCTCAGGGTCGGCGTCGTGCTGGCTGTTGCGACCATAGTAAGAGTCGCGGTTGGTGGTGGAGCCGAGGCTTGGCGTTGCTCCCAGAAGCCGCTGCTGACGGCAAACTCGCCGCCGGTCATGGCGCCCGCCGCGGGCCCGGAAAGCGGCTGACCGATGGTGCCGCTCAGCGTTTCCCCTGCGTCGGTAGATGCCGTCGAGCCGCCGCCGGCGATCACGCTCGATGTGATGACGTACGGTCCGCCGCTCTGTGCGAGCGCGCGATTGTTACTTGCCCCGGTGAGTATAAGAATCACCGCTGGCAGGACTCGGGCACGCGCCATCGACGCGGTCCGAGCGCGCCATCTGCGATGTGGCCAACTATCGACCGTCCTTGTGAGACGACACAAGGATGTGGCGGAGATCGAGCCATCGAACGCAGGGCAAGCCACGACATCTCCTCGTCTGCAGGACCACTCGTGGATGCCTGCTTACCGGCTCCCCGCATCGGAGTAAAGCCGGGTGCCGGCGTAGTCCCGACCGGAGGGTCCCTTGTTGGTCAGTTCAGCTTGTGAATAGTATCGCGCGTCATTCGGGGGCACCGCAGTTCGTTCGTGTAAAAGGGAGGGCCACAGCCAATGCACCAAGCGATTTTGAGGCCGTGCCGTGCACTGTCTCTTTGTGTCGTTACCGCCGTTCTTCTTTGGGCCGGCGCCGGGCGCGCTCAGACGACGACGTTTACCTACCAGGGCCAGCTGAACGACAATGGCTCACCGGCCAACGGCGCTTTCGACATGCAGTTCAAGTTGTACGACGCGCTCGGAGCGGGCAACCAGGTGGGCTCGACCATTACGCAACCGAGCGTTCAAGCGACGAATGGGGCGTTCACCACACAACTTGATTTCGGTGCCGCGGCGTTTCCTGGAGGCACTCGTTTCCTCGAGTTGAGCGTACGCAAGGCGGGCAGCACGGGCGCGTACATGGTGCAACCGCGCACGCAAATCACGTCGACGCCCTACGCGATTCGCGCGCTCAGCGCGGCGACCGCGGACGCGGGCGGGGCCCTGTCGGCGAGTTCCGTCGTTACGGGCACCGACGCGCCGCACTCGCTTTCCTTACACGTCAATGGCACGAGTTGGTTCCAAGGGGATACGACGCCGTTGCCAAGCACCGTCGGGGAAGGGGTCGCCGTCGGCTATTCATCTTCTTTGAATGCGGGCTACGTGTTCGCCTATGACTATGCCGCTGGGGCCCCGAAAAACTTGTTCCTGAATAGCCCGGGCGGCAACGTCTCCTTCGGCGGCAACGTCGGCATCGGCACGACCACACCGACATCGCTGCTGCATATCAGCGGCGGCACACTCGGTGCCCCGTTTGAAGGGCTGACCATCGATCAGGGGGCTGGGCGCGTCGGTACGCAGGTTCCCGACCTGACCGGGAGCATGCTGTCGGTTCGTTCGATCAACGAGAGCACTTTTCCCTTCGTGACCGATACATACTTCCTGGTCAACTCGGCGGGCCGCGTCGGCATTGGCAACACCACTCCCCACCACCGTCTGGCGATTTCTGGAGGCCCAAAGTGGACGAGCGCGGGGTGGACGGGAGCGCTGGAGCTGGATAACGCCGCCGCAATTGGTTGGAAGGCCAATAGTGCGGGCAATCGGTTTGGGATCGGCCATACCAACGGTGGGTTGTACTTCTTCCACACGGCGAATGATCCGGGTACAACCGGCAGCCCTGCCAACTACGATCTCATCATCAAGGACACCGGCCATGTGGGAGTGAACGTTCTGGAGATCCAAGGGGGCGCCGATCTGTCCGAGAAGTTCGACGTTGGCAGCGCGTCCGCTTCGACGGGTACTGAGCTCGCAGACCTGCAGCCGGGTCTGGTGGTGTCCATCGATCCCGAGCACCCTGGAAAGCTCAGAGTGAGTAGCCGTGCGTACGACCGTAGCGTCGCAGGCGTGATCAGTGGAGCCGGCGGCGTTGTGCCCGGGATGATCATGGGCCAGACAGGATCCGTTGCGTCGGGCCAGCAGGCGGTGGCGTTGAACGGCCGTGTCTACTGCTGGGCCGACGCCGCCGGCGGTCCGATCAGTCCAGGCGACTTGCTGACCACTTCCGCCGCCCCGGGGCACGCGATGAAAGTGACGAACTACGCGAAGGGTCGCGGTGCGATCATCGGCAAGGCGATGACCGGCTTGCAGCGGGGGACGGGGCTGGTGCTGGTCCTAGTCACCCTCCAATAAGTTCTCTGAAGCGAACCATGCCCCAAATGCTTCGCGTCCCGACCTACTGCCCGCTGATCTCCACCGGTCCTCCCACCGCTATCAGGGTCACCGGTTGGTTGATCGTGATCGCTTCATGTTCGCTGCCAGCGATGATTTTGAAGACCTTCGCCGGACGCGGGGATGCCGTAGCCTTCATCGCATCGTGCAGCGAACGATAGGGCTGCGCAAAGTCGCCTTGGTTGCTGCCATAGTTGAAGTTTACCCAGACCTCCTCGCCCCCATACTCCACCGTGCCGTTTTCATCGGTTCGGCTGATGTTATTGATGTCTCTCATGTCGAGCGTAATCGACGTCCCGAGCGTGGGGTTTGAGATCACTACCAGACCGGAACCCTGCGCGCTGTTCAGGATCGTACCAGCGGCGAACTGTGAGTTCGAAGCGGGGGCCGGGTTCATCGCAGTGGTCGAGAGGATCTGGCCGCGTGGTGAAATGGTAAACGTAAGGCTCTGTCCGGAGTGAGTGAGGTAGCTGTTCGGTTGGTTGTTCCCAAGCTGCAGATTGAGCGACGGGTTCGCTGCCAGCACGTCTGCCATGAATTGATTGAAGCTCAGGGTGGCATTAAACGTGTTCGGAAGATAACGCGAGGTGTCGTAGGCTTCGAGCAGGCCCGCTCGGCCTCCATTCCCGTTATCGACGCGGTAGATTGCCAGATAATAGCCGGGCTTGCCAATTGCGCCACCGTGATTCACGAAGGTCCAGTTGCCGTTGGTCACATTCCCCGGATCGTTGCCGATGCCGGGTGGGACGTAGACATTATCTCCACACGCAAAATCAGGTGCGACGCAAAGGTGAGATTTTGACTCATCGGTGGTGTATTCGCCGAATTGGATGTCGTACGCCAAGGTATAGGAGCTTGGATCGCCAGGTGGAGTCGCCAGGCCCTTGTCGGCCGGCAAGAAAAGGGTCGGCATGGCTGCGCCCAGGTCACTGGACATCCCGTTCACCACGCCCTGTATCAGTGGCTCAAGAACCGCCGCGGGCAGACCGCCAAGATAAAGGGCTAGAGCGTCGAGGAGTACTTGTGCTCCGGCTTTGACGTCAGCTCGAGAGGCAGCGGAATAGGTTGTTGGACGCCCCCCTGCGCTGATGAGATAGCTGGGCGAGCCTGCATACAACTCATCGGCAAATTCACCGCTCCCTGAACCATGGTGAAAGTATTGATAGAATTGTCTGTTCCCGTTCGTGATGAATAGATCGAGGATGGATGGGGGGATGCGGTAGTCACAAAGTCCCGCATGTACCATCTCCCAATTGTAGTTGCCCGGCAAAAATCCAGCTGAAAAAGGTGGGGAAGTCGTGCCCGCCACTGCGGGTGAGAAAAACACCCCCGTGTTCCCGGCCAGGAGTGAGTAGTAGGCGATCTGCGGATCGGGTTCGTACCCACCAAAAGCGACCGCCAATGGAGAGCCAAGTGCCAATGGAGAGCCAGGGAAATTGCCGGAGATGGTTGGTCCATAGTGCACCAGCTCATTGCGACGTCGGAAAGGAGGCGCTCGACGCAGGTCCTCGCTGGATACGGCGATTTTTGCGGCGACATAGTCGAGCACCATGCGCGCTGCCAACCTCACCCGATCATCATATGCGTAGCTGGCCAAGTTCAACAGTGCCGACATGGAAAAATCCTGATACGGCCGGCCATTGTACTCCTGAAAGTCGTCCCTCAGAAATCCCCGCAATGTCAGGAGCAGCTCGCTGGTTGTGTTGGGTGCGCCGTTTCCCCGGTCTCCGTTTCGCACGTTGTCATTGGCCCGCTGTTGAGTCCGTTGGTACAGAAGCTGGTTGCCCAAATAATTCGCGGTGAAAATTCCCAGCAGATGGTTTTCCGTTTCAGGAATGTCGATGACATCTGGAACATGGAGCCATTCGGTGTACGTGGTGGACAGGTTGCCCACCACAGGGCGGCCGGAGGGAAGTCCCGCAAGGGTTGCCTGCCCTATCAGATAGTTAATGATATAGTCGGCGGCACCGTTGTCCATGAGTGGTTGGTAGTATCGATAAATCAGCGGAATGTAGTAGTTCAAGGTAAAATCATATTCATCACTCCCGAACGGAGTTCCTTCGATTCCTCCGTCCGTACCCGCAAGGCCAAGGGAATGGTTCAGGATGGAAGCCACCGCCGGCATCGGGTAACCGTCAGGATTGGCGTTGAAGTACTCGGGGTACGCCCACTTCTCCAGGAGTTGGGCCATGTAGGTTTCACCATTACCTCCGGCCAGGGGTTCGTTTGCAGCGTAGGCAATCACTGCTGCGGTTCGCCCATTGAACTTCATATCTGCATCAGCGGCACTCGTGGCTGGTGGAACAGTCGTCAGATTGATGCCAGCAGCGGGCGAGAAATTGTTTGGATTGTAAGGAAACTTCGGATCGTTAGAGATCGGGTGGCTGGGGTTGTACAGTGGCGCCGATGGGTACGGAGTCGTGGCCACCGCGGAGTGAGTCAGCACTACAGCGACAAGGATCGCAGAGGCGATGGCGCACTTTGCTCTTACGTTCACGAATCAACCTTGCGTTTCTTTTTGCCCGATGGCTGTGGGCGTTGCCGCTGGCTCACCTCTGGAGCGCGAGTAAACCACTCCCCGAGCCAAGTCAACATAGGGTGCGGCAATGCCCTTCCTCCTGCCGTTGCGGTTGCGATCCTCCTGTGTCGAAGGCGGAACCGGGGCGCGGCACGATCGACGCTTCGGAGGATGGACGTTCGGCTGCCGTGTGGCGATCTGCGCGAGCCAGGAGCAGTTCTGCAAGTAGAGGCGGCTGGCGTTACCGACGTCGGCATTCTGCGCGGACGCGCGGAACCTGCAAGCCGCGATCTACTGGTTTGACCTCGGTAACATTGACCCGCCATCAACGGCGTCTGACAGAGTTCGCCTCGGCGCCGATGCCGGCGAGCTCCACTTCGTATGTCTGTCCACCGGCCGCCATGAAAGCCGCCATGCGGTCTTGCGCTTCCTTGGTGGCGAGGGTCTGGTTGAAGTAGTGAGCTTCTTCGAGCAGACCCTCGACAATCGGGAGCTCGGCGGCGTTGACGGACGCCTTTGCCAAGGCGATGGCTGACGCGGGGAACGACGCGATGCGGTAGGCGAGGCGTTCGACGAAGGGCGACAACTCTTCCGGCGCCAAGGCGCGGTTGATGTAGCCGTAACGTTCCGCCAACTCGGCGGGAAAGTCGTCGCATCCGAGGACAACCTCCAAGGCCCTTCCACGTCCTATCAATCGCGGCAAGCGCTGCGTGCCGCTGCCGCCGGGAATGATGCCAACTGCAACTTCCGGCTGCCCGAGGACGGCGCGGCCGATCGCACCGAAACGCATGTCGAGCGACAGCAACAGCTCGCTGCCACCACCACGCGCGCGGCCTTCGATTTTGCCGATCGTGGCCTTCGGCATGGTGCGGAAGCGCTCAACCATCTGATGGAACCAGCCCAGCTTTGTCGGCTTCGCCGGTACGTCCTTCGGTAGCTGCTGGATGAGCGTGACGTCGGCATGTGCGATGAAGAACTCGGGGTTGGCACTCTGCAGCACGACGACACGCACGTCGTCGTCGGCTTCCACCTCGCGCCCGACCCGATCCATTTCTTGAATGAGCACCATGTCGAACAAATTGATCGGCGGATGATCGATGGTCACCCACGCGACGCCGCGTTCGACGTGGATCTTGAGAGCAGTGAAATCCGCATATCGTGCCGCCATGGCGTGCGCCTCCTTGTTGTGTGGCGGTTGTACTGCCCTGCGTGATTCAAGACAACTGGCGGCGGAAGCTGTCAGCACTCAGCGGTCAGCTCTCAGCTTCTGAATGAGGGAATTCCCCTCTTGAGAATTCTAGCTGATGGCTGACCGCTGAAGGCTGACAGCTCCTCAGTCGTCGCGACCGGATGGAGCGCGTGATAAGAAATCCCAGTCGGGGGCGGAGCGGTCTGGTCGAGCGATGAAACGTTTGGTGGCATGCATTGCGACACTGGCGCTGCTGACGGTTGGCGGCGCCTTCTGGGCGTGGCGTGATCTGCAGACGCCGGCACCGTTGCCACCGGGTGGAGCGCTGGTGTCGGTGGCAGCAGGCGAGCCATTCGGCGTGACGAGCGCGCGGTTGTGTGCGGCAGGAGTGGTGCGGCATCCCCGCCTCTTGCGCCTGTGGGCCCGCTGGTACGGACTCGATCGGCTGGTGCGTAGCGGCGACTATCGCTTCGATCGGCCGCTGGCGCCTGTCGACGTGCTGGCACGCTTGCGGTCCCCGGCGGCGGCGCTGCATCGCGTCACGATTCCCGAGGGCAGTACGCTCCGCCAAGTGGCGGGGCTGCTGGCTACGGCAGGCTTTGGCGGTGCGGATCAGTTTCTCTGTCTGGCGCAAGATCCCGACGTTCTCCTCGAGTTGGATCTTCCAGCCAGCGGTTTGGAAGGCTACGTCTTCCCCGACACGTACGCGTTCGCGTGGAGCACGACACCCGGAGAGATCCTGCGCACCATGGTGAGCCGCTTTCGCGAGCAAGCCGCGGCGTTACGCGCGCGACGCGTCACCGCTGGCATGAGTGAGCCGGACATGGTGACGCTCGGCTCACTGATCGAAAAGGAAACCGGCGCGGTGCAGGAACGGATGTTGGTCTCCGCCGTGTTTCACAACCGCCTGCGCATCGGCATGTTGCTGCAGTCCGATCCGACGGCGGTCTATGGCCGCGAAGACGGTGGCGTGCCCACAGCGGCGGACCTGACCATCGACACGCCCTACAACACGTATCGCTATCGCGGCTTGCCGCCGGGACCGATCTGCAATCCGGGGCGTGCAGCGCTCGAGGCGGCGCTGGCGCCGGCGCCGGTCTCGTACCTGTACTTCGTTTCGCGCAACGACGGCACGCACGAGTTCTCGGGGACACTCGACGAACACAATCGCGCCGTCGCCCGCTTCCAGCGCGCGGCAGGGCGTGGCGGTCGCAACCCCGGCAGCCCTTGACCACGGTAGCGAAACTCGACACTCTCCGGCGCGGAGAGATGCTATGGCAGAAGCACTACAACCGTGTTGTCAGCGCGCGCGCGATGCATACGTTGCGCGCCTCGCGAAGGGGATCGCGAGCTACCCGGTCATCAAGGACATTCCATGTCCTACGTGCCGCCGGATCATTCAGATTCGGGTCTACGTGCGCCCCGGCGAGACCGGCGATGCCGCCTGACCCCGTTGATCGAGTGGACCGCCGCCCGACGAGACAGGAGGAGGAGATCCTGCCTCCCCGGGCGGGGTGTTGGGGGGGACCGAGCTGATCTAATTGCTCGGGTGTTTGAGAGGGAGTGCTTTAACGGGGGTCCGGCGACCTGACAGCGCTGGAGTGGTAGGAGCGCTGCCACCCGGCCGACGTAACGCTACCAGCATCTTCCACCGCTTGTCCTCCTTCGACCACTTCCCGACCGCAATCACTTGCATCGCCCTACCTCCCGATTGATGGATGAGGCTAAGGGCAAGCGACATGCCAAGCGGGGGCAACGGCCGGCACGTCACCGGATCATGTCCGTTGTACAATTCAGTACGTTCCGGGGGCGGATCTTGAACGAAGGTGTTCAGCCCGGCACGCCGTGAAGCACGGGCCTTCGCGCTCAGCGAGGTTTGGTCGCTGCAAAGCGCAGCCGCACGTAGTCGGCGCTCCAATTTCCCTGCG
>JBGQHM010000043.1:0-27367 GCA_041497995.1 Binatia bacterium | reverse complement strand
GCCGGCAATTGTGGTTGGAGAAGTGGATCGCAACATGATGGGCGAGGGGACGGCTGTGTTGGTCGCTGGCTTACGACACCTAATTTCGCACTTTGGGTGCTTAGTAAGACATGGTAGGCTTACGTCCATGGCTAGACAGGCGCAGGTCGTCCGACTGAGCTCGAAAGGACAATTGGTGATCCCCGCGTCGCTGCGAAGGAAGCTGGGGTTGAAGACCGGTCAGGCCTTGGCGGTGCGAACCGGGCCGCATCGGGAGATTGTGTTCAGCCCGGCGGAGGCCGACTCACAAGGCCTTGAGGTGATGCTGCGACGTGCCCGGTCGTGGCCTGCGGGTCGACGTCGTGACTTGGTGGAGGAGTTGCACGAGCGCCGCCGGGGCGAACGAGAGCGAGAGAGTGGCGGCCGGTGAGCGTTGCCGTCATCGATGCGGGGATCGCCATCGGGTGGATGCAAGGTCGGCATCGCGCTGGGCCGAAACTTGAACGGTTGTTCCGTGACAGCCGCAGCGGCCAGACCGACTTGGTCATCTCTGTTGTCAACCTCGCAGAGGTACTGATGCACACCGCCGACCTGTCGCGCGCGACCGGCGTCGACGCAATCGTACTCCTGACCGCGAGTCGGGTGCACATCCATCACCCCGACGAGGCGATCGCACGCCGCGTTGCCAAGCTCCGCACCTCGCTGGCCGATGGCTTTGCCGCGGCGACGGCGCAGGAACTGCACGCCCGATTGCATACCACTGACTCGGAACTCGTCCGCCAGCTGCACGGCGCGCGGTTGCCGATGACGCACTACTAGGGTCGGTGCACGTTGAACGCTGATGTCAACCAAACGCGTAGTCATTATCGAAGGTGAAGACGCTGCACCCGAGGCGGTGCGGCCCACGGTGGCGCTGGTCGACCGGCTCGGCCTCGACATCGAGTGGCTGCGGCCGCCCGTTGGTGACGAAGGACTGCGCCGCTGTGGGGCGCTCTTTCCGGACGAGTGTCGCGCCGCCATTGACGCCTCGGGCGCCACGCTCTTCGGCGCCACCAGCGGGAAGAGCGTGCCGGCACTGTTCTACCTGCGTTGGGGCAAGGGGACGTATGCCAACGTGCGGCCGGCGCGCTGGATGCCCGGCTGTCGCAGCCCGATGGCACGGCCCGACGGGATCGATTTCGTCATCGTGCGCGAGAATCTCGAAGACTTGTACGTCGGACTCGAGGGTGACCTCGCTGCACTCCGACCGCTCGGGCTCACCAGCCCGATGACGGGCCGGCCCGTTGCCGAAATGGGCCCGGGGCAGTTCGCGCTGAAGGTGATCACCGAGGCCGGCACCGAGCGCGTCGTGCGTTTTAGCTTCGAGCTGGCGCGCCGCCGCAAGGCGCACGGGCGCCCGGGCAAGGTGACATGTTCGAGCAAGTACAACATGCTCCCACGCAGTGACGGCTTGTTTCGCGACGTTGCGGCACGCGTCGCCACTGCCTATCCGGACATCGAGTTCGAGACCTTCATCGTCGACGACTTCGCGCGCCGTCTGGTGGCGGAGCCCCACGCCCTCGACGTCGTCGTGCTCCCGAACCTGTACGGCGACATCCTCTCCGACGCGGCGGCCGGCGTGATCGGCGGCCTCGTGCTCGCACCGAGCGGTTGCTATGGCAACACCTACGCCTACTTCGAATCGGCGCACGGCTCCGCGCCAGACATCGCCGGACGCAACGTGATCAATCCAACGGCGACAATTCTCTCCGCTGCGATGATGCTGGAGTATCTCGGATTCGCAGCCGCAGCACGCCACCTGCAAGTCGCGGTGGCGCAGGTCTACGCCGAAGGCCGCGTGCTCACGCCCGATCAGGGCGGCGCTGCAAGCACGACGACATTCTGTGATGCGGTGGCGGAACGGCTGTGAGGCTGGATCCCGTGGCGCCCACCGTCCTCCGCCTCGCGGGACCCTACGCTTGCCAGACGTTCAGCAGCGCCACTCCAGTTGCCGCAAAGTCGGGGACGTTGCGCGTCACGACGGTGTAGCCATGGTGCAGGGCTGTTGCAGCGATCAGGCCGTCGATGACGCCGAGCGATCCGCCGCGCCGCTCGATCTGCGCGGTCATACGTCCCCAGAGGGTGGCAACTGCAGAATCGATCGGCAGAATGCGTGCCGCATGCGTCGACCGGAGCGTCGCGAGCCAGGTCGTCAACGTGCGCCGCTTCCGACCAGTCGGGAGAGCGGCAATGCCCTTCTCGATCTCACCGATGGTCAAGACACTCAGATAGAGCGCGGTGCCATCCTGCGTATCAAACCACGCCGCGACGTGTGGGTGCGGTGTGGGCCGCGTCAGCTCGGACACGGTGCAGGTGTCGAGCAAGAAGCTCACAGGTTGACTTTCCGCCCGCGCGCTCGATTGCGCCGCAAATCCAACTGATACAGGGGCGCCTTGCGCAGAAATCGCTTGAAGTCAGCAGGGCGGCGCTTGAGCTTCTCGTAGTCGGCAGCACCCATCACCACCGCAGCCGCGCGGCCGTGGCGCGTGACCGTTTGCGGGCCCTCGACGATGCACACATCAATCAGCTTGCTCAGCTCCGCCTTCGCCCGCTGCAATTGCCACGAAGCCATCGCCTCCTCCTTGTTCTAGTCAGACTAGTCTGTATTGCCCGGCTCGGGAGCTGTCAAGGTCCTGTTGGGGACCGAGTCTTTGGCCGTGTGCCCAGCCTTGTCATTCTTGGCGCACGGCGCGACAATCGGGTTGGCCTTCCAATCAGAGAGGAGACGCAGCCATGCGTGACGGACGAAAGATTGTCGACGCAGATACGCACCAGATGGAACCCGTGACGATGTGGGAGACGCACATCGCGCCGCGATTCAAATCTCACGGGCTGCGGCTCGAGAAGGTGGACGGCCGCCAGGCCGTCACCGTGGAGGGCGAGTCGCTCACCAACGAAGACAAGTACCCGTTCTCGACGCCCGAATTTCTCGCCGCGCTGATGCGCGGCATGCAGCGCTTCGAGCGTGCCCGCGGCGCGGGATTCAGCGCACAGAGCCGGCTGCAGGACATGGACGAGGAAGGCGTCGACGTGCAGATCCTCTACCCCACCGTCGGCGGCCAGGTGCTGGGCCGGGAGTTTCACGACCCGGAACTGCTCGCAGCGTGTTGCCACGCCTACAACGAGTGGAGCGCCGCCTACTGCCAAGCCGACCCGCAGCGGCTGCGCTGGGCGGCGATGCTGCCGATGCAGAATGTCGCCTTGGCGATCGCCGAGGCGCAGTGGGCTGCCGCCAATGGCGCGGTGTCGTTCTACGTCCGACCCAACCCGATCTGCGGCCGCAACCTCTACCATCGCGACTACTTCCCACTGTGGGCCGAGATCGAACGGCTCGATACACCCATCTCCATCCACGACTCGGGCTCACCGCACTTGCCGTCGTACGGCGATCGGATGGATACGCACACCAGCGGCCACATCATCGCGCATCCGTTCGAAGCGATGGTCGCGATGATGACCCTCATCTGGGGCGGCGTCTTCGAACACTTCCCGAAGCTGACGGTCGTCCATGTCGAGGCCGATGCGGGCTGGGTACCGTACTGGCTGCAGCGCATGGAGCAACACTACGACTTCTCCGGCAACGCGGAGCATCCCGATCTCAAGCTGCGCCCCACCGAGTATTTCAAGCGTAACGTGTTCGTCGCCTGCCGCGGTGACGAGATGACGCTGCGCAGCGTGATCGAGCTCGTCGGCGACGACAACCTCGTCTTCAACACCGACTACCCGCATCCCGACGGTACCTGGCCGTGGGGCATGGAGCGCCTGCAGGAGCAACCGATTCCGGAAGCAAGCAAGCGCAAGATCCTCTGGGATAACGCCGCCCGCGCCTTTCGTTTGCCGGCTTGACGCTTGCGGGCTCAGCTCTTCGGGAAGCGGAAGCCTGGACACGCCAGTCGCCTGCGTGGCGCACCCTGGTGGAAGGAGTTCGGCAATGATCGCACGCTGGTTGCCAGTAGGAGGATTGGCACTGTTCGTCGGTGTCGGTGTCGTGTGGCGATCCTGGCTGCAGTGGCGTCGCTACGGCACGTTGGGCTTCGCGTTGTTCCGATCGGGGCGCTGGCTCGGCCACGCGCGCGACAGCGCGTCGCTCGTGCTCGTGACGCTCCTCGGCGCGCAGGCCATCGCGGCCGCGATTGACCCGACGTTCCTGGACGGCATCAGGGTGATCCCCTCACACGGCGCGACGACCGCGCTGGGCGCTCTGCTGATGCTGGCTGGCACCGGCGCTATGGCGGCCGCCCAACTCGATCTCGGCGCCTCGTGGCGCATCGGTATCGAGCCGGGCGCTCGCCCCGGGCTGGTGACCGGCGGCATCTACCGCTTCTGCCGCAATCCCATCTTCCTCTGCATGTTGGTGGCGCTGCTCGGCTTCCTGTTGCTGCTGCCGACCACGCTCTGCCTCCTGGCAGTAGCCGGCACATTCTTCGGCATACGGCAGCAAGTGCGCGAGGAAGAGCAGTACCTCCAGCAGACGTACGGACGGCAATACGCCGCGTATGCGTCGAACGTCGGGCGCTTCGTGCCGGGTGTGGGGCGCTTGCGCGACCAGACCGGCCCGCACGGAGACGCAGGATGAGCACAGAGCGCAGCACGGTCGTAGCAATCGGCGCCGGGTTCTGCGGGCTCGCGCTCGGCGCGGCGCTGCGCACGCAAGGGATCGATGACTTCGTCATCGTCGAGCAGGGCGCCGACGTCGGCCACTTCTGGACCACCACCTACGAACGTTTGCACCTGCACTCGGCCTGGCACGGCCTGCCCCACGACGACGGGCTCAACGCGCGCTACCCGATGTTCAAGTCGCGCAACGATCTCGTCGACTACTTCCGCCACTACGCCGAACGGCATCAGCTATACCGCCACCTCCAGGTTGGTCGCCGAGTCCTGCGCGTTGCGCGCATCGAGCCGGCCAGCAACAACGGTTGCGAATGGCGCGTCGAGACCACCAACGGTGTCTATGCGGCGCGCTACCTCGTCGTGGCAACGGCGCTCAACCGCGCCCCCGTGGTCCCCGCACTTGCCGGCGACGCCGTTTATCGCGGTCAGCTGCTGCATAGCGCCGCGTATCGCAACGCGGCGCCGTTTGCCGGCCAACGCGTGCTGGTCGTCGGCAGCGGCAACTCGGCGGCGGAGATTGCCCTCGACCTCGTCGAACACGGCGCCGCGGAGGTGTTCATGTGGGTGCGTAGGCCCCGCCACTTCGTACCGCGGCGCGCCATGGCGTGGCTGTTCCGCGTTTTTCGCGCGCTCGGCATGACCAGCGAGGAGCGCTTCGCTGTTGCGCATCGCACGACGTACGGCACGGAGGCATTCTGGAAGCTCGTCCGCCAGCGGGATGCCGTGACACGCCCGTTCAGCGTCGACCTCACGCGCTTCGGTATTCGCAAGCCTACCGTTGGACCGCAGGAGGACGCGATGCGGCACGGCCGCATCGCCGTCTTCGACGTGGGCGCGATCCCGGCGATCCGCGCGGGTCGGATTCGCATCGTTGATGGCAACGTCCGCCCAATCGGCGGCCTCACGCCGCACGGCGTCCGCCTCGGCGAACACGAGGAGCGCTTCGACGCGGTCATTCTCGCCACCGGTTACGAACCGCGTCTCGAGGAGTTCATCTCGCACCGAGAGATGCTCGGCCCCGTCCGCTGGTGGCGCTCGGCCCCGCTCACCGACGGCCGTTCGCGCTCGCGCATCTACCCGTCCGCGTTTTTCCCGGGCTTCGATATGACCGTGAACGGCGGCCTATCGCTCGGCCCGTGGGGCTGGGAAGCCGGCGAACGCATTGCGGCGGAGCTCCGCGGCTAGCAACCTGTCGGGCTTGGCACTCAACAGCGACCAACGGGAGCGGACCATAGAAATGACGCTGACCGCAGGTCCTAGCGCGCTGCCGATGGGTCAGCCACTGCGGCCGCTGGGCAGCGTCGCCAGCAGGTCGCGCACCGCCGTCCATTCGACGATCGGTGTCAGGCGGCGGCGGGCGATGACGCCTACGGCCATCGCCATCCCGAATGCCGGGAACGTCGTGGTGTGGTCCTGGATATCGAGGATCAGGATGATTTTCGGCTCTTCGTTCGAGAACCACGGGCCTGCGACCAGGCGGACACCGGGCGGAAAGCTGAAGGTGTCTGTTCCCATCCCTGCGAACAAGTCGAGCGTGCGCTGCGCCGCGTTCGCGTCACGCCAGTCGAGCCAGATCTCATCGAGGTACAAAGGCATAGCGTGCCCTCCATCCAATGCCGCGCCACCGCAGGGTGGTCAGCCCGACTCGGAGCGGTCGACGCCCTCGATCAACTGGCGAGCGTAGCGCTCCGACTCGGCGCTGGTGCTGCCGCCGAGCATGCGGGTCAGCTCGCGCACGCGGTCATCTGTGGCCAAGGCGCGCGCGGTGGTTGTCGTGCGACCCTTGGTGACGCGCTTCTCCACCGCGAAGTGGTGGTCGGCTTGCGCGGCGATCTGCGGCAGGTGCGTGATGCACAGGATCTGGCGCTCGCGGCCGAGCGTGTGCAAGCGCTTCCCGACCGCCTCGGCGACGGCGCCACCGATGCCGGCGTCGACTTCATCGAAGATCAACGTTGCGACCTCGCCGGCACCTGCGGTCAACGCTTTCAGCGCCAGCATGATGCGTGACAGCTCACCGCCGGAGGCGATGCGCGCCAGCGGCTTGGGCTCCTCGCCGGCGTTCGCGGACAGGTAGAACTGCAAGACGTCGGCACCGACGGCAGTCAGGCCGGCGCTGGCGACGGCGGTGGGATCGGTGCGGTGTGCGCCCGGCTGGGGGCCACTGGACGCGGCGACGGTGAACATGGCCCGGAAGACGGCGCCCTTCATGCCGAGGGTCCGCAGCTCTTCGGCCATGCGCTTCTCCAACTTACCCGCCGCGGCTTGCCGGGCACGCGACAGATCCTTGGCGACGTCCCACGCGCGCCCGGCGCGCGCCAGCGCTTCCAGTCGTGCACCGGCCATGTCCGCGCCCGAGTCTTCGATGCGCGCCAGCTCATCTTCCATCTCCGCCAAGCGGTCGAGCAGCGTGTCGGCCTCGCAGTCGTACTTGCGCTTGATGCGCCCGAGCAGCGCGAGGCGCTCTTCGATGTGTTCTAGCCGCTCGGGGTCGTGACGAATACGCCCGGCCGCGCGTTGCAGCTGCAGGCCGACCTCTTCGACCTGCGCCCCCGCCTGACGGAGCAAGTCGGCGCTCTCACCGAAAGCCGGATCGATGCGGCTCGCCTCCTGGAGCTGTGAGGCGATACGTGCGAGGCCGCCGGCAATCGCGCCGTCGGCGGAGTACAACGCGTCTTCGCTCTGTTGGCAGATCTGCGTGAGCTTCTCGGCGTGGCGCTGCACCTCGCGTTCCTGCTGCAGTTGCACTTCCTCGCCACGCACGAGCTGCAGGTCGCGGAGCTCCTTCACCTGGAAGCGCAGCAGCTCGAGACGTTGACGGGCGGCGTCGCCACCAGCGGTCAGCGCCGCCAGCCGGTCGGCAGCTTCGCGGAACGCCGTATACGCCTCGGCCATCTGCGCGCGCGGCGCCTCCAGCTGAGCGAACAGGTCGAGCAGCTCGAGGTGGCTCTCCGGCTTGAGCAGCAGCGCCTGCTCGTGTTGGCCGTAGACGTGGATGAGCCGGGTGCTGAGCTGACTGAGCACCGCAGCCGTTGCCAGCCGGCCGTTCACGTAGGCGCGGCCCTTGCCGGAGCGCGTGATCACGCGGCGCATGACCAGCTCGTCGGCCACCGGCACGCCACTTTCGTGGAGGAAGTCGGTCCCCGTGTCGGCGAGATCGAAGAGCCCTTCGGCCTCGGCCTCCTCGGCATCGCTGCGGATCAGGTCGGTGGCGGCGCGGTCGCCACACAGCACGCCGATGGCGCGCATGATGATACTCTTGCCGGCGCCCGTTTCGCCGGTGAGCACGTTCATCCCCGGCGCAAACCGCAGTTGGAGCTCGTCGATGATCGCGACGTTGGAGATGCGCAGCTCGGTCAGCATGATCGGCAGCCTATGGCACGTGGCTTATGGCACGTCGTCAGTCCCACACCGCCCCTCCGACCATCTGCCATCCGCCATATGCCACAAGCACTGCTCACCGTTCCCCCCAGCGCAGCTTGCTCCTCAGCACGTCGAAATAGGTGCGCGTGGCGGATTGGACGAGCGGCACGGTGCCTTTTCCCTTCCGGATTTCTATGCGGTCGTGACTGAGCAGCTTCGTGCTCTCTTGTCCATCGAGGGTCAACACCGCGTCCTCGTCGGGCGAACGCACCGTGACCTCAACGACCGCCGAGTCGGGCAGCACCATGGGACGGTTTGTCAGCGTGTGCGGGCAGATCGGTGACAGCACCATCACGCCCACCGATGGGTACACGATGGGTCCGCCGGCAGACAGGGAGTAGGCGGTCGAGCCCGTCGGGGTCGTGACGATCAACCCGTCGGCTTTGTACACGCAGACGTCCTGGCCGTTCACGGCGGTGTGCAGGTCGATGATGCGGCCGAGGGCGCCCTTGGTGATGACCGCGTCGTTCAGCACCTGACCGGCGGCGGCGATCTCGCCGTGGCGCCGCAAGGTGACGGCGAGCGTCATGCGGTGGTCGACGGTGAAGTCTCCCGCCAGGATCTGCTCCATCATTGGCAGCAGTTCCTCGGTGGTCACTGCGGTCAGGAAGCCGAGGCCGCCGAGGTTGACGCCGAGGATGGGGACGGTGTGTTCGCGCATCAGCCGCGCCACGCTGAGCAGTGTCCCGTCGCCGCCGAGCACGACGATCAAATCGGCGCGGGCAATCATCGCGTCTTTGGTGGCGGCGGTGCCCCCGCCGACCTGCACGGCGCTCTCGGGCTCGACCAACACGGTCAAGCCGTGACGCGTCAGCCAGGCGACGAGCTCCCGCGCCAGCTCCGCCGCTTGCGGCCGATCTCGTTTCACCACCACGCCGATGGTGCGCATGCGGGGAAGCTATCACAGCGACGCGGGGCTCAGCTACCGCCGCCGTCCCGGGCTGAGTGTGGCTAGGCCAGCTCCTGCGCCACGACCTTGCGGACCGCAGGAAGTTCCGACATGCGACGGCGGTGGTCGACGACCTTCGGGATCTTGGTGAGATCGACGCCGTCCGCCTCCAGCCATTGCGCAAGAGTGAAGAGGTACATGTCGCAAATGCTGTAGGTGTCGCCCATCACCCACGGTCCTTTGAGCATCTCGTGCTCCACCAGTGCGAAGCACTCGCTCACCGCCTGCGGCGCCTTGCGTTTCATCTCCGCGATGGCGGCGGGATCGTCGGCCCAGCGATAGCCGCGCATACGATGCGCGTGCGCCACATGCAGCGTGGAGCACAGATAGCTGTTGAACGACTGTACCTGCGCCAGCGCGAACACATCGTCGAGAGGCGCCAGGCGCGCGTTCGGGTAGCTTTGGCAGATGAACGTCAGAATGGCCGGCGTCTCGGTCAAGACACCGCGGTCGGTCACTAAGGACGGCACGCGGCCCTTCGGGTTGATCGCCAAGTACGCGGGGGCGCGCTGCGCGGTGGTGGCGAAATCCACGCGGACGGTTTCGTAGTCGGCCCCCGCCTGCTCCAGGGCGATGTGCGATGCGAGCGCGCAGGTGTGCGGTGCGTAGTAGAACTTGAGCATCAGATGCCTCCAGTCGTCCGTGCCTTCATATCAATGAAGGCGGATGAATTGAATGGAGGATCAGCCGGCGCGGGCGAGCCACTTCTCCGTTTCGGCGACACCTGGGTGTTCGATGCGCCGGCGCACTTCGAGTGCGCGGGTGAACGCACGCTTGGCAAGCGTCGGCTCATGGTTGGCGAAGTAGGCCTCGCCCCACACCTGCGCGGCGTCGGCCTCGCCCCAGGCATACTGGCAGTCCGGGTGCGCCGCCAGATCGAGCGCCTCCCGCGCCGGCTGGATCGCTTTCGGCGGATCCGGCCACACCAAGCGGATGCGCGCGAGCACGACGAGCAGCTCGATCCGCAGCAGCCCGTACCCGCACGAGACCGCGTGCAACAACCCGGCCTCGGCCTCGCCGAGGGCGGCCTGCGGATCGCCGCAGGAGAGGAGATGGCGCGCGGTGAGGAGGTGGGCCTGGATGATATATTCCATCTCCCCCGTTCGCGAGGTCCAGGTGCGGACCTCGTCGAGGTGGGAAGTGGGGTCGTTCCTCTGCGCGAGGTCGATGCGCGCCAGGAGGGTGTGGAACAAAGGGAGTTCTTCGTTCCAGTTGTTTGCCCGCACACTTTCTAAGCCCTGATCGCAGAGGATGCGAGCGGCAGCGAGGTCGCCGACGTCGAGGTAGTGGCGAGCATGTTGGGAACCTCGCAGCGAAATGAGCGGGCCTCCTTCTAGCTCCGTCGCGGCGACAAAGTCTGCCCGCGCCGATCGAATGTCACCGACCGCGTGGGCGGCGGTCGCACGCTCCGCGAGCGAAAACGTCTTCAAGTCGCTGTGCTCCGTCGTCTCGGCTTCGGCCAGCGCGCGGGCGGCGAGTGTCCGGGATTCGGCCAGACGACCCAGTCGGAATGCTGTACCAGCCAAGTTCTCGAGCACGATCGATGTTCGCTTGCTCTTGCCGAGCGATTTCTCCCAGTCGTTACTCACCCCCCAGATCGACCACGCCTCCGCTAAGCGTCCGAGCTTGGAGGCAAAGTGGGCAAGCTCGTTCGCTAGTAGCGACCGCTCTTTCGGCGCCATCGTCGGCGCTATGTCCGCGGGCCGACCCGTTGCACTGAACGCTCCGAGGATCCGGTAACCTCGCTGGTACTCCCCAAGAGTCCACCTGAGGTGGGTAGCCCCGCCCATCCCGTTCCAATACAGTTTGAACGCCTCCCACTCATGCCCAGCAAGCCGCGTTGCTTCGATGAGGCGTTCGTATCGATTGAGGACGCTGGGATCGCTCGGCTTTGTATCCGGCCGCTGCTCCAGCCCGGCGCCGAGTTCCCGGGCCACCACGTCGAACACTTTCTCAGGTGGGCAGCCGAGCAGCTCCCGGAACTTCTCGCGTAGGAAGGGATGCGCCGTCCAGGTGACACTGGTGTCGTTGCGGTACTCGAACACCAGCCCGCGCGCCTTCAAGCTGTTCAGGAGGTTCACGAGCCTCGGCCTCGCATTCACGAGCAACCCTGCTACCTCGCCGCCGGCGTCGACGAGGGTGCCGAGCAATTCCAGCGTCACGCCGCGCGGGAACACCGAGAGGCGCGCGAGCAGATCGCGTTCCTCGGGCGGCAAGCGCTCCGCGTAGAACGCGAGTACGCGCGCGAGCTTCGCCGCCTTCGGGTCGTCGCCAGTCACCGCGTCGAGGTCGAAGCTCGCTATCTCGGCGATGCTGCGCCCCTTCGCAAAGGAATGGAGATAGGAACCGATCACCGCCACGGAGAGCGCGTGGTGGCCCACCTGTGCCGCCGCAGCGCGTAGCGCGGCTTCGTCGCCTTGGACGTCCCAGCCACGCAGCACGGCCACAGCGGCTTCCGGGGTGAGATCGTCGAGGCGGGTGTCGCGGTAGCCGCGCTTGTCCCAGTCCTGCAGATCAACGAGCGGGAAGCGCGAGGTCACGAGGGCGCGGGCGCGACCGAGGCCGGCGGCGAGCGCTCGGAGGAGGAGCTTGAGGGTCTGGTCGGAAAGCTCGCCACGCACGCGGCCCGTGCCGGCGTCCTCCTGCACCCGCTCCAGCCCGTCGAGCACGATAAGGTGCGGGTGGCCGTCGCGCAGGCCGCGTTCGAGGCGTTCAAGGCGACCGCCTGCGGGGGCCCCTTCCTCTTCGCCGAGAAAGAGTTGGTTGCACTCGCGCAGGAAGGCGTCGGCGTCGGGGTTCTCGTAGAACGACCAGACGAGCACGTTCGCCTCGCCGGGCTGCATGTCGCGGACAACGCGCTCCACCACCGCCGTCTTGCCGGTGCCGCCCGCCGCCACCAGCGACCAGACCCGGTCCGGTGAGGCCAGGTCGGCAACCCACGCAGTCAGCTCCGTCACCAGCGCGTGGCGGCCGTGGAAGTGAGGCGCGGGCTGCAGCGCGTGGACGATGCGGATCTCACCCCGCTTGGGCGGCGCTGCGCGCGGCGTCTGCTTTGTGGAGTGGTTCGCGAGTGCGATTCCGATCTTCCGGCCGAGATCATCGGGCGTCGTGAACGCCTCGCACGTGAATGTCTTGCGCAGCCACGTCTTGAAGGAGCGGAGCGCGGCTACTCCCTCCGCGACCTCCGCCACACGTGCGGGGTCGGCCAGCACGGTCGGATCGTCGAGGAGGTCCTGCTCCTTCTTCTCGGTCCACGGGTGATCGTCTGCGACAATCCACACGAGCACATCCTTCCCCGCCGCCTCGACCTCGCGCCGCGTGATGCTGCCCCGACCTTTCTCGGGGACGAACCCGTACCGGTGCGCGACGATGCACACGACGACGTCGCTCTCGCGTGCCTTCTGTTCACACACCGCCACCGGCTCACCGGGCAGCGGGCCGAAGCGCTCCATCACCACGGCTTCCTGCGAGAGCCGCAGGATCGTGTCGTCGGCCACTTGGCGATGGGCGACCAGATCCTGTGCGGTGGACGAGAGGAACACCTTCATGGCCGGGAGAGTGTACAGCGAGGTGCATCAAGACTTCAACGAGGTGCCTGCGAATAGCTTTCTGTGGGCGAGGGGAGACGCCGCGCCAAGCCAGGGGCCTCTCGGCTCCAGAGAGTGCCGATGAATTCGAAGAGCGTGCTTCGAGAGCCTCAGCACGAACGGTCTGGGAGTCATTGGATTCAGAATCACAATAACTTTTCCGTTCGCCCTGAGGAGCCTGAGAAAATCGACTGTCTCTCCAGACGCAGGGGACACGCGGGCACGGAGGCCCGCGCCACCAGAGCGCACCGGCCCGTCTGGCGTCCCGCGCCCGCTTTCTGATAGAGGTCCGGCACGATTCGGCGTTGGATCGGGGGAGACGTGACATGAGGGCTTTCAAAGCAATGGTCCGCAAGGAGTTCCTGCACATTCGGCGGGACCCGCAGCTGATCGGCTTCGTCCTCGGGCTGCCGGTGCTGCTGCTCATCCTGTTCGGCTACGCGCTGCGTCTCAAAGTCGACAACCTCACGGTCGCCGTGTGGGATGACGACCACAACTTTTTCAGCGACCAGGTGAAGGACCGGCTGCAGCGCAAGGGTCGGCTGATCGTCATCGACGTGAGCTCGGAAGCGGAGATCAAAGGGCACCTCCAATCCGGCGCCGCCCGCATGGGGCTGCACATTCCCAAAGGCTTCGCCGAGCGGCTCGCTAACAATCAACAGACCTCGTTCCGCCTCTACGTGGACGGCAGTATGCCCACGTTGGCGCAAGCGGGGATGTACGGTGCCAGTGTCCTCACCGACGAAGGGGCCGCGGAAGAGCTGCTCACCGACGATCCCGATCATCCTTCGCCGCCGTATCGCAAGCCGCCGATCAAGATCGAGCAGGAGATCCTCTACAACCCGGACTTGCGCGACTCTGACTTTTTCCTGCCCGGTACGATCGGCATCGTGATCATGGTGGTGGTGCTGCAGCTCACCGCCAACCTGGTGCGCGAGCGGGAGCAAGGCACGATGGAGCAGCTGCTGGTCACCCCGATGACGCCCTTCGCGCTGATTACCGGCAAGATGATTCCGTACGGTCTGATCGGGGCGTTCGACTTCGTCGTGGTGTCGGTGCTCGCCAAGCTCGTCTTCAACTTACCCTTCAAGTCAGTGCTCCCTGTGGTGGTGTTGGCCGCGTTGTTCATCCTGGCGCTGCTGATGATCGGCGCGTTCCTCTCCACCATTGCAGAGACACAAGTGCAGCACGGCTTCTTGATCGTGTTCGTTCTCATACCGTCACTGTTGATGTCGGGCTTTGTCTTCCCGATCGAGGCGATTCCAGGATGGTTGCAGCCCGTCGCCTGGAGCTTGCCGATGACCTACTTCGTCGAGGCCATCCGCGGTTTCACGCTGAAGGGCACGACGATGCTGGAGGAGTGGCGGAACTTCGCGGCGCTGGCTGGCTTTATGGTGGGCTTTACCGTCCTGAGCCTGGCGCGTTTCCGTAAACAGCTGGCGTAGCCGCAGGAGCGTACGCATGGCGACCGAGACACAGCGAGAGGAATTGCGGTTTCCCAAAGGCGCGGTGATCTTCCGGCAGGGCGACTCGGGGGAGGAAATGTTCGTCGTCGCGACGGGCCACATCCGGCTGACCATCGGCAAGGGTGGGCACGAGACCGAGGTCAACACGCTGGGGCCCGGCGAGTTCTTCGGCGAGCTGTCACTGCTCAGCGGCGAGCCGCGCAGCGCCACGGCCACAGCGACCGAGGACTCCACGCTGCTGGCCATCGGGCGCGATGTCTACGCCATGATGGTGCAAGACGACCTCGATATCGTCTTCCGCATGTTCAACATCCAGGGCCAGCGGCTGAGTCGGACGAACGTACCCCTTGAAGAGCTCGCGGCGCGCTTGGGTCGTGTACGTGTCGTGGGGCACTGCTTGCGGCGTCTCTGGCAGACGGGGAGCGGACTGCCGATTGCCATAGACATCGACGCGCTGGGCAGCGGCTTCGGCGGCAACCCTGAAGCGGTCGAGGGCACCGTACGTGACTTGGTGCAGCGCGGCGTCGGCCAGCTGCACGGGCGCACCTGGACGATCCCGGACCGCGACCATATCGACAAGATGTTGGAGGCGCTCACGGCGTACGCGGAGGAGTGAGTCGCGGGTCTCAGACCCGCGTCCCCCGCCAGGCAGGTTTGAAACCTGCCGCTACGAAGACTGAACCCCAGGCGAACGCGAGGAGAGGTTCCGATCTGATCTCTCAGGGACCAGTGCAGCTCACTGCACCAGCGCCTTCTGATCCATCTCGCGCGTGAGGCCCACGAAGATATCTTCGAGGCTGGGGTAGACCGAGCGGATCGCCAGCACTTCGATGTTCTTGGCGGTGAGCCGCTTGCGCAGCAGGTCCATGACCATCGCGCGGCGGGCGGCCGCGGAGAACGATGCGAAGGAATCCTGCGTCGTCGGCTCGGGCGGTAGGTCCTTCACCTTGATGTGCAACGCCTGACCGAAGACGCTGACGTCGTCGACATACGGCGCGTCGCGCAGAATACCCAACGCCGGCATGAGCGGGTTACAGATGATCTCCAGACGCCGGTTGGTCTTGGCGATCTCGTCGCGCTTCATGGAGTTCGGATCGCCATTGACCAGCAACTTGCCGTAGTAGACGTACGCGGCCTGCGTGCAGCGTTCGGCCTCGTCCATGTAGTGCGTGGTGACGAACAACGTCGTGCCCTGTTGCGCGAGCTTGAAGAGCAGGTCCCACAACATGCGGCGCGCCACGGGATCGACGCCGGCCGTCGGCTCGTCGAGGAACAGGATCTTCGGCTGGTGTATCAACGCGCAGGCGAGCGCCAAGCGCTGCTTCAAACCACCCGACAAAATACCTGACGTCTGTTTCTCGCGGCCCTCGAGGCCGCACAGCTGCAATAGGTCCTTCTTGCGCTGCTCCGCTTCGCCCGAGGGGACGCGATACACGTCGCCGAAAAAGTCGAGGTTCTCGCGCACCGAGAGGTCGGGATAGAGGCTGAACTTCTGCGAGACGTAGCCGATGCTGCGCTTGATCTGCTCGGGCTCGCGGGAGATGTCGTACCCACCGACGAGCGCGCGACCGGAGGTTGGACTGAGCAGGCCACAGAGCATGCGTATGAGCGTCGTCTTCCCCGACCCGTTCGGTCCGAGCATGCCGAAGATCTCGCCCTGCCCGACAGCCATGGTCAAGCTCTTGACGGCTTCCCGATTTCCGAACTTCTTTGTGAGGTTCTCGATTACGATCGCGTCAGCCATAGCCCCACCCTTCCGCGGGTTGCCGGTCGCACCTGATGCCCGGTGAGCCGTGCCTACTACAGAGCTTGGGCACACCGCAAGGCAGGCTGCACCGTCTGGGCTGGGTGGTCCTTCAGACGGCTGTCATTCAAAGGATGGTGGCAGCAGCCTGTCGGACTTGCTAGCCAGCAGCGACCCAACGGGGAGCGGACCATAGAAATGGCGCTGGCCGCAGGCCCTAGCCGGTGCGAAGGCCGCACAGGCCAGAGGCCCGTGTCACCAATGCAACCGTATGGCCGCCCGCTCACGACAGCGCGGCCGCAGGAGCGGGCGTTGGCACGTCGCCGGATGCGTTCGGCACGAACGCGCGCGCGAGCCACACCAGCACGGGCATTACCGCCGCCCACACGACTGCCAGCGTCACTAGCGTGATCACTATGTTCGTGTTGAACTCGATCGCGCCGAGGCGCAGCCCGTAGTAGTAACTCAACGGTCCACCGGCGGCGCCGAACAGCGCTGCGACGGCGTAGCGCCCGTTCAGCCAGCGCATCGAAGCGGTCAGCGTGGTGGCAAACATCATCCAGACAGCGACCAGCCAGAGAGGACAGAGCCACGGTACGGGTGAGGTGGTCCCAAACGAAAAGACGCCGAGCAGCGCCTGTGTCGTGTCGACGGTCCACCCGAGCACCCCGACCACAAGAATCAGCAGGGCCTCACGCGCCGCATGCGGCCGGAGGAGGAGTTGCAGCGCTAGCAGCGCCGCAACCACCACCGGCCCGAGCATCGTCCTGCCACGACCTGCACCCGCGACGCAGGCGACCCAGCCGACGTAGAAGGAGACGAAGTTGATGAGCCGCATGATGTGGGGTGTGTCGAGCCAGGGTTACGCGCAACGCAGCAGCTGCGACTTGAGCGACGCATCGAGCGGCTTCTGGCCCAACCAGATCGCGAATAGCGCAGAGGCGAAGTCGGCACCCTCGATCGTTCCCCGGGGATGGCCATTGAGCGCTAGCTCCGTACCGGCACCAGGGACGTAGGTGAGTGAGTACCGGTCGCCGGGTTTCACATCGAGGTACAGCGCGTTGAGCTGGTCGATACGCGGGCGCAGCTTCTCCATTGTCGCCGCGTCGACGTTGCCGGCGATGCCTGTGTCCGTCGCCTTGACGAAGTCCGCCGCCTTGATCGGATAAAAGTAGTCAATCTCCAGCCGTTTCGGAACATCAGTAAGCACGTCGTCCGGCCGCACGCCTTGACCGAGGTACAACGCCGCTACGTAGCCCTTGATGAACACCAAGTAGCGCAGCAGCCCCACGCAGTTGAGATTCAAGGGCGCGCCGGCTGCGGTGATGCGATCGACGAACTGCACGCCCTCGATCTCTTTGGCGCGCGCCGGTCCGGCCAGCGACAGTGCCAGCAAGGCACCGAGCGCGATCGGTCTGGTGTCTCGCTGGCTCATGCCGGTCACTCGATGGCCGGACGCGCCAGGATCATCTGCACGTCGCCGATGTAGCGTGTCGCGAAGCCGGCCTCGCAGCTGGCGAGGTAGAACTCCCACATGCGGATGAACCGATCGTCGAAGCCGAGCTGACGCACCTCTGGAAGCCGTTGCATGAAGCGCTCACGCCACGTCCGCAACGTGCGCGTGTAGTGCAGCCCGATGTCGCGCATCCACTCGATCCGCATCTCGGTGTGCTGCTTGAGCGCCCCGGTGATGCCGTACACCGACGCCAGCAGGCTGCCCGGAAAAATGTATTTTCGCGTCCAGTCGAAGTCCCGGCGATAGGCCTCGAATCCCTGGTCGGCCTTGTAGATGGTCTGCAAGAACATCTTGCCGTTCGGCTTGAGCACCTTCGAGCACTGGCCGAAGAACGCCCCGTAGTATTCGTAGCCCACCGCTTCGAACATCTCGATCGACACGATGCGATCGAAGCTCCCGGTGATGGCGCGGTAGTCACAGAGACGAATATCGACCAGCGACTCCACACCAGCCGCCGCGACACGCTCACGTGCGAGCGTCAGCTGTTCGTCCGACAGCGTGAGTGAGGTGACACGGCAGCCGTAGTCGCGGGCGGCATGGATTGCGAACCCGCCCCAGCCACTGCCGATCTCGAGAACATGCATGCCGGGCGTGAGGTCGAGGCGACGACAGATCTCGTCGACCTTATGGTGCTGCGCTTCTTCCAGAGTCATGTCCGCCCGCTGAAAGATGGCGCAGCTGTACATCATCGATTCGTCGAGGAACAGGCGGTACAGTTGGTTGCTCAAGTCGTAATGGTACTGAATATTCCGCCGGCTGCCGCTCAGGGTGTTGGCCCGCGCCACCCTCAGCAGGAAGTGCCGCAGGCGCGCCAGCAGCGTCCACACGGAGCGATAGTCCAACATCGATTGATCACGCACGAACATGCGGCAGAGGTGGACCAGATCGTCACACTCCCACTCGCCCGCCATGTACGACTCACCCACGCCGATGTCGCCCCCGGTGAGCGCGCGCCAGAAGAACTTCCAATCCCTCACCGTTACACTCGCTCGATGAGCCGAAGCAGGGTCGCCCAATTCGAGCAGCGCGCCATCGGGTAACGACACCGTCAGCGCTCCACCCTTCCACCGGGCGAGTTGGCCCAGTACCAGTTTGGCGGCCATCCGATCGCGGAGGGGGACACGCGCAGACAACGATGTGACCGCTTCGACCTTGTTCATCTGACGGCCTCCTTTCCCAACCGGTGCATGAATCGGTTCGTTCCGGAGATGGTGCTGGGGGATGATAGACCGGCGCGCCCGTGAGGTACAGATGCAGCGCCTGCCTGCCACTCACGAGAGAGGGGCTTCTACTTGGTGGCGGGTGGTGGCGCTGCCGCTGGCGGCTGCGCCGCTGGTGGGGCGGGTGGAGCCGGCGGCGCGGGCGTGGGGCTTACGGCCACTGACTGCCAGAACGGATCGTCGGCGACTTGACCGAGCCGCGACGGATCGAAGAGGTTGTCAGGGATGTCGACGTCGGTGCGTACATCATCGGCCAGCATCTCGGTGCTGCCGCCGTCGACCTTGTTCTCAATGCGCGTGCGGGTGGCGACCGGGACACTGTCGACTAGCCCGATGTCGTAGTGCTCGGTTTTCAACACGGTGTCAGCGACGTCGTAGAACTCGCGCTCGATGGGCAGCGAAGAGTCGGCCGCAACCCACGTGACGATGCGCGTATACGGGCGTGGGGCACGCGGCACCTCTTGCACTTTCAGCGTCCGCTTGCCCGCATGTTGCTCGGCGCCGAGCAGGGTCAACTGCGTATCGCCGATCTTCATGGCGCCGATGTCCGCAAAGGTGAACTCGCTGTAGAGCAGCTGGAGCGCTTCGAGATCGGGACCCTTGATGACGCGCCGCACCGGCGGCAAATACACGAAGTCGACAGCGGGTTGGTCCTTACGTTCCCAGTTCAGCAACGCGAAGCCCTTCACGCTCGGCGGTTCGAGAAACACGGTTAGTGTACGCTTGCCGTCCGGCAAATTCTTGCGGACTTGGCGCGCCACCCAGTGCGTCGGTTCTCCCTGCGTGCCGCTGATGACGAACGTGAGCTTGCGGGCGCTCGCCTTGTCCGGCTCCATGGCCGCCTTCATGGTGACGAAAATCTTCTCAGTGTACGACGGGATGGCGAGGGCTGGGCCCGCGACGAGCCCGACCAACAGCATCGAACCGGCAAATCTCCGCATGGTGTGCACCCTACTGAACGGTGCCGCAAAGCTCAACTCATCGATCGGCGTTTGTGCAGGCACCGCGCGCGCTGCACGGCCGCCGAGCATAAGATGATCTTGCACAGTCGCTTAGGCGATTTAGGTCAGCGTTGATATTGCGCTTGGTCAGATCCGGGCTAGGATCGGGCCCGCAATGCCCCAGGTGTTTCGCCCAAGCACCAACACCTTTTCACGTGTAAGCATCTTTGGCGCGGTGTTCTTCGTCGGGGCGCTCTTGTGGGGACTGGCGTTGATCAACCGCTCGTCGTACGTCACGCTGGCCGGCGTCGAGCGCGAGCAGCCCGTACCGTTCAGCCACCGCCATCACGCCGGCCAACTGGGGATCGACTGTCGCTACTGCCACACATCGGTCGAGCGGTCGTCGTACGCCGGTGTGCCGCCAACCAAGACGTGCATGAACTGTCACTCGCAAATATGGGTGGACAGCCCGATGCTCGAGCCGGTGCGCGCCAGCTTCCGCACCAACCGCTCGATCGAGTGGATCAAGGTGCACGATCTGCCCGACTTCGTGTACTTCAATCACAGCATCCACGTGCAGAAAGGGGTCGGCTGCGTGTCGTGTCACGGACGCGTCGATCTGATGAACCTGACGTGGCAGGAAAACTCCCTGCAGATGGAGTGGTGCCTCAACTGCCACCGCAATCCAGAACAGTACCTGCGGCCGCGCGAGCAGGTGTTCAACATGACGTGGACGCCACCAACCGAGCAGGCCGCACTCGGACGCGAGCTGTTGAAGAAGTACGATGTGCGGGTCACGCATCTGACGGACTGCTCGACCTGCCATCGATGAGAGGATTGCGATGAGCGACAAGCGCGCCGCCGAATCCGATCACGCGCTGGTAGACATGTCGATGGGTACATCTGCTGGTACGCCGCGGCTCGACTTGGCTGCCATTCGCGAGCGGCTGGCCCGTTCAACCGGCCAGGAGTATTGGCGCAGCCTCGAAGAGTTGGCGGGGAGCGAGGACTTCCAGTGGTTCTTGGACAACGAGTTTCCGCGCGAGGCTAGTGCCTTTCGCAGCGCCGTCGATCGCCGCCAGTTCCTTCAGTTGATGGGCGCGTCATTGGCGTTGGCGGGCTTGAACGCGTGTACGCGGCAGCCGACCGAGAAGATCGTTCCCTACGTCCGGCAACCCGAGGAGATCGTCCCCGGGCGTCCTCTGTTCTTTGCCACGGCGTTGCCGCTCGGTGGCGTCGCTAGCGGAGTGCTGGTGGAAAGTCATATGGGCCGGCCGACCAAGGTCGAGGGTAATCCGGAACACCCCGCCAGTCTGGGCGCCACTGATGCCTTCGCGCAGGCGTCAGTGCTGACGCTCTACGACCCCGATCGCTCGCAGGTGATCACCAACGTCGGTGAGATCCGGCCGTGGAGCGCGTTCGTCGCCGCCATGCGCAGCGCCCTCGAAGGGCAGCGCGAGCAGAGCGGCGCCGGCCTGCGGGTGCTTACCGAGACGATCACCTCGCCAACGCTGGCCGATCAACTGCGCCAACTGCACACAGCGTTCCCCGCGGCACAGTGGCATCAGTACGAGCCGATGCATGACGACAACGCCATCGCCGGTGCGCGTGCAGCGTTCGGCGAGGACGTCGACACTCGTTACCGCTTCGATCAGGCTGACGTCATCCTGTCGTTGGACGCGGATTTCCTCGCGTGTGGCCCGGGTCATCTGCGGTACGTGCGCGACTTCACCGCTAAGCGGCGGGTGCAGGGCAAACACACGGAGATGAACCGCCTCTATGCCGTGGAGAGCACGCCGACCAACACGGGCGCAATGGCGGATCATCGGTTGCCGCTGCGCGCCGGCCAGATCGAAGACTTCGCACGTGCGGTTGCCGCGAGTCTCGGTGTGCCGGTGCAAGCGCCCGCCGGATTGGAAGTGCATGCCAAATGGATCGCGGCGTTGGCGCGCGACCTGCAAAAGCATCGCGGATCGAGTCTCGTCATCGCCGGCGCGGAGCAGCCGCCGGTCGTGCACAGGCTCGCGCACGCAATGAACGCCACGCTGGGTAACGTCGGCCAAACCGTGGCGTACACGGAGCCGGTGGCCGCGAAACCGACGTTGCAAACCCAGTCACTGCGCGACCTGGTTGGCGACATGCAGGCGGGGAAAGTTGCGCTGCTGCTGATCGTCGGCGGCAACCCGGTGTTCAACGCGCCCGCCGACGTTCCGTTTGCCGCCGCGCTCTCCAAGGTTCCGCTGAGCGTGCACCTCGGCCTCTACAACGATGAAACCTCGCAGCTGTGTCACTGGCACATTCCAGAGGCGCATCCGTTAGAGTCGTGGAGCGACGGCCGCGCCTACGACGGCACCATCACGATCATGCAGCCGCTGATCGCACCGTTGTACGATGGCAAGACCACCCACGAGATGCTCGCAGTTTTCTCGGACCGCCCTGAGCGCTCGAGCCACGACATTGTGCGCGAGTACTGGACAGGGCGACACGGTGCGGGTGCCTTCGAGTTGTTTTGGCGCAAGACACTGCATGACGGCTTCATTCCCGACTCCGCATCGCCCGCTAAGCAGGTCACGCTGCGTCCAGTGGCGAGCCTCGACTCACGCGGCATTTCCGACGGAAGGGGTTTGGAGATCATCTTCCGCGCCGACCCGACCATTTTCGACGGCCGATTTGCGAACAACGGCTGGCTGCAGGAGCTGCCGAAATCGCTGACGCGCCTGACGTGGGACAACGCTGCGCTGATTGCTCCGGCGACCGCTGAGCGACTCGGGCTCTCCAACGAGGATGTCGTCGAGCTGGCGTACGGCGGGCGCACGGTGCGCGCGCCGATCTGGATCCTGCCGGGCCACGCGCCGGATGCGGTCACCGTGCATCTCGGTCACGGCCGCACACATGCCGGCAAGGTGGGCACCGGCAGTGGTTTCAACGCGTACGCGCTGCGCACGGCAGATGCCCCATGGTTCGGCAGTGGGCTGCAGCTCCGGAAGACGGGCGACCGCCACCCGCTCGCGAGCACGCAGCATCACCACAGCATGGAAGGCCGTCCGCTTGTGCGCGTCGCCACGCTGGAGGAGTACCGCACGCATCCGGAGTTCGCCCACGAGATGGAGGAGCAACCGGCGCCTGACGATACGCTCTATCCGCCGGAGCACCCCTACGAAGGCAACGCCTGGGGTATGACGATTGATCTCAGCTCCTGCGTCGGCTGCAATGCGTGCGTGGTCGCCTGCCAGGCGGAGAACAACATCGCCGTGGTCGGCAAGACGGAAGTGGCGCGCGGCCATGAAATGCACTGGCTGCGCGTCGACCGCTACTACGCCGGCGCTCTCGACAACCCCGAGACGTACCATCAGCCGGTACCATGCATGCATTGCGAGAACGCCCCGTGCGAGATCGTGTGCCCGGTGGGCGCGACGGTGCACAGCAGCGAAGGCCTGAACGACATGGTCTACAACCGCTGCGTCGGCACCAAGTACTGCTCCAACAACTGTCCATACAAGGTGCGCCGGTTCAACTGGTTCCTGTACACCGACTGGACGACCGAGAGCCTCAAGCCGCTGCGCAATCCGGACGTCACGGTGCGCAGCCGCGGCGTCATGGAGAAGTGTACGTACTGCGTGCAGCGCATCAGCCATGCGCGCATCGACGCGCAGAAGGAGAGTCGGCCGATCCGCGACGGCGAGGTCGTCACCGCCTGCCAGCAGGTGTGTCCGGCCGAGGCCATCACCTTCGGCAACATCAACGACAAGAACAGCCGCGTCGCGCAGCTCAAAGCGGAGCCGCGCAACTACGCGCTACTGAGCAGTCTCAACACGCGGCCACGCACCACGTACCTGGCCCGCCTGCGGAACCCGAACCCGGAGATCGGCTGAGCGATGAGCGACGTCATCGTCCACCCACGACAAGCGGACGGCGACGCCCGGCCTCCGATCATCGGGCCGGGACACACCTTCGATAGCGTCACCGACAAGATCAGCGTCGTCGTCCTCAGCGGGCGTACACCGCGCTGGTGGTTCGTCGGCTTCGGGATCGCCTTCTCGCTGACGATGCTGCTGCTCTACTCGATCAGCTACCTGTTCGCGAAGGGCATCGGGATCTGGGGCGTCAACATTCCGGTCGGCTGGGGATTCGACATCATCAACTTCGTGTGGTGGATCGGCATCGGTCACGCCGGCACGCTGATCTCGGCGATCCTTCTTTTGTTGCGGCAGGAGTGGCGCACATCGATCAACCGGTTCGCCGAGGCGATGACGTTGTTCGCCGTCGCCTGCGCCGGCCTCTTCCCGATCCTGCACCTCGGCCGTCCATGGTTGTTCTACTGGTTGCTCCCGTACCCCAGCACCATGGCCGTCTGGCCGCAGTTCCGCAGCCCGTTGATGTGGGACGTGTTCGCGGTATCCACCTACGCCACCGTCTCGTTGATGTTCTGGTTCGTCGGTCTGATTCCCGACATGGCCACCTTGCGCGACCGCTCGCCGAGCCGCATCGGCCGCGCGGTGTACGGCATGCTGGCCATGGGCTGGCGTGGCTCGGCGCTCCACTGGCATCGGTACGAGACCGCGTATCTTCTGCTCGCCGGCCTGTCGACACCGCTGGTGGTGTCGGTGCACACGATCGTCAGCTTCGACTTCGCCGTCGGTCTCATCCCCGGGTGGCACGCGACGGTGTTCCCGCCGTACTTCGTGGCGGGTGCGATATACGCCGGCTTCGCGATGGTGATGACGTTGGCGATCCCGCTGCGCAAGGCGTACGGCCTCGAAGACTTCATCACCATGCGGCACCTCGACAACATGGCGCGCGTCATGCTCGCCACGGGTTTGGTGGTCGCCTACGGCTACATGATGGAAACCTTCATGGCCTGGTACAGCGCCAACACCTACGAAGAGTACATGATGACCAACCGGTTCTACGGGCCGTACGCGTGGGTGTACTGGTCGCTGATGTTCTGCAACGTGCTCACGCCGCAGTTCATTTGGTTCAAGCGCGTACGCACCAACATCTCGGCGCTGTTCATCATCGCCATGATCGTCAACGTCGGCATGTGGCTGGAACGCTTCGTCATCGTCGTCACCAGCCTGCACCGCGACTTCCTGCCGTCGTCGTGGGGCATGTACTACCCGACGTTTTGGGACTTCTCGACATTCTTCGGCACCATCGGGCTGTTCCTCAGTCTGCTGTTTCTCTTCATCCGCTTCCTGCCGATGATCTCGATCTTTGAAATGCGCACGCTGGTGCCCGAAGCCGAAGTGAAGGAGGAGCTCGGATGAAAGTCGGCGTCAAGCGCCCGCCCATCCACGGCTTGCTGGCCGAGTTCTCCGAGCCGAACGAGCTCATCGCCGCGGCGCGCGCGACGCACGAGGCGGGCTACACCCGCGTCGACGCCTACACGCCCTACCCGATCGAGGAAGTGTCTGAGGCGCTGCATCTGAAGCGCTCGGGGCTGCCGCTCCTGGTGCTGATCGGCGGCATCATCGGCGGCTGCGCCGGTTTTGGATTGCAGTATTGGGCCGCGACCATCGCCTACCCGCTCAACATCGGCGGGCGACCGTTCAACAGCTGGCCGTCGTTCATCCCGATTACCTTCGAGACCACGGTGCTGGTCGCTGCGTTCTTCACCGTGCTCGGCATGCTGGGGTTGAATGGGTTGCCGATGCCGTACCATCCGGTTTTCAACGTGCCGCGTTTCGCGCTGGCGAGTCGCGATCGTTTTTTTCTGTGCATCGAGGCGACCGATCCGAAATTCGATCGTGAGGGCACGCGGCGATTTCTGGAGCGGCAGGTGCCTCGGACCGTGAGTGAGGTGGACCACTAATGCGTGGGAGCGTGAGAGAGTTGGAGCGTGAGAGCGTGAGACGGACACCCGCGAGGTCCATCTTTACGCTCTCACTCTCCCACACTCTCACGCTCATCTTCCTCCTCACGGCCGGCTGCCGCCAGGACATGCACGACCAGCCGAAGTACAAGCCGCTGAAGTCGAGCGCCTTCTTCGCGGACGGTCGCGACTCGCGCCCACTGATCGCCGACACCGTGGCGCGCGGGCACCTCAACGACAACGCGTTGCTCTACACCGGCAAGACCGGCACCGGCTTCGCCGACGAGTTTCCCTTTCCAGTTACCAGCGCGGTGTTGGCGCACGGGCAGGAACGCTTCAACATCTACTGTACGCCCTGCCATGATCGCGTCGGCAGTGGCGATGGAATGATTGTCCGCCGCGGCTATCGACGTCCACCGTCGTTTCACATCGATCGCTTGCGGGCCGCGCCGGCGGGCTACTTCTTCGACGTCGTCACCCACGGCTTCGGCGTCATGCCCGACTACGCCTCACAGATTCCGGTGAATGACCGCTGGGCAATCGTGTCGTACGTTCGCGCCCTGCAGCTGAGCCAACATGCCACCTTGGCGGATGTCCCAGCCGCCGAACAATCGAAGTTGATGCAGAGCCATGAGTAACGGACAGCAGACGACCGCGGCCATCCGCCTCGCACCGGACCACGTCTTGAACCGCGTGCAGCGCGGCGCGCTGATCGCCGGCGTCGTCAGCCTGGCCATCTGTGCGGTCGGCGGTCTCGCTAGCCCGGCGCAGTTCTTCCGCTCGTACTTGGTGGCCTACATGTTCTTCTTCGGCATCGGCATGGGCTGCATGGCGATTCTGATGATCCATCACATCACCGGCGGCGCATGGGGCGCGGTGATCCGGCGGTTGCTGGAGTCGGGCACACGGACATTGCCGTTGATGGTACTGCTGTTCCTGCCGCTCGTGCTCGGCATGCACCAGCTCTACGAATGGACGCATGTCGACGTGGTGGCGCACGATCCGGCGCTGCAGCACAAGGCGGCGTACCTGAACATTCCATTCTTTCTGGTGCGCGCGGCGTCCTATTTCGTCGTGTGGCTGCTGCTCATGCGCTACCTGAATCGCTGGTCTCTGGAACAGGACGGGACACTCGACGCTGCGCCGGCGCAGCGCATGGAGATGCTGAGCCGTGGCGGCTTACTCTTGATAGGCTTGACCATGAGTTTCGCGGCGATCGACTGGCTGATGTCGATCGAGCCGCACTGGTTCTCGACGATCTACGGCATTCTGATCATGGGTGGCCAGGTGCTGTCGGCGATGGCGTTTGTCATCCCGCTCGCGGCGCTCCTGGCTGCCGAGGAGCACGGTCCGCTCGCGCAAGTGATTTCCAAGGACCAGTTCCACGATCTCGGCAAGCTGCTGCTGGCGTTCGTGATGCTGTGGACCTATTTCGCGCTGTCGCAGTTCTTGATCATTTGGTCTGCGAATTTGCCCGAGGAGATTCCTTGGTACCTGAAGCGGTTGCACGGCGGCTGGCAGTGGCTCGGCATTGCAATCATTCTGTGCCACTTCGTCTTGCCGTTCCTGTTGTTGCTCTCACGCGACATCAAGCGGCGCGCCGGTGCGCTGGCGGTGGTGGCGGCGGTGGTGATCTTGGCGCGCTTCGCCGATCTGTTCTGGATGGTCACGCCGGCCTTCTATCCGGCGGGCATCACCATCCACTGGATGGATCTGCTCACCGCGGTCGGCGTGGGCGGCATCTGGTTGTGGTTCTTTGTCTGGCAACTGAAGGGGCGCTCGTTGGTAGCGATCCACGACCCGTCTCTGCCGGAGCACGCGTGACCATGGACACAACGCAGCACTCCGATCCGCACGGCACCGGCCACGAGGAGCGCGACGTCTCGCTCCGCCCACTGGTCTGGGGATTCGCGGGCCTGGTCGCGCTGATCGTCGTGTCCGTCGTGTTGATGCGTGTGTTGCTCGGGTACCTCGCCGTCCGCGAGGCAGAGAACAGCCCGCCTGCGAATCCACTGGCCCAGAGCTTCGGCCGGCAAGTGCCGCCCGAGCCGCGCCTGCAGACGGATCCGCTCCAGGATCT